>CANFWT010000027.1 GCA_947450895.1 Comamonadaceae bacterium | reverse complement strand
GCGCAGTAGACAAACTTGGTGTCAAAGGTCTTGGCCGCGCGCTCCAGCGCCTGGGGCACCATGCCCTGTTCGTCGGTCTCCACGCCAATAAGCTGCAAGCGCATGGAGCGCGCCAGCGCCTGCAGGCCAGGGTAGCTGAGCGACTCGGTCAACACCGCGTCGCCCGGGCGCGCCACGGTGCGCAGCACACAGGCAAGGCCGTGCTGGGCGCCGTGGGTGACCATGACCCGGTTCCACTGGCCGCTGGTGCCAAAGCGGCGCAACCACTGGGCGCCGGCCTCGCGGTGGCGGCGCATGCCGGTCTCGCTTTGGTAGCTCAGCACCTGGCGCATCAGTTCGCCGTCCAGGGCCAGGCTTTGGAAGGCCGTTTGCAAGGCGCTGGATTCGTCACCCACCATGGCCACGTTGTGCGCCAGGTCTATGGGTTGCTGGTGGTCGGCCTCGCCCGCGTCCGGCACATGCTCAGCGGAGCGCACATAGGTGCCGTCGCCCACCCGGGCCGTGGCCAGGCCTTGGCGCTCCAAAATGGCATAGGCGCGGCTGATAGTGCCGGTGGTCACGCCCAGGCGGCGGGCCAGGTTGCGCTGGGGCGGCAGCTTTTCGCCCATGGGTACCTGGCCGTTCAGAATCGCTTGGGCCAGGTCTTCGGCAATCGACTGGTACTTGGGCTTGCTGCCGTCACCCAGGCTGGCGGTGGAGATGAGTTGTTCAAAGGACATGGGGCGTCATTTTCTGGGCAATTACTTTATTTGAACGCATTGTCGGCATCCAATCCTCTTGCATAGTACGCCGTGCAGCCATCGCGCACTTACGCCGCCCTTCAACCCACCGCCCAAGCTTCTGCTAACTTCCAGCCCATGAACGAATACGACTACATCATCGTGGGCGCCGGATCGGCCGGCTGCGTGCTGGCCAACCGCCTGAGCGCCAGCGGCAAAGACCGGGTGCTGCTTCTAGAGGCCGGTGGCTCGGACCGCAGCCCGCTGATCCAAGTTCCGCTGGGCTACGGCCTCACCTTCTCTGACCCCAAATACAACTGGATGTACACCACCGAGCCCGACGCCGCCTTGGGCGGGCGCACCTCGTTTTGGCCGCGCGGCAAGGTGCTGGGCGGCAGCAGCTCGCTCAACGCCATGGTCTACATGCGCGGGCAGCATGCCGACTACGACGAATGGCGCGACGCGGGCAACCCCGGCTGGGGCTGGAGCGATGTGCTGCCCTACTTCAAAAAATCCGAAGACCACGTCTGGGGTGCCTCTGAACACCACGGTGCTGGGGGCGAACTCACGGTGAGCGACTTTGCCGACCAGGTGCACCCGCTGTGCGAGCGCTTCCTGAAAGCCGGGGAAGCGCTGGGCTATGGCCGCACCACCGACTTCAACGGCGCGCGCAAAGAAGGTTTTGGCCTGTGGCAAATGACGATACGCAAGGGCGTGCGCGCCTCGGCGTCCAACGCGTTTTTGCGCCCGGCCATGGGCCGCAGCAACCTCACGGTACGCACCGGCGCGCTGGTGCACCGCGTGCTGCTGCAAGCGCGCGAGGCGGTGGGCGTGGAATGCGTGGTGGACGGCGCCACGCAGCAGTTCAAAAGCCGCAAAGAGGTCATTTTGTGCGGCGGCGCTATCAATTCGCCCCAGCTTTTACAGCTCTCAGGCGTAGGCGACTCGGCCTTGCTGACCGAAAAAGGCGTGCCCGTGGTGCACCACCTGCCGGGCGTGGGCCAGGGCCTGCAAGACCATTTGTGCGTGTCTTACTTCTTCAAGTCCACGGTGCCCACGCTTAACAACACGCTGGGGCCGTGGTACGGCAAAGTGTGGGCGGGCATGCGCTATCTGCTCGACCGCAAGGGCCCGCTGGGCATGAGCGTGAACCAGGCTGGCGCCTTTGTGCGCAGCCGCCCAGGGCTGGCGCAACCCAATTTGCACCTGTATTTCAACCCCATCAGCTACACCGCCAACACCGCGCCCGTGGGCAAGCGCTTTCAGCTGCAAAACCCCGATCCGTTTGCCGCTTTCCTAATCTCCTTCAACACCTGCCGGCCCACCAGCCGGGGCAGTGTGCGCATCCAATCGGCCAACCCGCAGGACAAGCCCCTGATTACCACCAACTTCCTCACCACCGAACACGACCGCCAGGACATTGTGGAAGGCGCGCGCATGGTGCGCAGCATTGCGGCCACTGCGCCGCTGGCCGACATTGTGCAAAGCGAGCACCTGCCAGGCGCCCAGGTGCAAAGCGAAGAAGCCATCTTTGCCGACTTTGCCAAGCGTGGCGGCTCGGTCTACCACGCGTCTTGCACCTGCGCCATGGGGCCGGACTCGGCCACGGCGGTGGTGGACGCGCGCCTGCGGGTGCACGGCATGCGGCGCCTGCGGGTGATTGACGCCTCGGTGTTCCCGGCCGTGACCTCGGGCAACACCAACGCGCCCGTCATCATGGTCGCCGAAAAAGGCGCCGACATGGTGCTGGCCGACAACGCCTAAGCGCCGCCTTGTCGTTTAATTGACCCCTCTTTCCACTTCATTCTTGTAAGCGTAACCATGACCACACCGTTCCAAGCCCTTGTTGTTGACCAAGTCGATGGCAAACCCGTCCCCACGCTCAAGCACATCACCCAGGCCGACCTGCCTGCGGGTGACGTGCTGGTGGCCATTGACTACTCCAGCATCAACTACAAAGACGCCATGGCGCTCACCGGCACGGGCAAGATCATCCGCAGCTTTCCCATGGTGCCGGGCATTGACTTTGCGGGCACGGTGGTCGAGTCCAGCAGCGCAGACTACAAGGCAGGCGACAAGGTGGTGCTGACTGGCTGGAGCGTGGGCGAGCGCTTTTGGGGCGGCTACAGCCAGATGCAGCGCGTCAAAGCCGAGTGGCTGGTTCCGCTGCCCGCCGCTTTAAGCAGCCAAAGCGCCATGGCCATTGGCACCGCAGGTCTGACCGCCATGCTGTGCGTGATGGCGCTGGAGGATGCGGGCGTCAAGAGCGGCAAGATTTTGGTCAGCGGCGCCAATGGCGGCGTGGGCAGCGTGGCAATCAGCTTGCTGGCGCGCTTGGGCTATGAAGTGACAGCCTTGAGCCAGCGTCCGGATGAAAACCGTGACTACCTGATGGGCCTGGGCGCCAAAGACGTGATCGGCGGCCCCGAGTGGAAGGAAAAGCCCGCACCCTTGGGCACCCAACGCTGGCAAGGCGCGGTGGACGTGGTCGGCGGCACAGTGCTCGCCCGCATGTTGAGCGAAATCGACTACGGCGGCGCCGTGGCCGCCTGCGGCCTGGCCGGTGGTTTTGGACTGGACACCACGGTCATGCCCTTTATTTTGCGCGGCGTGCGCTTGCTGGGTGTGGACTCGGTGATGTGCCCCACAGCGCGGCGCATGGCCGCCTGGCAGCGCCTGGCCACCGAATTTGCCGCCCCGGCACAAGCGCAAATGCAGCGCGTGGTGGGCCTGGGCGAGGTGGTGGCCCTGGCCAAAGACTTTATGGCCGGCACCTCACGTGGACGTGTGGTGGTGGACGTCAACCGCTAAACCTTTCTTCTGATTTTCAACTTTTGAGCACAAGGACGCCGCATGAGCACTTCCAAACTTCGTATCGGTTTTATCGGCCTGGGCGCACTGGGCGAAGGCCTGTGCGCCAATCTGGTCAAGGCGGGCTTTCCCGTCACCGTCAATGACCTCAATAAAGACCTGGCCAAGAGCCTGCTGGCTGCAGGCGCGCAGTGGGCGGACGATGTGGCCGGCACTTGCCGCGATGCGGACGTGGTGATCACCGTGCTGCCCTCGCCCGCCGTGTCGCGCAAAGTGGTGGAAGGCCCAGGGGGCGTATTTGAGAACTTGAAGCGCGGCGGCACCTGGATCGAGATGAGCACCACCGACATGGAAGACCTGCTGCGCCTGGCCGATGTGGCAGCCACCAAAGGCATTACCGTGCTGGAATGCCCGGTGACGGGCGGCGTGCACCTGGCCAATTCGGGCGAGATCACGGTGTTGGTGGGCGGCGAGCAAAGCACGTTTGAGCGCGTCCAAAGCATTCTCGAGGCCATGGGCGGCGAGATCATTTACATGGGCAAGATGGGCAACGCGTCGGTCGTCAAGGTGGTGACCAATATGCTGGCCTTTATCCACCTGATTGCTGCGGGCGAGGCCATGATGCTGCCGGCCAAATACGGCGTGGACCCGGACGCCACCTACCGCGCCATCCGCGCCAGCTCGGGCAACAGCTTTGTGCACGAGACCGAATCCAAGCTGGTGCTCTCGGGCAGCTACAACGTCAAGTTCAATATGGACCTGGCCTGCAAAGACCTGGGCCTGGTCAACAGCATTGCCGAAAAAATCGGCGTGCCGCTGGAGCTGGGTTCCATGGCGCAGCAAATATTTCGCCGCGCGCGCGGCCTGTACGGCAGCCAGGCCCAGTCGCCCGAGGTGGTGCGCATGATTGAGGCCGCTTGTGGATTGGAGTTGCGCGCGCCCGGTTACCCCACCGAACTCGTGGCGGAATAAGTTCCCACCATGAGCGCCACCCTGACCCACCAAGACTGGCAAGCCCGCGCTGCCCGCATCGACATTGCCACCGGCCTGTTCATCGACGGCCACTACGTGCCAGCGCTGGCCGGTGAAACCTTTGACTGCGTCAACCCCGCCACCGGCGCGCTGCTGGCGCAGATGGCGCGCGGCCAGGCGGCGGACGTGGACCGCGCGGTGGCATCCAGCCTTGCGGCCTGGCGCGATGGCCGCTGGGCGAAACAGGCGCCACGTGCGCGGGCTGACACGCTGCTGCGCTGGGCCGACTTGGTGGAGGCGTACAGCGAAGAGCTGGCGCTCTTGGAAACGCTGGACATGGGCAAGCCGATTTCGGACATGTTCAACATCGACCTGCCCGAGGTGCTGAAAACCATTCGCTACTTTGCCGAATGCATTGACAAGATCGAAGGCGCCGTCACCCACACCGACCCCAGCGCCTTGCACACCATCACCCACGAGCCGCTGGGCGTGGTGGGCGCGATTACGCCCTGGAACTACCCCATGCTGATGGCGGTCTGGAAGCTCGCACCCATCTTGGCCGCAGGCAACAGCGTGGTGCTCAAACCCGCCGAGCAGGCGCCGCTGACTTGCACCCGCCTGGCGCAACTGTTTGTGAATGCCGGTGGCCCACCGGGCGTGTTCAACGTGGTCAACGGCATGGGCGCCGAGGCGGGCAAGGCGCTGGCGCTGCACATGGACGTGGACAAGATCACCTTCACCGGCTCGACCGCCGTGGGCAAGCTGCTGCTGGGTTATGCGGGCCAGAGCAATATGAAGCGCGTGGCGCTGGAGACCGGGGGCAAAAGCCCGCAAATTTTCATGCCCGACCTGTATGACTTTGACGCCGCAGTAGACCGCGCCGTGGGCGGCATTTTTGACAATGCGGGCCAGGTTTGCAACGCGGGCTCGCGCCTGCTGGTGCACCGCTCCATCTACGACCGCTTTGTGGCGCGCTTTATTGAGCGCGCTGCCGCCCTGTACAAGCCGGGCGACCCGCTGGACCCGGCCACCACCATGGGACCGCTGGTCAGCCAAACCCAGCGTGCCAATGTACAGGCGCGCATCGCCCGCGCGCTAGAGCAAGGCGCGACCCAGGTGCTGCCGCCCTTGGCCGCAGGCCTGAACCCGGCCGGGGCCTATGTGGCCCCCACCCTGTTTACCCAAGTACGCCAGGACATGGCGATCGTGCAAGAAGAAACCTTTGGCCCGGTCGCGTCCGTCCAGGCTTTTGACACCGAGGCCGAGGCCATCGCACTGGCCAATGACTCGGTCTATGGCCTGGCGGCCAGCGTCTGGACCGCCGACCTGAAAACCGCGCACCGCGTGAGCGCAGCCTTGCAAGCCGGTGTGGTCTGGGTCAACTGCTTTGGCGACGGCGACATGACGCAGCCCTTTGGCGGCTACAAGCAAAGCGGCAACTCGCGCGACAAACACAAGGACAGCCTGCTGTCCTACCTGCAAACCAAGTCCACCTGGATCAGCCTGGCCTGAGTGCGGCAAACACCTTTTTTGGGAGCAAAAACACCATGACACATTGCAACTTTTACATTGACGGCGCCTGGGTGGAGCCCGTGGGCGCGCACACGGTGCACCCGGTGGTCAGCCCCGGCGACGAATCGGTGGTGGGAGATGTGATGATGGGCAGCGCTGATGACGTCAACCGCGCCGTCGCTGCCGCCCGCCGGGCCTTTGACAGCTTTAGCCAAACCACGCTGGCGCACCGCACCGCGCTGCTGCAAAAACTGCAAGCCGCCTTTGAGCGCCGCTACACCGAAATGGCGCAAGCCCTGAGCACCGAAATGGGCGCGCCCTGGGACTGGGCCTACGACGCGCAGGCCGAATGCGGCCCCGGCCACATCAAGGCCACGCTGGACGCCGCCAAAGACTACCCCTGGGAAACCCGCAGCGGCCCCAACGGCGACCTGGTGTGCGAACCCATTGGCCTGTGCGTGCTGATCACCCCCTGGAACTGGCCGCTCAACCAGATAGTCTCCAAACTCGCGCCCGCGCTTTTGGCCGGTTGCACCGTGGTGCTCAAGCCCAGCGAATACGCGCCGCTCTCCGCCAAGCTGGTAGCCGAATTTGTGCACGAGGCGGGTTACCCAGCAGGCGTGTTCAACCTGATTTATGGCGACGGCCCGCTGATTGGCCCGGTGCTGAGCAGCCACCCCGACGTAGATTTGGTGTCGTTCACCGGCTCCACTGCCGCAGGTATTTCGGTGGCCAAGCACGCGGCTGACACGGTCAAGCGCGTGGTGCAAGAGCTGGGTGGCAAGTCGCCCAACGTCATTTTTGCCGACTCCAAGGTCGACAAAGCGGTGCGCTGGAGCGTGAACAAATGCATGAGCAACACCGGCCAAAGCTGCAACGCGCCCACGCGCTTGCTGGTGGAACGCTCGGTCTACGCCCAGGCGGTGGAATACGCCGCGCAAGCCGGGGCAGCCGTCAAGGTGATTCACCCAGCGGACAAGGGCAACGGCATTGGCCCGCTGGCGTCCAAACGCCAGTTTGACACCGTGCAGCGCTATATCCAGATTGGCATCGATGAGGGCGCGCGCCTGCTGTGCGGCGGACTGGGTCGGCCCGAAGGCTTCGACAAGGGCTTTTACGCACGTCCCACCGTGTTTGCGGATGTGAACAACCAGATGCGCATTGCCCGCGAAGAGATTTTTGGCCCGGTGCTGGTGATGATTCCCTTTGACACCGAAGAAGACGCCATCGCCATTGCCAACGACACGCCCTACGGCCTGGCCGCCTACATCCAGTGCGCCGACGTGGCGCGCGCCAAGCACGTGGCGCGGCGCCTGCGCGCGGGCACGGTGTCCATCAACGGCACGGGCCAGGACTATTGCTCGCCCTTTGGCGGCTTCAAGCAAAGCGGCAACGGGCGCGAATGGGGCCGCTTTGGCCTGCAGGACTACCTGGAATACAAAGTTATCAACAGCGCCGCCTGAACGGCGGACGCCTGCCAGCGCCCCTAAAAAAGAGGAGACACCATGAAAATCACCGACGTTAAAACCTTTGTCGTAGGCAACCCGCCGCCCGGCTTTGGCGGGCGCTACTTTGTGTTTTTGAAGCTCATCACCGACGAAGGCATCGAAGGCCTGGGCGAGGTCTACAGCCTGCCCTACCATCCCGCCATCGTCGAACAGATGGTCAAAGACGTGGTGGAGCGCTGCGTGATTGGCAAAGACCCGTATGACACCGAGCGCATCTGGCGCAGCGTCTACGGCAGCGGCTTTATCCAGCGGCCCGACATTTCCACCATGGGCATTCTGAGCGGCATCGAGATGGCCTGCTGGGACATAGTGGGCAAAGACGTGAACAAACCCGTCTACAAGCTGCTAGGCGGCCAGGTGCACGAAAAACTGCGCAGCTACACCTACATCTACCCCAAAGACGGCGACCAAACCAACGTCTACGCCGACCCGGTGCTGGCCGCCGAGCGCGCCGCTGAGTACCTGAAAATGGGCTTTACCGCCCTGAAGTTCGACCCCGCAGGCCCCTACTCCATCTACGACGGCCGCCAGTTGTCTCTCACCGAGCTGGACCGCTCCGAAACCTTTTGCCGCATGCTGCGCGAGGCCGTGGGCAGCCAGGCCGACCTGCTGTTTGGCACCCACGGGCAAATGAGCGCGGCGGGCGCCATTCGCCTGGCGCGGCGCCTGGAAAAATACGACCCGCTGTGGTTTGAAGAACCCATTCCACCGGACAACCAGCGCGAAATGGGCAAAGTGGCGCGCGGCACCACCATTCCGGTGGCCTGTGGCGAACGGCTCACCACCAAGTGGGAGTTCGTGCGCGTGCTCGAAGAAGGCGCAGCCGCCATTTTGCAGATGAACCTGGGGCGCGTGGGCGGCATTTTGGAGGGTAAAAAAATCGCCTCCATGGCCGAGGCCTACCACGTACAAATTGCGCCGCACTTGTATTGCGGCCCGGTGGTGGGCGCGGCCAACATCCAGCTCGCCACTTGCAGCCCCAACTTTTTGATTCAGGAAAGCATCTTGGACTGGACGGGTTTTCACAGCCAGATTCTGAAAAAACCCATCCAGTGGCAAGACGGCTACATCATTCCGCCCACCGCGCCTGGCCTGGGTGTGGAACTGGACGAAGACGTGGCCCGTGCCCACCCCTACACGGGCACCATGCTGCACCTGGACATGACGCACCACCCCATACTGCCTTGAGCGGTGGTGGCGGCCGTTGCGGCGTTGCAGGGTGCTAGCAGACACTTTTTGCGCCCATCCGCGATGCCCGGTCGGGCCAGGGGCTGTTGCCCCGCGCCATGCAGCCCGCTGCAAAGACGGACTAAGCGCTGTCTTTCGCGTCCGCCATGGCCTGGCGCAAAAAGCGCTGCAGGGGCTCGGGACGGACCGGCTTGTGCAGCAGGGTCAAGCCCGCCGCGCTGGCTGCCGCAATAAGCGTGGCATCCGCATCGCCGCTGATCAGGCAAGCCGGTAGCGCCTGACCGGCCAGCGTGCGCAGGCTGGCGATTGCGCCAATGCCGTTTTCGCTGCTGCCTATGCGGTAGTCCGCCACCAGCGCATGGGGCTTAAAACCCTGCAGCATCGCCTGGCGGGCCTGTGCCAGGTCGGGCATCGCGCAGACCTGGTAGCCCCAAGACACCAGCAAGATGCGCATGGCGTCGAGCGCCAGCACATCGTCCTCGATCACCATCACATTGCCGGGTTCTGCGCCCTCGGCAAGCGCTGGCTCCTGCGGCCAATGCACCGGCGCTGGCGCAGGGCTGGTGGCCAGGGGAACGGTGATAGAAAACCGGGTGCCGCAGCCCGGCGCCGAGCGCAGTCCGATGGCGTGACCCAAAAGCCGCGCGCCCCGGTCCACAATGCTCAGCCCCAGGCCCAGCCCGTAGGTGCGGTCGCGCTGGGCGTTCCCCACCTGGTAAAACTCCTCAAAAATGCGTGTTTGGTGTGCGGGTGAAATGCCAATGCCACTGTCAAGCACATCAATACGCAGTTGCTGGCCCGCGCCAACGGTGCGGCAGGCGATCAGCACGGTGCCGCGCTCGGTGTAGCGCACCGCGTTGTGCGCGAGGTTCATCAGAATGCGCTGCAAGAGCACGGCATCGCTCATGATCCAAAGCGCGCCAGTGCCGGTGCGAACGCGCAGGCGAAGCCCTTTGGCCTGGGCCGTGGCCGCCAGGCCGACCCGTACCTGTACCAGCAACGCGGTCAGATTCACCGGCTGCACCTCCACCTGCACGGCACCCGCATCGAAGCGGGACACATCCAGCAGTGCGTCGAGCAAGTCCTGTGTGGCCTGAACCGACAAGGCCACGCTGCGCACCACCTCGCGCATGGTTTCGTCCATGGGGAGCTGGCCCAGGCGCGCCACCAGCATTCCCAGGGCGTGGGTGGGTTGGCGCAGGTCGTGGCTGGCAGCCGCGAGAAAGCGCGATTTGGCCATCGTCGCCGACTCGGCCTCTTCCTTCTTTTGGCGCAGCTCCTGGGTCACCACTTCCACCCGCTGCTCCAGGGCATCGCGGGCCTGGCGCAGTTGCTGCGCCATGGTGTTGAGGCCCAGATGCAAAGAAGCCAGGGGGTCTGCGGTACCGGATGGCCATTGGGGCACAAAGTCGCCCTGGCCAATTTGCCCGATGCGCTGTGAAATTCGCATCACTGGCTGCATCACCCGCCGGCCCAGGCTTTCTGCAATCAGCCAGGCCAGCACGATGCCAGACAGACCCAGAACGGTGGCCCACATCAGCAGGCTGTGCGCGCGGGACTGCAAGCGCGCGTGGGACATTTCCAGGGCCGCGTAACCCAGCGGAGCCACCGGCTGCGCGGCACCCCCTCCCCCGGCGCTGCCATAGAAATCATCCGGCACAACGCTTTGCGCCTCGATGCGGCCCGTCAAGGTATCTACATCCTGCGAACGCCATTGGCTGGCCTGCGCCGCAGACGCCAGGTCGCGGTAGCTCGCGGGGGTCCAACTGCCGGCCCATGCCAGCACGGCGCCATTGGCGTCAAACACCGCGACGCTGCGCACGTCCGGCTCCTGCGCGAGGGATTGCACCACCGCTTGCAAACTGGCCCGGTTGCCGGAAAAGACGCCGTACTCACTGGCCATCGCAAGCTGGCGCAGCAGCAAGCTTCCGCGCTGGCGATGGGCGCTGTCGAGGTCATCAAGGCGCACGCTCAAAAACACCGCCACGATGGCGACCACCACCACCACCACCGGAACCAGGGCGGCGGCGGCCATGCGCGAGCGAAGTCTGACCAACATCAGGGCTTCCTCTCCAGTTTGTGCAGCCGATCGGACAGGTCCGCAGCGCGCAGCTCCCAGCCCAGGGTATGGGCTACCCGCTCATTGACGGCGACTTCAAACTCCACGGGGTACTGCGAACCCGGCGGCAAGCCCGACTGCAAGCTGGTGCGCACCATTTGCGCGGCTTGCTGGCCGATTTGCTGGGGCGTGCTGTGCACCGATAGCAGCGCTCCCGCATTCACCAGGGCCGCGGAAAACCCCATCACAGGCACCCGGGCGCGGTAGGTGGTGAGCAAAATATTGGCAACGGTCGCACTGTTGTAGACCTTCGGGTCTGGCCAGGCCAGCAACACCTGTACATCTTCCATGGCCGACTGCAGGGCCTCAAACAGCGGCGTCGAGCCGCTCACATACCCAGGCACCTCTTGCATGGTGCGCGCGCGCAATGCAGCCTGCAAGGCCGGTTGCTGCGCCTCAGACTCGGGCCCCCACAGCACTCCGATACGGCGCGCCGCGGGTATGGCCAGGCGCAGCAGCTCGAGCTGGCGGGCAACGGGCTGGTCCAGGTAAACGGCGGCGGTTAAGGAGGCCGTCTTGCTGCCGGCGCGGCTGACAGCGGCTTCAAAACTCTGGCGCGGAACCAGGGCGGCAATCACGGGCGTGCGCAGGTCACGGTTCAACACCTGGCGCAATGCCTCAACGCCCAGCGACACCACCACTTTGGGCAAGGCCGTGCCGGTAAAGTCCATGGTCTCTACCTCTTGTGCTTCGCGCTGTGCAAGCTCCTGCACCCCTAGTTGTTGCAGCGCAGCGACCAGGGCCTGCGCGGTCTGCGCGTAACCGGCGTTGCTCGCACCGCTGCTGACCACGAGCACGCCGCCGGCCTGCGCCATACCGGCGGCCCACAGGGCCCACAGCAGACACACCCAACAGCGCAATACGCGGTACGGCACCGACACGGGCTCAGTAATGCACGCGCAAGGACACCAGGGCGCGCCGGTCGAAGTAGAAATGGGCGTTACCGTCCTGGTAAGGCACATCCAGGTTTTGCAAGGTCACAGCCCATTCGGCCTGGGCGCCACCCAGCCGAAAGGGCTGGGCCAGGCGTACATCGCTGCGTTGCATCGATTGCAAGTGCACGCTGTCGGCAATCAAAGGAATGTCTTGCACCGTGTTGTACATAAAGGTCAGGCTCATGCCGTTGTCCAGGGTGTGCATGGCGGTGAGCGAGGCGCTGTAGCGGGGTATTCCGTGCGTCAGGCTGAAGTACCGGTCGGCATCCATGTAGGGCATGTAGCCATCACCCGCGCCCGGAGTTGCGATAGCGTCCACGCGCGTCGCCATCCCCGTCTGGGTGAAAAAAATGCGGGTTTGGCGCGTCGGGGCCCAAGTCACCTGGTATTCGGCGCCGGTAATCTCGTAGCGGTCGCCGTTGACGTATTGCAGCGGAATGGTTTTGATTTGGGCAATGCCATTCTCCACCCGCTCGTAAAACACCCGCACATCCGCGCTCACACCCCACTGCGGCACATCGGCCAAATACCCGAGTTCGCGCGCTACCACGGTTTCGGATACCAGGTCCGGATTGCCCCGGACGTACAGCGGCGTCGGGTTTTGGCCATGAATGTCATAAAAGCGATAGCCCACGTACTTTTCGTAGGCGCTGGGCGGGCGAAAACCGCTGGATACGCCCGCGCGCAGGGTGTGGCCAGGTGCCAGTTGCCAGCTCAGCATGGCGCGCGGCGACACCGAGTCGCCTCCGAGGTCGCTGTGCTCGGCCAGCGCGCCAACGTTTAGCAGCCAGCGGGGTGCCAAGCGCCATTGCCCGTTGCCAAACAGGCGCAAGAAGTCGCTGCTGACCTGTCCCCGGGTGTCAAAGCCACGCGCGGATACGATTTGTTCTCGCCGCAGTTCGGCACCCCAGACCAGGTCCCAGCCCTCAGAAGGCCGCAGCGTGTGCTGGAACGACAGCGCGTCATTGGCCTCTTGCCCCTCCTGCTCAATCAGTGTGCCGTAGTAGAGGCCGCCGAGCGCGTATTTGTATTTCTCGTCCAAGAATGCAAAGCGGTCGCTGATCGCGTTGTGCGTGTGTGACGCGCTGATGGCAATGTCCTGGTCCTTGGCCAGCACGCTGTGCCAGTCGAGTTGCAGAAACCGCGAACCCAAATACCGCGGGCGCTCGGCATTGCCCGGGCTTTCGGTGTCCCCGGTGGTGGCGCGGGTGTTCACGGCGCCGGCGCGCACTTCCATCTCCGCGCCGCCACCGGCCACAAAGTGGGATGAGACGTTGACCCGCTCGACGCGGTTGTCACCGGCCGCACGTCCGCCGTTGAAGTAGACCTTGCGCAAGCCGTCGTCGCTGCGGCTGTCTGCGCTGATGCGAAAAGCATTGGGGGATTCACCCCAGCCCAGGCGCAGACCCAGGTCGGCCACCCCGTTTTCTCCAGTGGTGACCGAAGCCGCTGCGCCGTGGGTGGTCGCCACATCGCGCGAGACGATGTTGACCACCCCCAAAAATGCCCGAGCCCCGTAGGTGGCCGAGTTGGTGCCACGAAAAATCTCGATGCGCTCGATATCGTCGACCGCCAGCGTCTGCCAGCCCAGGCCGGTGGAGCCGGTCAAAAAGCCCGAATACACCGACCGCCCGTCCACCAGCACCTGAATTTTGTTGGCCACATTGGTGCTGTGCCCATGGTAGGAGGCCATGGGCGCGTCGGTTTCGAAACTGGTGGTGGATTGAAAACCCGGCACCAGGCGCAGCAGGTCAACCACGTCGCGCGCGCCGGTCTTGCGGATGAAGTCGCGGTTCAGCAGGGTCACCGCGCCCGGCGTCTCGTCCAGGCGCTGCGCCAGGCGGGACACCGACAGCACGATGGGCATGGGCGCCAGAAAATCCTGCTCGGACAAGGCGGACGCGGGCGGCGATGTCTGCGCGCTGGCGATACCCCATGGCAAAAACACAAGAGGAAGAAGGCGTGATGTTCGCATGGCAAGGGGCTTGAACAAGAAGAGGACTGGGGTGCCAGCACAGGCGCGCCTTGGCAAGCGCCCCGGGAGCATCCGCCGCAGCCGCAGAACGGCCGGACGAATCGACAACCATTCTAGGCGGGGCAATGACCCGCTTTTGTACGCGTGTTGTTAGCGAGTTATTCGCGTGTTGGAAGGGTGGCCGCAGCGTCGGCCAGACCGGCGCCTCAGTCCTTGATGGATTCGGCGATCAGCCTGAAGCTGTCTTGCTCTTTCTTGAAGGCCTCGATCAGATAAGGGTCAAACTGGCGCCCGCTGTTGGCAATAATCGTCTGGCAGGCCAGCTCGTGGCTCCAGGCATCTTTGTAAGCGCGTTTGCTGATCAGGGCGTCATACACGTCGGCAATGCACATCAGGCGCCCGGGCAGCGGAATGTCGTGCGCGGCCAAGCCCTTGGGATAGCCCGAACCATCCCACCATTCGTGGTGCGCCTCGGCAATGTCGATGGCCGTGTTCAACAATGCGTCCAGGCTGTCGCTGCTGCGCCTGGCCTCTTCGAGGATCATGCGACCGTGCGTGGTGTGGGTCTTCATCACCTGCCACTCTTCGGGCGTCAAGGCGGCACTTTTGTGCAGCACCGCGTAGTCAATTTTGGACTTGCCGATATCGTGCAGCTGGGTGGTCTTGTACATGCGCTGAATGAGCTCCTCGCTGAGCGCCTCCGGGTACAAATTCATGGCCTGGCTGCGTTTGGCCAGCGCCTTCACATATTGCCGCGTGCGCAGACCGTGGCCGCTGGTCTCGCTGTCGTTGTCGGTGGCCAGCGCGTACAGGCGGGTCAGTGTCGCCTCGATGGAGCTGACGGCGTCATAAAAGCGGTAGCTTCTTCCGCCCTCGTTTTTGGCCCAGTACATGGCCTCGTCCGCCCAGTCCAGAATGCGCGCCTCCTCCGCCGGGTCGCCCGCGAACATGGCAACGCCCATGCTGGCAAAAATTGCGTAGTCAATGGTCCGCTCACCGTCGGCGGCGGCGTGGACACGCAAAGGATAAGCGGGCTGCAGGTGCGACGCGATCTTGTTGACAATCATCTCCGTCTCGGCGCGGGCATCGATGAGGCTGCCGGTCAGCCGGTCCAGCAAAATCACAAATTCGTCGCCGCCGTAGCGTGCCACGGTATCGGACGCGCGCACGGCCAGTTTCAGGCGCTGGCCCACCGCCACCAAGAGCTGGTCGCCACACTCGTGGCCGAACTCGTCATTGAGGTGTTTGAACTTGTCCAGGTCAATATAGATGGCCGCACTGTAGGTATCAAACCGCCGGTTGTTGAGCACCATTTGCCGCAGGCGGTCACCGAGCAAGCGGCGGTTGGGCAAACCGGTCAGGGGGTCGGTAAAGGCAAGGGCATTGACGGCGTTGAGCGCGACGGCGTTGGCCTCCAGGTTGACGCGGTTTTTTTCGATGATGTTTTGCAGCTCCTGCAACGTACGCAGCTTGACCGCGTCGTCTTTGCCGTCCCGCTGGATGAGGAGTTTCAACGCATCAATCACCCGGTCGCTGGACCGTATGGTCTCGAGTGAGTTTTCATGCAGCGTCCTGAGCGCCAGCAGGGCCGCGTCACTGGCCACGCCGGCCTCTTTGGCGGCCGCCAGTTGCTTCTCACCCGCACCCAGGGGCGCTACCAGCGCCACCAGCTCTTGGCGCTGGGCCTGGATGTCCTTGCGCAGCAATTCAAGCCGACGCTCCATGTCCGAGCCACGCAAATGGTCCTGCTGCACCGCCAAGGGGTACGGTAAGGGCTGGGGCAAGACCGGCGTGCCGAAGCCGGCGGCAGGCGAGCCGTTCCCAAGCATCAGTATTCCAACCGGGTCTTGGTAAGCCACGGCCAAGCTGCGCCGGACCACAACATGGGACGGTAGCCAGGACTGCGCCATTGCAGCGGCCCGCCTAGTGGCTACCACGGCCGTCGGCTTGCGACACCCGCTTGTGGGCTGCATCGACCACTTCGCGGGCCTGGTTGGACAGGTGCACCGCTTCGGCCGCAGCGTCTGCGGCCAGGCGTGACGCCGCCGCCGCCTCCGCAGAGGCCTTCAGCAAGGAGGTTTCCGCCTGGTGCGCCACCGCGGCCGAAGCGGCCGCGGAAGCCGCTGCTGCTGCGGCGGCAGACTCCACCGCGGCCAGTGCGGCGGCGATGGCCGCAGTCACCGCCGCTTCCACGACTCTGAGCAGTTTGGGGTCGGAGGCGGCCTCTTTGGCCGCCACCATGGCGTTCATGGCCGCGATCTTCGATTGCTCGGCAGACTTGGCGGCACGTTTGGCCGCCTCCGCGCTGTGAATCGTCAAGTCGCTGAGCGTCGCCAGCGCCACCATATAGCTCTGGCTAACGCCTTTGTAGGTGTCACGAATTTCGCCCAACTCCGCCCTTAACTCCAGGATGATTTCAGAAATTTGGTCTATGGTCTGCGGCACAGGGTTCTCCGGCATGGTTCTTCAGCTTGGATGGGGCGCGGCGGTTTCCCCCAGCACGGCGGCATGGGGATTTGCAAGAATTGATCTTAGGCACGCGGCCTCAAGGCGACCTGATGTGCCTCAGCAAAGCGTCATTCACCAGCGACTTTTTCAGCGCGCCAGCCGGCGCAGGTGCGGGCCTTGCGCCCGCAGGACGGCGCATACCGCGCTGGCCTGAGGCCTCAGGGCCGGACCCAAAAAGGGTCTAAGCGCGCGGCAAAGGACGGCAGGTCTTCAAAGTACGGCAAGGCGCCGCCCTCGATGCGGTGCATCTGCCAGTGGGCGCGGCCCTGCACCGTGTCGCGGCCCCGGTAGTCGGTGAAGTCGCCGCGCGTGGCCATGGACATCCACACCGGGCAGGTCAGCGCCTCGTACAAGGCATTGACATCGGCGCTGAACAAATTGGCCGCCAAGAAATGCAGCGGCGCATGGCGCGCACCGGGCTGGCGCGCGGTTTGCACGCAATAGCGCCACAGGGCCTCGTCAATTTGCGGGGCACCCCAGGTGCGCTTCAAAAAATAGCGCACCACGCCCGGGCGCGTCAGCGTGTCAAACAGCCACTGCGACCACAACGGGCGGCTTACCGCACGGTACAGCCAGGCCACGCCCCGGCTGCCGCCGGGGGGGCCGTAGCGCCTGCGCGTGCCGCTAAACCCCGTGGGGCTGACCAGCGCCAGGCGCGCGATGCTGTGCGGCGCCTCCACGCTGGCGCGGGCCGCAAACTCGCAGGCCAGCGACACCGCCACCACGTCCACGGGCGCCCCACCCTGCAAAGCACGCAAGTGCGCCACCACGGCGTGCACCGCGTCGGTCATCAGCCGCAAGGTATAGGGCCGGTCGCTGCGGTCCGACAAGCCATAACCGGGCAGCTCCATCGCCACCACTGTGCGCTGGCTGCGGTAGTGCGCATACAAAGGCGCCACCTCGGCGGCAGAGGCCGCGGCGTTGACGCTGTGGATCAGCAGCAGCACCGGGGCGCTACCGGCGCCCGCATCGGCTTGCGCCTGGTACAGGCTGATGGGGCCCGCAGGCGTGGCCAACAGGGTGTGAACGCCGCCGAGTGCGGGCGGCAACGGTGCGGTCGGGAGCGAGGCTTGGGTCATGGCGCATGGTAGCGCCACATCGAACCCAAACCAATGGAGCTCAACTAATGGGGTCAGATTCCAATGTATCGGGCAGCGCGCGCACCGTCTGGTCTTGCACAGCGGCCAGCGCGGCAGCGCCCACCAGGGCGGGGGCGATTTCGGCCAGCGGTAGCAGCACAAAAGCGCGCTGCTGCATGCGCGGGTGGGGCACGGTGAGCGCGGGGCTGCTGATCTGGGCGTGGCCATACAAGAGCAGGTCCAGGTCCAGGGTGCGCGGGGCGTTGCGGTAGGGGCGTTCGCGCCCGGCGGCAAGTTCAATGGATTGGAGTTCGGCCAGCAGCTTTGGGGCGCTCAAGCCCGTGCGCACCTGCACCACAGCGTTCACATAGTCGGGCCCGCTGGAGTCCACCGGGGCGCTGGCGTAAAGGCGTGAGGAAAGCACCAGCTGGGTTTGCGCCAGCGCGGCAATAGAGGCCATGGCCGCACGCACCGTAGCCGGGGCGTCGCCCAGGTTGGCGCCCAGGCCGATGGTGGCGATAACGCTTTCGCGCATGGCCCGGGGCCGCCCTCAGTACCGCTCAGTTGCCGGGGTGCTCGCCAGACGGGGCGCCAGCGCCTTCGCCGCCCGCGGCGCCTTCACCGGCACCGCTGCCACCCGTGCGACGGCGGCGGCGGCGTTTGGGGCGGGGTGCTTCGTCGTTGGCGTCCGCTTGCGCAGGCGCATCGCCCTGGGCGGCCTCGCGCTGCACGTTCGCTGCGGGCTTGGGGGACGGGCCGGCATTTGCCGCGCCGCCCTCAGGCGCTGGGGCGCGCTGCATCTTGGGTGCGCGGGCGCGCTTTTGTGTTTCCTGGCGCACCTGGTCCACCATGTCTTCGCGCAGCAAGTCGTCGGCGGTGCTGAACTCCTGCCACCAGTCGGCCAGGACTTCGTCCACTTCGCCAATGTCGGCACGCAGGCGCATGAAGTCAAAGGCGGCGCGAAAGCGCTCTTGCTCCACCAGGCCAAAGGGCGCGCTGCCCACGCGTTTTTCAAAGCGCGGCTGCATCATCCAGATCTCGCGCATGTCACCGGCCAGCTTGCCCCGGCCCGACACGTCGCCGATGTGCGCGTGGAATACGTCGTCAATGGCGTCTTGCAGCGCCGGGTGGCTGTGTTGGCGCTGGTTCAGGCGCGCGGCCCAACCGTCACGCACCTCGCCCCAGAGCACGCAGGCCAGCAAAAAGCTGGGCGCCACGGGTTTGCCTTCGCCCACGCGGCGGTCGGTGTCGACCAGCGCGGCGTTGACAAAGGGCGTGTCCGCCCGCTCCACCACCACGTCGAGCAGCGGGTAAATGCCGCGCGCCAAACCCAGCTTGCGCAACTGGGCGATGGACGCCAGCGCGTGCCCGGTTTGCAGCAGCTTGAGCATCTCGTCAAACAGGCGGCTTTGCGGCACGTCGGCCAGCAGCGGCAGGCACTTGACAATGGGCGCAGCGGTTTTGGGGTCGAACTTGAAGCCCAGGGCGCTGAGCTTGGCGCCAAAGCGCACCGCGCGGATGATGCGCACCGGGTCTTCCCGGTAGCGCACGGCTGCGTCGCCAATCATGCGCAGGGTGTGGTTTTTAGCGTCTTTGAGGCCGTTGTGGTAATCCACCACGATTTGCGTGGCCGGGTCGTAGTACATGGCATTGATGGTGAAGTCGCGGCGCACCGCGTCTTCTTCTTGCGGGCCCCAGACGTTGTCGCGCAGCACGCGGCCGGTCGAATCCACGGCGTGTTTCATGCCAGCGAGTTCGCTTTTGCTGGTTTTCTCGTTACCGGCCACCTGTTCGGCGGCAGCGTTGTCCAGGTAGGCGCGAAAGGTGGACACCTCAATGACCTCGTGCTCGCGGCCCCGGCCATGCACCACGTGCACGATGCGAAAGCGCCGCCCGATGATGAATGCACGGCGAAACAGGCCTTTGACCTGCTCGGGCGTGGCGTCGGTGGCCACGTCAAAGTCTTTGGGGCGCAGACCCAGCAGCAGGTCGCGCACCGCGCCACCCACGATATAGGCCACAAAACCGGCCTGTTGCAGGGTGCGCACCACGTTGGCGGCACGCTCGTCCACCAGGCTGACATCAATGCCGTGGCTGCTCACAGGCACTTCGACCCGCTTGCCGAAGTTGGGTTTTCCTGGCGCCGCAGCGCTGCTGCCTGGCAGGCCGAGAAGCTTGCTGATAAATTTTTTGATCATGTTTCCTTGTGGCGCTTGCGCTGCCGTGGCAGCGTGCTGGCCGGTCGGGGCCAGGCAACTTGCGCCTAGTTGAAGAGTTCGAGTATGCGCCATCCGCGTGCCTGGGCGATGGCGCGCAGCGGATCGTCGGGGTTGGTGGCCACCGGCACGTTGGCTTTTTCAAGCAGCGGCAGGTCGTTGATGGAGTCTGAATAAAAGGTGCTGTGCACATCGGCCCAGCCCAGGCCGCGCGCGGCCAGCCAGGCTTCTACGCGCAGCACCTTGCCTTCGCGAAAGCTGGGAATGCCGCGCACCTCGCCGGTAAACCAGCCGCTGCCCCCCGGCGCGGTGTCGCGCTCCAGGTCCACAGCCATCAGTTCGTGAGCGCCAAATGCCTGGGCAATTGGGCGGGTCACAAACTCGTTGGTGGCGGTAACCACGATCACGGTGGCGCCTGCGTCTTTGTGCTGCTGCACCAGCTGCAGGGCCTGGGGTGTGAGCGCGGGCTGCACCACGGTGCGCATGTAGTCGGCGTGTGCGGCCAGGCTCTTCGCCTCGCCTTGGCGCACAAAGGCGGCGGTGGCGAAGCGGGCGTATTCAAAAATATCCAGCGTGCCCGCCTTGTACTGGGCGTAAAAGGCGTCGTTCTGCCGGGTGAACTCCACCGGGTCGGTCCAGCCGCGCGCGGCGGTGAATTGGCCCCAGGAGTAGTCGGAATCGATGGGCAAAAGGGTGTGGTCCAGGTCAAACAGGGCCAACTTCGGGAGGGTCATGCGTTCTCCAGCATTGATTTCACAAGGGGAATGGTCAGCGCGCGCTGGGTTTGCAGGGCGTAGCGGTCCATGGCATCGAGCAGTTGCATCAAGTGCCCCAAGTCGCGGCTGAAGCGGCGCAGGGTGAAGTCCATCACCTCGTTGCTCAACGCCAGACCGCGCGCGTTCGCCGCGTGGCGCAGCACCTCGCGGGTTTGCGCCTCGGTCAGCAAGTCCAGCGCCAGCACCTGGCCCCAGCCCAGGCGGGTGCGCAAGTCTTCGCGCAGCGCCAGCGCGCTGGGCGGCAGCAGACCCGCAGCCAGCACCGGGCGCTGCAAGGTGTGGGCTTGCACAAACCAGCTAAAAGCGGTGTGCTGCAAAGCCGGGCTGTACAGATGCACATCGTCCATCAGCACGGCGGCCCAGCGCTCGTCAAAGTCGCAGGCGGCCGCGCTGTGGGCGTCCAGGTGGCCCACGGTGTGGCCCTGGGCGCACAAGCCCGCAAACGCCGCGTGCAGCAAATGGCTTTTGCCGCTGCCTTCGGGACCCCATAAGTAGGTGACAGGGGTGGGCACGCTGGTTTGCAGCCACTGCCTCAGGTGCTGCAGCGTCGCGCTGTTGGGGCCGGGAAAATAGTTGTCCAGCGTGGGCGTGGGGGCCAGGCCGATGTCCAGGGCGATTTGCTGCATGCTGGCGCGCTAGCCCCGGCGCGGGCCACGGCCCTGGTACAGGCCGCTGGCGAGGTAGCCCGCACGCACGCGGCGCACCGCAACCAGCAGAACCGCGCTAACGGGCAAGGCCACCAAAATACCCACAAAGCCAAACAGCTGGCCAAAGGCCAGCAAGGCAAAAATAACCGCCAGCGGGTGCAGGCCAATGCGCTCGCCCACCAGGCGCGGGGTCAGGAAAAAACTCTCCAGCAGCTGGCCAAAACCGAACACCACCGCAACCATGACCACCGCCTGGGTGGCCCCGCCGCTGGCGGAAAATTCCAACATCCCGGCCAACAAGGCCAGTACCAGCCCCAGCCCAAAGCCCAGGTAGGGCACAAAAACAGCCAAGCCGGTAAAAGTGCCGATCGGCAGCGCCAAGTCCAAGCCAAACAGACCCAAGCCCAGGCTGTAATACACCGCCAGCACGCCCATGACCATCAGTTGGCCGCGCAGGTATTCGCCTAGCACCTGGTCGGCCTCGTTCAAAAAGCTGTCGGTGGCGGCGCGCAAGCGTGGCGGAATGAGCTCACGCAGCGTGCGCATAAAGCGCTCCCAGTCCATCAGCAGGTAGAACAGCGCCACCGGAATCAGCACCGCATTGCCCACCACCGCCATGGCCGCGTTGCCACCGAGCTTGACCGAAGCCAGCACCGAGCCGAGGGTGTCCTCGAAATTGGCGTTGAGGTAGGTGGTGACAAAGGCTTTGATGCTGGGCAAGTCCAGGCTGAGCTTGACGCCCAATTTGCGCAAGAGTGGTTGCACCGCGGAATTGAGCTTGTCCAAAAACAGGGGCAACTGGTCGCGCATCAGCGGCAGCTCTTTGACCAAAATCGGCACGACCAGCAGCACCAAACCCAGCGCCACCACCACAAACAGCAGTTCCACCACCAGCACCGCCAAGACCCGAGGCACCCGGCCATGGGCCGCAGCGTCGAGCCAATCCACCAGCGGCGTGAGCGCATAGGCCAGCACCGCCGCCACGATAAAAGGCGCCATGACCGGGGCCAAAAACCAAAGCATCAGGACAAAGATGCTGGCAATCGTGGCCCAGGCGGCGAAACTTTTCTGCGAATCTGTCAATCAGCCTCCAAAGTGCTTCGGGGTGAACCCGTAAAATCCGAGTCTGATTCTATCGGGCGGCCCCTGTGCGGCAGCCCGGTGCCCGGCAGCGCCAGTCCTTCAGTGAAACGCCCCTTCGGCCCGCCCTACCCGCTTCTTTGACCCTATGACCTCCTCCGTGCCATCCTCCTCCCCCCTGTCCTACAAAGCCGCCGGCGTGGACATTGACGCAGGCGACGCCCTGGTCGAGCGCATCAAACCGCTGGCCAAAAAAACCATGCGCGAAGGCGTGCTGGCCGGTATTGGTGGCTTTGGCGCCCTGTTTGAGGTGCCCAAGCGCTACCAAGAGCCGGTGCTGGTCAGCGGCACGGACGGCGTGGGCACCAAGCTCAAGCTCGCTTTTGAGTGGAATATGCACGACACCGTGGGCATTGACCTGGTGGCCATGAGCGTCAACGACGTGCTGGTGCAAGGGGCTGAGCCCCTGTTCTTTTTGGACTACTTTGCCTGCGGCAAGCTTGACGTGGACACGGCGGCCGCCGTGATTGGCGGCATTGCCAAGGGCTGCGAACTCTCAGGCTGCGCACTCATTGGTGGCGAAACCGCAGAAATGCCCGGCATGTACCCCGCCGGAGAATACGACCTGGCCGGTTTTGCCGTGGGCGCGGTGGAAAAGTCCAAGATTTTGACCGGCCAAAGCGTGCGTCCGGGCGATGTGGTGCTGGGCCTGGCCTCGCACGGCGTGCATTCCAACGGCTTTAGTCTGGTGCGCAAGTGCATTGAGCGTGCGGGCGACCATCTGCCCGCGACGCTGGACGGCAAACCCTTCAAACAGGCGCTCATGGAGCCCACCCGCCTGTACGTGAAAAACGTGCTCGCCGCCCTGGCCGCGCACCCGCACACCGACGCCGCAGGCGGCATCAAGGCCCTGGCCCATATCACCGGCGGCGGCCTGCTGGAGAACATTCCCCGCGTGCTGCCCGAAGGCTGCGCCGCCGTACTGACCAAGGGCAGCTGGCCGCAAACCGAGCTATTTGCCTGGCTGCAAGCCACGGCGGGCATTGACGACATCGAGATGAACCGCACCTTCAACAACGGCATCGGCATGGTGGTGGTGGTAGACGCCAGCGTCGCCGTTGCCTGCGCTGACACACTGCGCGCGAGCGGCGAGCAGGTGTTTGAGATCGGCGTGATTGCCGCGCAAGGGGACGGTGCGGCGGTGCGGGTGGTGGGCTAAATGGCGTCCCCGGACCCCCGCATGTCCACCGAGGAACGGTTTACCCGTTTCGCCGACTTCTATCCCTTTTACCTGGGCGAGCACGCCCACCCGGTGTCGCGCAGGCTGCACTTTGTGGGCACCAGCATTGCGGCGCTGTTGCTGACACTGGCGATGACGGCGCAAACGGGCTGGCTGGTGCTGTTGGCGCTGCTGCAGGGCTACGCGTTTGCGTGGGTGGGGCACTTCTTTTTTGAGCACAACAAGCCGGCCACCTTCAAATACCCGCTTTTTAGCCTCATGGGCGACTGGCGCATGTGGTTTGACATACTGACAGGCAAGCTGAAGTTCTAGCCAATGCCCCGGCCGGGCCGCCGCCCTGGTTCGCATGGGTGTCTTTGACGCGGCGCACGCAGTCCGTCGGGGCGGCCGCGAGCAGCACAGCACGCAGCCGTAGCAGCCCCAAAAATGGTCGTGTGCCTGGTGTGCGGCCTAATGGGTGGGGGATGCCTTGCGTTCGGGGGCGGAGCGGACGCACGGCATGGTGAAGGCGCCCGGACCGCGCAGCGTGAGGGACTGGGCGTCCTGCGCACTGATTTCGGTTGGTGGCACAAAACCAAGCTGGCTGGCGTCGCTGCCAAAGCTACCCCAGTCCAGCTGGTTGTTGTGCAGCGTGCCTTCCAGCACGCCAGTGGCCGTGCTGATCTTGACGCGCTCGGTCCCATGCAAATACTGGAACATAAAGGGCGTATCAGCACCCGCACAGTCGTAAGGCGCTAGGGCGCGAGGCGGCGGAACCAGGCCATGGTTTTGCACCGCGTTGAGCGCAATAAAACCGGTAAAACCGATGACTGTCAGCGCCACTGCGGTGTAAAAAAGAACCAGCACCGCCCTCCAACCTCGCAGATGGGAAAGCCCAAAGCGCTGCGCCGTCGCTGCAGGTCTGGGTGCTTGGGCGGCATGGGGGAGATGGGGCTGGGTCATGGGGCACTCGGGGTGGGCGTCGCCTGGGCACCGCGCTGCTGGTCGATGGCCCGCAGCGGCGGCGTACAAATCGGGGCTAGCGCCGCGCCTGGGTCAGCGCCAGCAGTGCAGCGCTCAGGGCGACGCCACAAAAGCAGACAAAAGACCAGTTCGCAATCGAAGCACCCAAAAAAGTCCAGTCCACCACCGAGCAGTCGCCACTGCCTTTAAACACCATGGGGATAACGCGCTGCAGCGGGAAGTTCTCGATCATTCCATACAGATCACGTCCACACGCTTGCAGCTCGGGTGGGTACCACTGCAACCAGCTTTGCCGCGCAGCGACAAAGCCGCCCAGGGCCGCAATCAGCAGCAATCCCAGACTCGTGCTCAATAAGGCACCGCGGGAAGTGCGGGTGGCTGCAAAACCTGCGAGCAGCGCCACCAAGACCATGGCATAGCGCTGCACGATGCACATCGGGCACGGCTCCAAACCGACGACGTGCTGCAAATACAGGCCAAAGGCCAGCAAGCTCAGACAGAACAGGCTGATAAATGCCAATAGCCGACGGGGGTGGACAAGCAAGCAATGCATCAAAAATTTCACAACTTTCCTCTGAGGGATACAAACACGCGCATGAGCGCCGCATTATCCGCCCCGACGCAGCGCGCGCACGGCCCTGAGGGACTAATGCGCTGCCTGGCCACACTGCGCCTGGTAGCCACGGATTTGCTGCCTGAGCTTGTCGATTTCGTCCAAATACCCCATCACCAGGACGACAGAAAACAAATCTAAATCGTAGTCGCGGCGCTGGGCGCAGGCCACTTTCAGGTCATTGACCCTTTGCGCGGCAAAGTAGACCTGTTCGCCCAGCACGATATCGGACTGCAGCGCGCCGTACTCCATGAGCTCCTGCATTTCGTACTGCGCGATCTCGCACAGTTCGGACACCTCCGCAAGGGACCAGTAGTCCACGGGCTGCATCAGCGCTTGGTCAATGATTTGCAAAGGCATGGGGTACTCCGAAACAAAGGAACTGCGCGCAAGCAAAACGCATCCTAGGCCTTCAAGCCGCTGGCGGACTGATCCAAGTCAATGCCAGTCCCTGGGAATTTCCAGCCACCAAACACAGGGCTGCAGACGGGTGATTCACCGGTCTCGCAGCCGCCACTTGACGCTGGTCAAGGTCCGGTGCCGTGCGCCGCGCAGGCCCGTGGCAAATGCCGTTAAATGGCTACGCCCTCCCCGCGAAAAAACCCAAGCGACCAACCGTCGCCACCCCAAGGTGCATCACATGACGTCTGAAACACCCGCTGCAAGCAGCGAAAAATACAAGCAACGGCTCGGACTTGTCGCCCTGCTGCGGCGGTCGCGGCCCATCAACATCATCACCGGGCCGGTGATTTACAGCATGGTGGTGCCGCTGCTGTTTCTGGATGTGTGCATTTGCGCGTACCAAGCGATTTGTTTTCCGGTGTACAAAGTCACTCCGGTCTCCCGCCGTGACTACATCGTGTTTGACCGCCAGGAACTGAAATACTTGGATTGGGTATCGAAGTTCCACTGCACTTATTGCGCCTACGGCGTGGGCGTGGTGGCGTTTGCCGGCGCAGTGATTGGCAAAACCGAGGCCTATTTTTGTCCGATCAAGCACAAAACGCGCGCGGTGCCCGCCAAGCCGCCGCTGCCACCGTACCTGGAGTTTGTCGAACCGCAGGATTTTGACTTTGGCGCCAAACTGAGCGAAATACGGGACACCATGGGCAGCCCCAGACCACCAGGCCCCCAGGGAAACGGTCCGCAAAGCGAATAAGATCCGGTTTTAGTTTTACCGTCACTTTTTCGTCTTGAAGGCATCCCATGGCACGTACTGTTCATTGCATCAAACTCGGCACCGAGGCCGAAGGCCTGGACTTCCCACCCTACCCCGGCGAACTCGGCAAGCGCATTTGGGAGGGCGTGAGCAAAGAAGCCTGGGCAGCCTGGCTCAAGCACCAGACCATGCTGGTCAACGAAAACCGCCTGAACCTGGCCGACGCACGCGCCCGCCAGTACTTGGCGCGGCAGATGGAAAACCACTTTTTTGGTGGCGGCGCCGACGCGGCGCAGGGCTACGTGCCACCGGCAGCCTGATCTCCACCCTCGCCCCCGAAGCCATCGGCGCGCGGCCAACCCTCATTTGCGCCCACCGCGCGTGACCGCAGCGGCACTTCCAGCCCACACGGTGCTGGACACCGACTTCGCCGACGGGGCACATTTTTTTGCGATTTGGCGCCAGCATCGCGCGGCGACCGGGCCGCGAGCGAGCTTGCATTACGTGGCGCTTCAAGCCACTGCGCTATGCGCACATCCAAGCGAAGCCGACGCCGCCCAAACCCAGGACTGGGCACGTGCCACCGAGGGCCTCAACGGCATCAGCGACCGCGGCGGCCAAGGCGGTTTTTACCGTCTGCTGCTCGATGGCGGACAAGTGTCCCTAACCCTGTGTCTGGGCGACCCCAAACCCAGCCTGACGCAGTTGGCCGTGCAGGCCGACCGCGTCATCCTGGGCGTGGCCTGCGCGCAAGCCCACGCGCTCGCTGCGCTGGCTAAGTGCTGCCAGCGTGGCACGCAGCTCACATTCACCCCCGCCTTGCGGGCTGCCGGCGGCGTTGACACTGACGCGCTGCACGCCCTGGGTTTTCAATCGGGTGCCGCGCCCGACTGGGTGTTTGACCCGGCATGGCCCGTGCTGCGCAGCCGCCAGACGCCGCGCCCGCAGTGGCGCCAAGCCGGGCGTTGCACGGTGATTGGGGCGGGAGTCAGTGGCGCGAGCGTGGCCCGGGCATTGGCCTTGCGCGGCTGGCAAGTGCAAGTGCTGGATGCGCAGGCCCACCCGGCTGCAGGCGCCTCGGGTTTGCCTGCGGGTTTGGTCAGCCCGGTGCACAGTGCGGACGACGGCCCCGTGTCGCAACTCACGCGCAGCGGCTGCGCGCTGATGCGCCAGCACGCCCAGGCCCTGCTGGTGCAAGGCCAAGACTGGGCGCCTAGCGGCGCATGGCTGCGTCAGGCCATGGACGATCCAATGCACGCCGAAGTGAAGCCACGCCACTTGCCCGACGCGTTTTGGCTGCAGAGCGCCGCCCTGGTGCGCGCCTGGCTGGCCACGCCAGGCATCGCCTTTACCGGACTGGCGCAGGTACACCGGCTGGAGCGCGACGGCGAACACTGGGTTTGCCTGGACGCCCACGGGCGAGAACTCGCCCGCAGCGACCTGCTGGTGCTGGCCAATGCGCTGGATGCCTCGCGCCTGCTGGGCGGGCCGAGCCACCAGGGCGGTGCCAGCCACCTCAGGGCAGGCCCCGCGCCCACTGCGGCCATGGCCCAGGCTATGGCACGTTTGCACCCGCGATACGGTGGCATCAGCATGGGCACCAGCACGGGCTTGGGCGGTTTAGCTGCGCAGCCGGTGCAAGGCCACGGCAATTTTTTGCCCTCGGTGCCACTGGCGCAGGGGCCGATGTGGCTTGCCGGTGCGGGGTTTGAAGCGGCACCCAGCCCAGACGCCAACGCACAGCACCGGGCCAACCTGGCCCGTCTGGCGCAGTTGCTGCCGCAGGTGGCGGCCAGCCTGGCGCCGCAGTTTGATGCCGGGCAGGTACAACTCTGGCAAGGCCAGCGCTGCGTCAGCCACGACCGGCTGCCGCTGGTGGGCCCGGTGCAAGCCGCGCCCGACGCCAGTGTGTGGATCAGTGCGGCCATGGGCGCACGCGGCCTGACGCTGGCCGCCCTGTGCGCCGAGCTGCTGGCCGCGCGCATTGGCGGCGAGCCGCTGCCGCTGCCCGCACGCCTGGCCCGCCTGCTGGACGCGCAGCGCCTGGCCAAGCGCGGGGCCTGAGCCGGAGCTGCAAACTACACTGCTTGCGCGTGCGCAGGCTGCCTCCGGCGGCCCCGCCAAGGTGGCGGTTGGCGCCACTGACCAACATTAGGTTTTCAACAAAAAAGGGGCAAGCCCATGGTGCTGGTAGCAGGTTCGGCCAATTTGGACTTTGTGGTGCGCGCGCCGCACATACCGGCACCCGGTGAAACCGTGCTGGGCGGCACCTTCCAGACCTTCGCCGGAGGCAAGGGCGCCAACCAGGCGCTGGCCTGCGCCCGTGCCGGGGGCGTGGCCACGCACCTGCTGCTGGCCCTGGGCGAGGACGCTTTTGCCGCGCCCATTGAGGCATCCTTAAGCAGCGCTGGCGTTACGCTGCACATGGTGCGCCCTGGCGGTGTAGCCACGGGAACGGCTTTCATCTGCGTAGACGACCAGGGCGAAAACGCCATCACCGTAGCCCCGGGCGCCAACGCCTGTTTGCACGCGGCGCACCTCCCGCCCTTGCAGGGCTTTAGCCACCTGCTGCTGCAACTCGAAATTCCGCTGCCCACGGTCACGGCCTACGCGCTGGCGGCGCAGGCCGCAGGCTTACAGGTGGTGCTGAACGCCGCTCCCGCCGGGCCGCTGAGCGCGGCGCTGCTGGCTGCCGTGGACCTGCTGGTGGTCAACGAAGGCGAGTTGCGCACCCTGGCGGGCAACAGCGGCAGCGTGGCAGATTGCCTGACACGCCTGCCCTGCGATGCGGTGGTGGTGACGCTGGGCGCACGCGGTTGTGTGGCCCGCCAGGGCGGTACTTTTCATCTGCAAACCGGCTTCAAGGTGCCGGTGGTGGACACCACGGGCGCAGGCGACACCTTTTGTGGCGTGCTGGTGGCAGCGCTGGCAGGCCAACACACCATGGCCGACGCGCTGCGCCAAGCCAGCGCCGCCGCCGCGCTGGCCTGCACCGAGATGGGCGCGCAAAGCAGCGTACCCCACGCCGCCGACGTGGCGGCGCTCTTAATCCAAGCCACGCGCACGGACGAGGCTGCGGCCTTGCAGGCGCTGCGCCAGTTCGCCGGTTTGCCATAGGCGCCGCACCACCCCAAAAGCCTTCCGAAGCCAACTTGCCGCCCACCATGACCCACCCCGCCCCCTACCGCGTCATTTACGACACCGACCCCGGTGTCGACGACGCCATGGCCCTGTACTACGCGCTGGCCCATCCCGACATAGAGGTGCTGGGCGTCACCACCACCTTTGGCAATGTGACGGTAGAACAAGCCACCTGCAACGCCCTGTATCTGCTGGCCATTGCCGGGCGCGGCGAGATCCCGGTCACCCAGGGCGTGGCCGCGCCGCTGGTCAAACGCGGCGAGGCGCCACCCGACCACATCCACGGCGCCGACGGCCTGGGCAACTTGGTGCAGCGCGTGGTCACCAACAACAAGCTAGATGCGCGCACCTCGGCCCAGTTCATCGTGGACATGGCGCGGCAGTACCCCGGCGAAATCACGGTAGTTGCAGTTGGCCCCTTGGGCAACTTGGCGCTGGCGCTGGCCATTGAGCCGCAGCTGCCACGCTTGCTGCGCCAGGTGGTCATCATGGGCGGCGCGGTGCTGGAGCCGGGCAATGTGTCCCCCGTGGCCGAGGCCAATATCTGGAACGATCCACATGCCGCAGACCTTGTTTTCACCGCAGGCTTTGAACTGACCATGGTGGGCCTGGACGTGACGCACCAGGTGATCTTGCCAGTCACCCTGTTTGCGCAAATTGCCCAGCACCACCAGCACTTGGCCACCGACACGCTGCACCACGCGGTGGCGTTTTATGCCGACTTTTACAGCGGCTTGTACCCGCATGTGGCAGCCATCCACGGCTGCTTTGGCCACGACGTGCTGGCCTTTGTGGCGCTCACCAACCCCGAGTTGTTTGGCACCGAAACCGGCCGCATGCGCGTGGCGGTAGACGGCCTGGCGCAGGGCCAGACCATGCTGCGGCGCAAAAGCATCGCCTACCCGCAGAGCGGCTGGGGCCCCGAGGTGCCCGACACCCAGGTGTGCATGCAAGTACAAGCTGCTGCCTGCAAAGCGCTGATCGAACGCACCCTGATGGGCGCCTGGCTGGGGGCTTGAATATGACGCTGCAATTGCCCGTGTTGGACTTCCAGGCCCCCGACGCGCCCCAGGCGTTTTGCCGCAGCCTGCACGAGACGGGCTTTGCCGTCTTGCGCAAGCACCCTTTGCCGCAAAGCCTGGTGGAAGGCATTTACGCCGAGTGGCAGGCCTTTTTTGCCCAAGCAGCCAAACACGCCTACGCCTTTAACCCCGCCACGGGCGACGGCTATTTTTCCACCGCCGTGTCTGAGACCGCCAAAGGCGAAAAGCAACGCGACCTGAAAGAGTTTTTTCACGTGTTCCCTTGGGGGCGCTACCCCGTCGAGCTTTCTGGGGCCGCCCGCGACTACTACGCCCAGGCCAGCGCCCTGGCCGCCACACTACTTGGCTGGGTGCAGGCGCATTCCCCGACGGAGGTGCGGGCGCGCTTTTCCATGCCGCTGCCGCAGATGCTGCAGAACAGCGACCACACCTTGTTGCGCGTGCTGCATTACCCGCCCCTGGCAGGCGACGAAGCGCCGCAGGCGGTGCGCGCCGCCGCCCATACCGACATCAACCTGCTCACCTTGCTGCCTGCGGCCACTGCGCCGGGGCTGCAAATCCGTGCCCCAGACGGCGGCTGGATTGACGTGCCCTGCGACTTTGGCCTCTTGATCGTCAACATCGGCGACATGCTGCAAGAGGCGTCAGGCCGCTATTACCCGTCCACCGTGCACCGCGTACTTAACCCGACGGGGCCAGAGCGCGCCAGGAGCCGCGTCTCCCTGCCACTGTTTTTGCACCCCCGGCGCGAGGTGGTGCTATCAAAGCGCTACACGGTGGGCAGCTACTTTGACGAACGCATGCGGGAGCTGCGCGCGCTAGACGCCTGAGCGCTTGCAACCCTTTGGACCGCTTACAAGCGGACGGCGCGTTGCTTGGCGCACGTGCAGTTACCGGCGCTGCCAGCAGCAACCCAGGATAGAAATTGGGCTGCCGTTGGCGCAGATCTGTGCAGATGCCGTGGCGTCAATGCCAATTGGCCGCCAGCACCGGCGCCAGCGCGCTGGCAGTGCTGCCACCCAAGTTGCTCTGCCCCGCAGCCGGTGGCGCAAATGCGGCCATGGCATCGACCAGGTTTTGCACTTGGCTGTCCAGCAACAGTTTGCCGTCTGCGGTCTTGAACTGCTCCACGTGGTATTGGCTGCCTGCGTACCAATTGCTGACGGTGAGCGTGTCGGTCGTGCCAATGATGGACACTTGCAGATCGTTCCCCGACTTGGCAAACCAGAGTTGGTTGTAGGCGATGCCGCTGCCAAAACTGGCTATATCGTTGGCGCCCGCCGTGGCGTCGTTCTCGGTGACCATGTCTGCACCAGAGCCTCGGCCGAATACATAGGTGTCGTCGCCTGTGCCGCCGTCAAGGTGGTCGTTCCCGGCTTCACCATTGAGCGTGTCGTTGCCCCCGCCGCCAGATAACGTGTCGTCGCCGTCACCACCGAACAAGGTGTCATTGTCGGCACCACCATCTAAGTGGTCTTGACCAGTGTCACCGTACAGCAAGTCATCGCCTACTCCACCCTTTACTGTGTCGTCACCCCCCCCTCCATAGAGCGTGTCAGCGCCTGCGCCACCGTCCAAAAGGTCTTGACCGCCCTCTCCGTAAATCACGTCATTGCCATCCCTCGCAGAAACCGTATCGTCGCCATCCCCCGCATGGACGATGTCTCGCAAAGCAGTTCCTGAAATCACATCACGCCCATTCGAGCCGAAAACTGTGTGTGCAATATCGAGCTTGATGCTCACAGCCGCGCTGGCCCCATAAGGATCAGTCGCTACTACTTGAACGCTAAACACGCCGGCAGCGGTCGCAGGTGTTGTACCACTGAAAGTGCGGGTTACGCCGTTAAAAGACAACCAAGAAGGGAGCGCACCCGTGGCCAAGCTCGCATTCCAACGCAAAGCATCGCCATCCGCATCAAAAAAAGTATTGCTGGGCACAACATAACTCCAAGCCTCAAATTCAGCCCCGTATTGCGTGCCAATCGTCTCAACAAGTACAGGCGCGTCGTTCACGTTGGCGACCGCTGCGCTGGCAGCACTTGTTACGCTTTCAACCGCACCAAAGCCGTCGGTGTAGCTCGCTACTGCCCGCACCGTGGCGCCGACTTGAGACTGGGTCAGGGTGAAGGTGGAAGCGGTGGCGCCAGTGATCGCCGTCCAGGTCTTGCCCGCGTCTGTGGAGCTTTGCCATTGGTAGCTGATGGTGCCTAAGCCGTCCAAGTCGGCCAGGGTGTTGGCGGCGGTGAGTACTTGCCTTTGCGTAGCAGTGCCGGTGATGGTGACTGTGCCCGTGGGCGCGTCGTTCACGTTGGCGACCGCTGCGCTGGCGGCGCTGGCGACACGTTCAACCGCACCAAAGCCGTCGGTGTAGCTGGCTAGCGCCCGCACGGTGGCGCCGACTTGCGCTTGGCCCAGGGTGAAGGTGGAAGCGGTGGCGCCGTCAATGCTCGCCCAATGCACACCGTCGTCGCTGGAGGCTTGCCATTGGTAGCTAATGGTGCCCAATCCATCCAAGTCGGCCAGGGTGTTAGCGGCGGTGAGTACTTGCCTTTGCGTAGCAGTGCCGGTGATGGTGACCACGCCAGTGGGCGCGTCGTTCACATTGGCGACTGCTGCGCTGGCAGCGCTGGCGACACTTTCAACCGCACCAAAGCTGTCGATGTAGCTGGCTACTGCTCGCACCGTGGAGCCGACTTGCACCTGGCCCAGGGTGAAGGTGGAAGCGGTGGCGCCAGTGATCGCCGTCCAGGTCTTGCCCGCGTCTGTGGAGCTTTGCCATTGGTAGCTGATGGTGCCTAAGCCGTCCAAGTCGGCCAGGGTGTTGGCGGCGGTGAG
>CANFWT010000026.1 GCA_947450895.1 Comamonadaceae bacterium | reverse complement strand
TAATTCCGTCGCCATCGAGGTCGCTGACATCGTCATACGCTGGGAAAAACAAGGTGTGGTCGCGCGACATGGTCAGCATCACCAATGGCGTGGCGCTTTGGCCGGCATTGACAGGATAGGCGGTCTCCGGCGAGTCGCCCAGCACACCGCCCGCGGCCGCCGGCGGGGCTTGCAAGACGGCTGCCGCCCAGGCCAGCGCTAAATAAACCCGGCCCAAGCGGCGCAAATGCATCAAAACACGTAGAAGCTGCATGGCAGTATTTCCTCGATTGCGCTAGCGCGGCAGCGCCAAGTAATAGGACTGCAACTGGACCGTTGCCCGCTGCGTACCCGGCTTGGTCCGCACCGTAATGCGGTATTGCGAACAGTTTTGCTTGTCATTTTTTGCTGCGGCATTGCAGGGGTAGGTTTTGCCCAAAAATTCGATGAAATACTGCTGCTGCGTGCCACTGGCCAAGGCAGAGTCGGTGCCGCCCGCCGTGGTCAAAGTCACCCAGCTGGAAAAGTTTGCATCCTCCCAGCGTGGCTTGCAGCTGGGCGTGGGCTGCGAGCAAAGGCCGGGGTAAGCGGCCGTGGCGGAAGTGCAAGGCGATGGGTCCGACACACTGCTGGACGCACACGCAGCACCGCTGTAGCTGCCATTGTCATAGTCCGTGCGCGGCGTAAAACCGACGTTGAAGGTGCTTGCCACCGATTGGGCTTGGGCAATGGCCTCGGCCTGGCGCAATACGTTTTCCGCCGACTGCAGCGCCAGATTGCGGTCATAGCTGTTGGCCACCATGCGCTCTTGCAGCACCAGGGTACGCACCGCGGCAATGCCAAACAAGGTAACCATTAACACCATCACCAGCACCACGGCCAGGGCAACGCCGCGCTGTGCGGTGGGTGCGGATGAAGGACGCTGGCGGTAGCTCATTGGACGCGTCGGCGCAGGCCCACGGTAAACGGTATGTCGCGCGACAGCTGCTTGCTGGCGCTGCCATCGGTACCCAATTTATCGGGGCTGATGATGGTCAGCGTCACGCGGGCGGCCACGACCGCGGTCCAATCGGTCACGCTGGCCGCAGCCACATAGCTGCTGGCGGGTGTGCCCCAGCTGTCGGCCGTGAGGTAGGTGATGGCCATGCTTTTGACGTTTTCGACCATCTCGTCGTTACTCAGGCCCGTGTTTGCGTCCATGCTTGTCATGCTGATGCGTCGCAAAGAGTTCGGACTGCTGGTGTCGCCGCTGGTGCTTTTGCCCACGTACCAGGCGTGTGCGCTGAGCTGGTTAAGAAAACCGGCAGCCTGGTTGCCCGTGCCGCTGGGGCTGAAGGTATGGGTAATGCCGTTGACCGAGGGGTTGGTGTAGGTCACCGTCTTGGCGGTCTTGGACGCCACCTCAAATGTGGCGACCTGGGTGCCGTCGCAGGCGGTAACTACATCACCCACACTGAAACCGTGGTTGCTGGCGGTGGTGAACGTAGCGCCTGCCAAATCGTGCGCCACGAGCTGTACCGGCGTGCCCATGCTGGCACTCCAGACCATGACGGAGTCGGTATTGGCAATCTGCGCGGTCGCGGCGCTCGGCGCCGTGAGCTGTCCGGTACCCGTGCCAAATCCGTTGCCCAGCAAACCTTTGTCCCATGTGGCCCAGTTCACCAGTGTTTTACTCGCATCAACAATATTGACCTGGGGCAGGTCACCGCCGCACACCATGCCTGCGGCCTCGTGGATGTCGCGCCCCATCAGCTCTACGGCAAAACGGGCGTTTTCCTGCAAGCGCGCCGCACCTTCGACCAAGCGCATGGATGACCGGTTGGCCAAAAAAATAGTGGTCGCAGCGCCGACGATAAGCAATCCCAAAAGCAGCGAGACCATGAGTTCCACCAAAGACAAGCCGCCTTGGCGCTGCAATGCACCAGGCCCCGGACCCACAAGGGGCCGTAAAAGCAAGACTCCATGGGCTGGCATCACAATTTGCTCACCAATTGCACCGACTGCGCGGCGCTGCCGTTCAATGCGCGGCTCTCGTCCCAAAAAATATCGACCGTGCAAACCCCGGCGGTAGTGCAGGCCAGTTGTGCGCACGTGCTGCTGGCATCGCCCAGGCGCAGCTTCATGGCGGCAAACCACAGATTGAGGTCTGAAGACGCCAGACTGGTGCTGGCCGCAGGTGTCGTACACACTTTGCCACTGAGGTTATAGGGCAGCCCTGACGCTACTGCGGCGGCCTTATTGACGCGCATAGACTCCATGATGAAATTGGCCATCATGATGGCTTCGGTGCGCTGCAAGCTGCTTTGGGTGGCCTTAACGGCACGGACCTGGAGCGCAGAAAAACCCACCAGGCCAATGGCCAAAATCAACACCGAGATCAACACCTCGACCAGGCTGAAGCCCGCTTGGCGAAGAAGCGCACCGGGCATTCGCAAAGGACGAGTCCGCACCGGCATCACAGTTTTTTTGAACAATTTGTTTCTATCGTTTATCTAAAAAATAATGGAGCGCATTTCATTTAAAGTCATTGTATTCACTAGTTCAAGGCCCCATCGCATGGCACGCACAAGAAGGGCAGCCCAGCCGCAAAACAGCCCCGCATCGCCGCGGGGCGTGAGCATGATTGAGCTCATGGTGGTGGTGCTGGTCCTGGGAATCTTGTCCGCGATCGCGGTGCCTGGCTTCAAATCCACCATCCAGAGCAGCCAGCGTACGGTGTACGCGAACCAATTGCTTGAAGACCTGGCGTTTGCGCGCAGTGAAGCCATTAAGCGCGGGGTGCGGGTGACGGTATGCCCCTCTACCGATAGCTCCAGTTGCAGCGGGTCGACCAGCTGGGCCACCGGATGGATTACCTTTGTCGATCTGCCCACCTATGGAACCCGAGACACAGCCACCGATACGCTACTGCGGGTTCACGAGGCACTCGCCAGCGGCTGGACAGCCACCAAGAACAATAACTCTTTCGTTACCTTTGGGCCGCTGGGTACACCCAGCGGTGTGAGCGCCTTCACGCTGGCGGTTTGCGCCACTTCGGCGGCGTGCGATACCACTACGACTTCCAGCCAAACCAACCTGGTCATGAGTAGCGTCGGCCGGGTGCGAATAGAAAGCTATAACTGATTCGCCAAGCCACCCAAGCCGGCTACAACACCCCCACCACCTGCGCCAGCACCTGGCGCGTGCTTTGCCCAGCCAGGTCTAGCACCGTGCTGCGCTGGTAGAAGGCGCTCATGTCCAGGCCTACGCCAATGCCGCACAGTTCAATTTGGCCTTGGGCTTCGATCTGCGCGGCGGTGGCTTGCAGGTCGCGGTCCAGGTAGTGCGGGTCGTTGGCCAGCACGGTGGCGCCGTCCATGGGGCTGCCGTCGCTCACGACCAGCAAGATGCGCCGGCGCACGTCTTGCGCCAGCAGGCGCGCGCTGGCCCAGCGCAGCGCCTCGCCGTCCACGCATTCGCGAAACAGCTCGGGCTTGAGCAAGGCCGCCAGACTGCGCCGGGCGCTGCGGTAGGGGCTGGCGTGGTCTTTGAAGACGATGTGGCACAGCTCGTTCAGGCGCCCGGGCTGTGGCGGCTTGCCCGCGCGGCGCCAGTCGCGCAGCGCGCGCCCACCGTTCCAGGCGCCCGTGGTGTAGCCCAGCAGCTCGGTTGCGACGCCCGCGCGCTCCAGGGCGCGCAGCAGCACGTCCAGCGCCACGGCCAGCGCCAGCGCGTGGGTTTTCATGGAGCCCGAACAGTCCACCAGCACGCTTAAAGCGCAGTCGGTGTGCGGCGTAATGTGTTCAGTGCGAAACAGGCGGCGCTCGTTGGGGCTGGCAATCAGTTGGCCCAGGCGGCTGCCGTCAATGCGCCCGGCCTCCTGGCCGCTGTCCCAGCCGTCGGCCTCGGGCAAGGCCAGGCGGGCCTGCAACTGGCGCGCAAGCAGGCTCGGGCTAAGCCCCGCCTGGGCGACCTGGGCATCCAGCGTGGTGCGCAGACTGGCCAATTGCTCGGCGCGTACCAGTTGGGTGGCATCCACCACCCGGTCGTAGGCGGTGGTGAATGCGCGGTAGCGCTCGGGCGCGCCCTCAGGCGCGTCGCGCGAGCTCAGGGCGCTGGCAAAGCCGGGCTCGCTGTCGGCCTCAAAGTCCACCCATATTTGCAGCCAGGCGTCTTCCTCGCCGCCTTCTTCGCGCAGGCGCTCCGCAGGTTTGCTGCGGTTGGGTTCGGTGTCCACCAGGGCCGCGACCACAGCGCCAATTTCTAACGCGTGCACCGCGTAGTCGGCCTGGCTGTGGCGGCTGCGGCGCAAGGCGTACAGCGCGTGGCCGATGCGCGGCGCCAGGCCAAAGCGGGTGGCTTCCAGCAGGTCTTGCAGCGCCTCGGGCACGGCGTCGCCGGTGACGCGGGCGCGGCAAATATGCGCCACGGTGAGCAACAAAATGCCTTGCGCCGACTCGTGCAGGCGCGCGCGCACAAAGGCCTGCGACCAGGCCTCGAACCGGTGGCGCATATTGGCCCGCACGCCCGGCCAGGCCTCGGGCACCAGAGACTCGGCGCGGTACTGCTCCAGCAGGTCAAACACGCGCCGCGCCATGGGCAGCGCGGGGCGCAACTGCTGGTGCAGCGCACGGTCGCTGCTGCGCAGGCGCAGCGCCACGCCGTCGGCGGCGCCACGAAACGAGGCCAGGTCGTCGGGCAAGGGCGCATCGTGGGCAACTGCGGGCTGGGCGACGGTGATACCCGCCAAGGCGGCGTCAGCAGCAGCTTTGGGATGCAGATGCGGCGCAAAACTGGGCAGCAGCGCCTGCCCCTGCCATAGCTTGCGGCCCCGGTAATGCAAACCCGGCTGGACGCTGAGCGCGCGCAGGGTGGCGGCGCAAAGCGCGTCCAACTGCTGCTGGTAGCGCACCAAGGCCTGCAGGCTGGGTGCGCTGGCGGCGGATTGCGCCGCATCAGCCATGGCTAGCGATACGAAACGCGGGCAGGCTACGGATCCCGGCGCCTGTGCCTGTGCCTGTGCCTGTGCCTGTGCCTGTTTCCGAACCGCAGCCGGGGCCAGGTCTGGCGCTTGCGTCAGCCTGTATAAGCAGCCCGCCCACCACGCCAAAAGCCGCCGTCGGGCGCATAGACCGGCTCAAGCCCCGGACGCAGGGGCCGGAGCGCCGTCTGCCAGCAGCGGCAAGTCAAAGCAGCGCTGAAAGTATTCGGCCACCGTGGCGCGCTCGGCCTCGTCGCATTTGTTGACAAAGGACAGGCGCAGCGCCAGCGCAATGTTGCCAAAAATCTGCAGGTTTTCGGCCCAGGTGATCACGGTGCGCGGCGACATGACGGTGGACAGGTCGCCCAGCGCAAAGCCTTTGCGCGTGAGGTCGGCCAGCGCCACCATTTGCGCCAGCAGCGCTTGGTGCTCTGGGGCGGCCAGCGCGGGCACGCGGGCGGCGACGATGGCGATTTCCTCAGAAGCGCTCAGGTAGTTGAGAGCGGCCACCAGGTTCCAGCGGTCGAGCTGCGCGTGGTTCAGGCGCTGGGCGCCGTGGTACAGACCATTCAAGTTACCCAGGCCCAGGGTGTTGCTGGTGGCAAACAGGCGGAACTGCGGGTGCGCGCGCAGCACGGTGTTTTGGTCGAGCAGGGTGAACTGGCCCTCGCGCTCGAGCAGGCGCTGGATGACAAACATCACGTCGGGCCGGCCGGCGTCGTATTCGTCAAAGATCAGCGCCATGGGCCGCTGCAACGCCCAGGGCACCATGCCTTGCTGGAATTCGGTGACTTGTTGGCCCTCGCGCAGCACCACGGCGTCGCGCCCCACCAGGTCCAGGCGGCTGATGTGGCCGTCGAGGTTGATGCGCACGCAAGGCCAGTTCAGGCGCGCGGCCACTTGCTCAATATGGGTGGACTTGCCGGTGCCGTGCAAGCCCTGCACCAGCACCCGGCGGTTGTGCGCAAAACCGGCCAGCAGCGCCAGCGTGACCTCGGGGTTGAAGCGGTAGGCGGCATCCACCTCGGGCACGTGCTCGCTGGGCTCCACAAAAGCAGGCACCTGCAAGGGGCTGTCAAAGCCAAACACGCTGCGCACCGCTACCTGGTGCATGGGCACGGGCGTCTGGGAAAGAGGGGGGGTGACGCTCATGCGGCCTCCATACCCAGGTTCGGCGCAGCCTGCCCCGCCGGGGTGGCGTCGGTTTCAATGCGGCTGAGTGCCGCAGCGGCACGTTGTAGCGCGGGCAGCAGCGCCAGCGCCTTGTCGGCGGTCAGGCGCATCAACGGGGCTTGTACCGCCACGCACAGGTTGGAGCGCCCGGTGCCCGAGGGCACGGCCACCGCCACGCACAGCAGACCGGGCAAAAACTCTTCGTTGTCCAGGGCAAAGCCTTGGCGTTTGACCTTGCGAATTTCGGCCTCCAGCGCCTCAGGCGCGGTCAGGGTTTTGGGGGTGAAGGCCTCCAGCGGCGTGTTGTCCAGCAGGCGCTGGCGTTGGCTGGCGACCATCTGGCTCAAAAACACCTTGCCACTGGCCGAACAATGCACCGGCACGCGCGAGCCGGGGTGCAGATAAAAGCGCAGCGGGGCGGGGGTTTCGACGCGGTCGAGATAAATCACCTCGCTGCCGCTGAGCGCCGTAAGGTTGACGCTCTCGCCCACCTCGGCCACCAGCGTGCGCAACACCGCGTGGCGGGCGCCGTGGGCAGTGTCGTTCATGAGCAGGTTCTCAGCCAGGCGGCGCAGGCGCACACCGGTGCCGTAGTGGCGGCCGTCGCCGCTGCGCTCCAGCAGCTGGGCACCTTCTAGCTGTTGCAGCATGCGGTGCAAGGTGGGTTTGGGCACCGCCGTCTCGTCAGCCAGGCTTTGCAGCGAAAAGTACTGGTCTTTGGCGGCAATCACTTCAAGCAGCGCAAACAGGCGCAGCGTGGGCGTGTCGCCGCTGACTTCAACGGGCGTGGGCGGCGCCAGGGGCGCTAGAGGAATGGCAGGCATGGCGTGATGATAGAACAAAACAAAATAATGGAACAAAATATTTCATAAAACGATATTTTCGTTGCACCTCGCCGCTTTCATCGCTATAGTTGCATCCGATTCCGCTTTCCGGAACACATGGTTTCAATTGCAGGTAAATTTGGTGCGCCGCAGCAATGCTTGCCGCCTCCGGCGCCCTTTCACTTCAGGAGTTTTCGATGAGCCAAGCCCCCAAAGACAGCCGCACCGTGGTCAGCGGCGTGCAGAAAATGACGCCTTCCGAGGCCTTTGTCGAAACCATGGTCGCCAATGGCGTGACCGACATCTTCGGCATCATGGGCTCGGCCTTTATGGACGCGATGGACATCTTTGCCCCGGCTGGCATCCGCCTGGTGCCCGTGGTGCACGAGCAAGGCGCTGCCCACATGGCCGACGGCTATGCCCGCGTGTCCGGCCGCCACGGCGTGGTGATCGGCCAAAACGGCCCCGGCATCAGCAACTGCGTCACCGCCATTGCAGCGGCCTATTGGGCGCACAGCCCGGTCGTGATGATCACCCCCGAGACCGGCACCATGGGCATGGGCCTGGGCGGTTTTCAAGAGGCGCACCAGCTGCCCATGTTCCAAGAGTTCACCAAATACCAGGGCCATGTGAACAACCCCAAGCGCATGGCCGAATACACCGGTCGCTGCTTTGACCGCGCCATCTCCGAGATGGGGCCTACGCAGCTCAATATCCCGCGCGATTATTTTTATGGCGAAATCCAGTGCGAAATCCCCAAGCCCATGCGCGTGGAGCGCGGCGCGGGTGGCGAAAACAGCCTGGCTGCTGCCGTGGAACTGCTGGCCAACGCCAAATTCCCCATCATCCTGTCCGGTGGTGGCGTGGTGATGGGCGACGCGGTGCCCGAGTGCATTGCCCTGGCCGAGCGCCTGGGCGCGCCGGTGGCCAATGGCTATTTGCGCAACGACTCTTTTCCGGCAAGCCACCCGCTGTGGGCCGGCCCCCTGGGTTACCAGGGCTCCAAAGCCGCCATGAAGCTCATCGCCCAGGCCGACGTGGTGATTGCCCTGGGTTCGCGCATGGGCCCGTTTGGCACGCTGCCCCAGCACGGCATGGACTACTGGCCCAAAGACGCCAAGATCATCCAGGTGGAAGCCGACCACACCAATCTGGGCTTGGTGAAAAAGATCACCGTGGGCATCCACGGCGACGCCAAGGCCGTGGCCAAAGAGCTGCTCAAGCGCCTGGCCGAGCGCACCCTGGCCTGTGACGCCAACAAGGCCGAGCGCGCCGCCACCGTGGCCGCCGAGAAAGCCGCCTGGGAACAAGAACTCGACGCCTGGACCCACGAGCGCGACCCCTACAGCCTGGACATGATTGACGAGGCCAAAGGCGAACGCACGCCCACCGGCGGCACCTACCTGCACCCCCGCCAGGTGCTGCGCGAGCTGGAAAAAGCCATGCCCAAGCGCGTGATGGTGTCCACCGACATTGGCAACATCAACGCCGTGGCCAACAGCTACCTGCGCTTTGACGAGCCGCGCAGCTTCTTTGCACCCATGAGCTTTGGCAACTGCGGCTATTCGCTGCCCACCATGATTGGCGCCAAGGCCGCCGCCATGGACCGCCCGGCCGTGGCCTACGCCGGTGACGGCGCCTGGGGCATGAGCATGTCGGAGTTGATGACCGCCGTGCGCCACGACATTCCGGTGACCGCCGTGGTCTTCCACAACCGCCAATGGGGCGCCGAGAAGAAAAACCAGGTGGACTTTTACAACCGCCGCTTTGTGGCCGGTGAGCTGGAGAGCGAAAGCTTTGCCGGCATCGCCATCGCCATGGGCGCCGAGGGCATCGTGGTCGACAAGTTGGAAGACGTAGGCCCGGCCTTCAAGCGCGCCATTGACATGCAGATGAACGAGGGCAAAACCTGCGTGATCGAGATCATGTGCACCCGCGAGCTGGGCGACCCCTTCCGCCGCGACGCGCTGGCCAAGCCGGTGCGCTTTTTGGACAAGTACAAAGACTACGTCTAACTTTCACATTAACCCCCCGCCACCCCATGGCCCAGGAACACCTGCTCACGCTCAACGCGGGCTCGTCGTCGGTCAAGTTCGCGCTGTTTGCCCGTGGCGACGCGGCGCTGGTGCCGGTGCGCAGCGGCCAGGTAGACGGCATTGGCAGCGGCGGCGTGGCCAACCATGCGCAGGCGCTGCAACAGGTGCTGGACGGCTTGGGCGGTGTGCACATTGGCGCCGTGGGCCACCGGGTGGTGCACGGCGGCACCCAGTTTGACGCGCCGGTGCGGGTGAATGAGGCGGTGCTGGACGCCGTGGCCGGCCTGTCGCCGCTGGCGCCTTTGCACCAGCCGCACAACCTGGCGGGCATGGTGGCGGCGCGCCAGGCCTTTGCCGGGGTGCCGCAGGTGGCCTGTTTTGACACCGCTTTTCACCGCAGCATGCCGCAGATCAACCAGCGCTTTGCGCTGCCGCAGGCGCTGTTTGATGCGGGCGTGCGCCGCTACGGCTTCCACGGCCTGAGCTACGAATCGATTGCCCAGCAACTGCGCTCCCACAACCCGGCCTTGGCCGCTGGCCGGGTGGTGGTGGCGCACCTGGGCAACGGTGCGTCCCTGTGCGCCATGCACGACGCGCGCTCGGTGGCCACCACCATGGGCTTTTCGCCCCTGGACGGTTTGCCCATGGGCACGCGCTGCGGGCGGCTGGACCCGGCTGTGGTGCTGCACTTGCTGCAGGACCGCAGCACGGAGGAAGTGGCGCATTTGCTCTACCACGGCGCGGGCTTGCTGGGCTTGTCGGGCGTGTCCAGCGACATGCGCACGCTCGAAGCTTCAGCGCTGCCGCAGGCGGCCATGGCGATTGACTATTTTGTGGAGCAGGTGCTGCGCGAAATAGCGGCCATGGCCTCGGCGCTGCGCGGCATGGACGCGCTGGTGTTTACCGGCGGCATGGGCGAAAACGCGGTGGCGTTGCGCCAGCGCATCGTGCAAGGCGCCGCCTGGATGGGCTTGCAGCTCGACGCCCAGGCCAACCAAGCGGGCCGCGCCACCATCAGCGCCGCCACCAGCCCGGTGCCGGTGCTGGTGCTGCGCACCAATGAAGAGGCGGTCATTGCCCGCCACACCGCGCAGCTGGCCTGGGGCGCCGTCGCCTAAGCACCCACCGTAAGCCCACCACCGCAAGGCACGCATGTTCAAGTTTTTATCCTCCGAGCCACTGCACCAGCCTCTGGCGGCGCCCACGCCCACCGCCGAGACCACCATCAAGTGCACCACCTGCTATATGTGCGCCTGCCGCTGCGGCATCCGCGTGCATTTGCGCGAGGGCGAGAACGGCCCCGAAGTGCGCTACATCGACGGCAACCCGAACCATCCGCTCAACCAAGGCGTGATTTGCGCCAAGGGTTCTGCGGGCATCATGAAACAGGTCTCGCCCGCGCGCCTGACGCAGCCGCTGTTGCGCAAGCCCGGCAGCGAGCGTGGCGCGTCTGAGTTCGAGGCCATTAGCTGGGAAAAAGCCTACGAGATCCTGACCGAGCGTCTGCAAAAAATCCGCTCCACCGACCCCAAGAAATTTGCGCTGTTCACCGGGCGCGACCAGATGCAGGCGCTGACCGGCTTGTTCGCCCGCCAGTTCGGCACGCCCAACTACGCGGCGCACGGCGGCTTTTGCTCGGTCAATATGGCTGCCGGCATGATTTACACCGTGGGCGGCAGCTTTTGGGAATTTGGCGGGCCGGACCTGGACCGCTCCAAGGTGTTTGTCATGCTCGGCACCGCCGAAGACCACCACAGCAACCCGATGAAGATTGCGCTGTCCAAGTTCAAGCGCAACGGCGGGCGCTTTATCTCGATCAACCCGATTCGCACGGGTTACTCAGCGATTGCCGACGAATGGATTCCCATCAAGCCCGGCACCGACGGCGCACTCTTGATGGCGCTCTTGCACGAGCTGATACGCACCGACACGCTGGACCATGCGTTTTTGAAGCGCTTTACCAATGCGCCGCAACTGGTCGTGCTGGACGAGGGTGCGCGCGAAGGCCTGTTTGCCTTTGACGCCAACCCGGAAAAAGGCCCGCCGGGCGATGGCCGCAACCCGCACAACAAACTGATTTTTGACAAGACCAGCGGCACGGTGCTCAACGCCTATCCCGAAGGCATTGCCGACGGTTGCGACCCAGCGCTGGAAGCCCCACCTGAAGGCTTTTACACCCTGGCCGACGGCACGCGCGTGACCCCGGCGTTTCAGTTGCTGCGCGAGCGCGTGGCGAGTTGCACGCCTGAATGGGCGGCGGGCGTTACCGGCATCGCTGCGGCGCGCATCGTGGCGCTGGCGCAAGAAATGGGCAACGCGGCCTTGAAGCAGGCGTTCGAGCTGCCTATTCCCTGGACCGACGCCTGGGGCAAAGTGCACCCGAGCACGCAGGCGCGGCCCCTGGCCTTTCACGCCATGCGCGGACTGGCGGCGCATTCCAACGGCTTTCAGACGGTGCGCGCACTGGCCGTACTGATGAGCGTGCTGGGCACGATTGACGCGCCCGGCGGCTTTCGGCACAAGGCGCCCTACCCGCGCCACATCGTGCCCAATTACCGGGCCTTCAATTCGCCCGAGATGATTCAGCCCAACACGCCGCTCAACGCCGCGCCACTGGGTTTCCCCGCCCACCCGGACGAGCTGGCCATCAACCCTGACGGCTCGCCCATCCGCATTGACCACGCCTTCTCGTGGGAGCATCCGCTCTCAGCCCACGGCATGATGCACAACGTGATCACCAACGCGGCCAAGGGCGACCCCTACCGTATTGACACGCTGATGGTCTTCATGGCCAATATGGCCTGGAACAGTTCCATGAACACCATGGGCGTGCGCGAAATGCTCAACCGCAAGGACGAGAAGGGCGAGCACGTGATTCCCTTCATCGTCGTTTGCGACGCCTTCCAGAGCGAAACCGTGGCTTTTGCCGACCTGGTGCTGCCGGATACGACTTACCTGGAACGCCATGACGTGATGGGCATGCTGGACCGGCCGATCTCAGAATTTGACGGCCCGGTGGATTCGGTGCGCATTCCGGTGGTGAAACCGCTGGGCGAATGCCGTCCGTTCCAAGAGGTGCTGATTGAGCTGGCGGGGCGCCTGAAGTTTCCAGCGTTCACCACGCCCGAGGGGGGGCGCAAGTTCACCGGCTACCCGGACTTTGTGGTGAACTTTCAGCCCCAACCCGGCATTGGCTTTTTGATGGGCTGGCGCGGCAAAAACGGTGACGAACACCTGCGCGGCGAACCCAACCCCAAGCAGTGGGAGGCCTACGAGAAGAACGACTGCGTGTTCCAGTACCCCATGCCCGAGGCCATGCACTACATGCGTAATTGGAACCGGGAATATCTGGACTTTGCCAAGGACAAAGGCTGGCGCCAAAAGAACGACCCGGTGCAGCTCGCCATTTATTCCGACACGCTGCAAGCCTTTCGCCTGGCCGCCCAGGGCAAGTCTGAGGGCCGCCAGCCGCCCGAGCACCTGCGCGCGCGCATCAGCACCTATTTCGACCCGCTGCCCTTTTGGTACGCACCGCTGGAAGAGGATGCCACCGATCTGGCGGCCTATCCGCTCAACGCCATTACCCAGCGGCCCATGGCGATGTACCACTCCTGGGACTCGCAAAACGCCTGGCTGCGCCAGATCCACAGCCACAACTACCTGCATGTGAACCCGCGCACCGCGCAGGCCGCCGGCATTGCCGACGGCGGCTGGGCCTGGGTGGAAAGCCAATGGGGCCAGGTGCGCTGCATGCTGCGCTACAGCGAGGCGGTAGAACACGGCACGGTGTGGACCTGGAACGCCATTGGCAAAGCCGACGGCGCCTGGCAACTCGCCCCCGGCGCCGACGAGGCGCGCAAGGGCTTTTTGCTCAACCACCTGATTTCCGAAGAACTGCCCATGGCCGGCACGGCCAGCGGGCGCATCAGCAACTCCGACCCCATCACCGGCCAGGCCGGCTGGTACGACGTGCGCGTGCGCATTCGTCCCGCAGACCCCGAAGAGCCGCAAGAGACGTTCCCGCAAATTGCCAGCATGCCCGCGGTGCCCGGCGTGGTGGGCAAGGCGGCGCAGGTGCTGACTTACTTTGCGGGCAAGAAGAAGGCCGGAGGAAAAAAACCATGATTCAGTGGCTCAAAGACCTGTTGCAATCCAACTTGATGGAAGACGGCCCCGGCGCGCGCAGCGCCACGCCAACGCCGTCGCCTGCGCCCAAGCGCGTACGCGCCGAGCAAGGCGAAACCCTGGCCAAGCAGCTTGCGCTGGTGATTGACCTCAATGTCTGCGTCGGTTGCCACGCTTGCGTCACCTCCTGCAAACAATGGAACACCTCGGGCAGCGCAGGTCCCCTGGCTGACTTTGCGCCCTACGGCGCCAACCCGACCGGCACGTTTTTCAACCGGGTGCAAACCTATGAGGCAGGCGAGTTTCCGGGCACCGACACCATCCACTTTCCCAAAAGCTGCCTGCATTGCGAAGACCCGCCTTGCGTGCCGGTGTGCCCCACGGGTGCGAGCTACAAGCGCGCCGAGGACGGCATCGTGCTGGTGGACTACGACAAATGCATCGGCTGCAAATACTGCGCCTGGGCCTGCCCCTACGGCGCGCGCGAAATCGATGAAGAGCGCCAGGTCATGACCAAGTGCACGCTGTGCGTGGACCGCATTTACGACGAGCAACTGCCCGTTGAAGACCGCAAGCCCGCCTGCGTGAAAGCCTGCCCCACCAACGCCCGCCTGTTTGGCGACGTAAAAGACCCGAACTCCGAGGTCAGCATTGCCATCCGCGAGCGCGGCGGCTATTCGCTCATGCCCGAATGGGAAACCAGCCCCGCCAACCAGTATTTGCCGCGCCAGATCACCCCCATGGCGCACGCGGCAGCAGTGATTGCCCCGAAGGCCACCCCGCCCGCGTTCCGCTCCAGCACCCAGGATTGACCCTCCATGCATCCCGCTTTTTCAATCCTGTTTTTCACCACTTTGGCCGGTGCCGCACAAGGCCTGGTGGTGGCGCTGGCACTGGCGTTACTTGCCGGTGTGGCCATGGACGCCAGCTTTTTGCTGCAAGCCTTGGCCTTGGGCGAACTGCTACTCATCGCGGGGCTTGGCGCCTCGTTTTTGCACCTGGGCCACAAGATGCGCGCCTGGCGTGCGGTGCTGATGTGGCGCACCTCGTGGATGTCGCGCGAAGTCATCGTGCTGCCCGCCTTTATTGGCTTGGTGGGCGCTTGGTGGCTGTCGTTGTGGCTGGGTGTCACCGGAGTTTGGGCGCAGGCTTTGCCACTCCTGGTGGTGCTGGGCGCCTTGCTGCTGTGGTACTGCACCGCCATGATTTACGCCTGCCTGCGCTTTATCCAGGAATGGGCGCACTGGCTTACGGTGGCCAACTTCACGCTGATCGGCCTGTCCTCGGGCAGTATGCTGGCCTGCGCGCTGGCCGCGCTCGCGAACCAAAACGCGCTGCTCCAGGTGCTGGCGCCCTGGGCGACCGAAATCACCCTGCTGGCCGGCCTGGCGCGCTGGGCCAGCCTGCGCCGCAACGCGGACTTGCGCGCCATCTCCACCCTGCAATCGGCCACGGGCATCAAGGCGCCCAAGCTGGTGCAAAAGTCCATGGGCATGTCGGCCGGGGCCTTTAACACCCGTGAGTTTTTCCATGGCGCCAGCCAAGTGGTTGTGCGCAATCTGCGCTGGGGGTTTTCCTTGGGCTTGTTCGTGTTGCCGCTGGTGCTGGCCTGGTGGGCGTCTTCCAACGCTGCGCTGTGGCCCTGGGTGCTGGCGTCAGTACTGCAAGCGCCGTCGCTGATCGCCGAGCGCTGGGTGTTTTTCGCCCAGGCCAAGCACCCGCAGAATTTGTATTACCAAACGGTGGGCTGAGGCTAGAACCGTACTGGCCTGCACCGTACGGTGCAGCGACGGCCCCCGCGTCGGTGCGGCCTCTCCCACCCAGCCCCGGACTTCTCGCCCTTTTTCGGGCCGCCTTCCCATTCCTCTGAATTCCTGGGGTACGGCCTAGCTCGCCATTTAACATGCCAAAATACCTACTGATATTGACAAGCATCAGTAGCGACAAGTCTCCGTGTTGGCGGTACGCCGCCGCGCGGTGACCCGAGATGCCGCACGAAACTTGCAAAAGCGACTTTTTAAGGTATCCAATGGCATTCGACACAGGCTGGGCCAACCAGCCAAGCACCAGCGAATCGGCAACACGGTGTGCGTCCGCGCCGACCACACGAACGGGCAACCAAGCGAGAGGGCGCAAAAGCCTGTGCTACCGAGCGGATCCACTGTGATCGACGGTATGACCATGCAGGCGGTCGTGGCCGCCCGCACCGCGGCGGCAAGCTATACCTTGCGACTCGCACAGTCCCCTGCTGATTTGCGTGCAGTGCAGCGCCTGCGGTTTGAGGTGTTCAATCTCGAACTCCAAGAGGGCCTCGCAGCCTCCTACGCCAGCGGCCTCGATGTGGACCCCTTTGATGCCGTGTGTGACCATTTGATGGTGGAGGATGCAAGCAGCGGCACGGTGGTGGGCACCTACCGCATGCAAACCGGCGTGTGCGCTGCTACTGCGCTGGGCTACTACTGCGCGCAGGAGTTTGACTTTTCACGCTACGAGCCCCTGCGCCACCAACTGCTGGAACTCGGGCGGGCGTGCATTGCGCAGCAGCACCGGTCCATGCAGGTGCTCAGTCTTTTGTGGCGCGGCATCGCCGAATACGCGACGGCGCGCGGAGCGCGCTATTTGTTCGGATGCAGTTCGCTAACTTCGCAAGACCCGGCGGTGGGCCATGCAGCCTACGTGGCATTGCAAGCTTATCTGGCTCCCGAATGCCTGCGCACCTTGGCGCTTGCAGCCTACCGCCTGCCGCGCACCGACGCCAACTTGGTGGAGGTGCAGATCCCCAAATTGCTCACGGCCTATCTGGCGCTTGGCGCTTGGGTTTGCAGCCCGCCCGCCCTAGATCGCAATTTTGGAACCATTGACTTTTTGACCTGCCTGGACTTGCAATCGCCCCACATGGCACAGCGGCGCAAGCGTTTCGGAATTACAGCTTGAAGCGCGAAGTGCCGGCCTGGCGGCCCGCCGCCTCAAACCGGCGTTCCTCCACGGAAATGCCCCCAGCATGGATTTTCAACAGCGTGCTGGCGCGCGTGCCGTAATCCGGCGTGGCAATGAACGCGGTGGACAAGGCCCGCTCTCTTTCCAGGGGAATTCCGGTTCGGGGCAGTAGTTCGTCCGGCGCAGCTTCGGCGTCGCACAACAAATCCCACAAAGCATGGTCTTGGTCTGGCGGCATACGTTCCACCGCCTGCGCCAGACCGGTACGCAACTTCTCCAATTTCGGCCACGGACTCAAGAAGTCCGCGTTGGACACCGCGCCTACGCCCGCGCCCATCTGCAGCATGCGCGCGTGCCGACTCTCCAGCCCCATCAGCTGCGTGCCATCGAACACCAGCAAGTTAAACCCGTTGTAGCGCGCAACGGTGGGCAATATGCTCTCCAGGTAATTCGCGGCGGAAAGCGTCCCTTGCAGGAAGTTGGCGACCAAGGCACCGCGCGACGGGGCGTCAGCCCGAAAATTAGCAGGGTCGCGGTAATTGGTCAGGGCGGCCACGCGAGCGCTGCGGGTGAGGCCCAGCCAGGTGCCGCCACCGGCAAGGTCCCGCCCGGCCAGCACCTTTCCACCGTCCCACCAGTGCATTGCCTGGCTTGGCCGTGCGTAGAACTCGTCCCGGTTTGCCAGCAGCAACAGCGGCTGTGCGGTGCCAGGCTGCCAGTTCCAGGCGATCAAGCACATGCTCAGGCGCTGGCGGCAGTGTGGAGTTGCTCGAACGCCATCGTCGCGGGAGCCTTACCAAAGTCGTGCCCCAGCTCCACGCCAGCGTTGCGGCAGTATTGGCCTAAAGGTGCAAAGTGGTGCACGGTGTGTGAGGAGAGGAACAGCAACTCGCGGCCCAAGGTGGTCTCCACGGTCAGTTCTATCTCACCCTGCGCACCGGCCAGCAGCTTGGTTACCAGCGGCGTTTGCAGACCCAGGCTCTGGTCCTGTGCCAGGGCGGCGAAGCTTTGGTGAAGTTCTTGCAAGGCAGACAAAGTGGCTGAGGGATCGGTCTGGATACGCAGGTCGCGGTTGCGCGCATCGTAGCAAACACACCGGTCATCCATCTTCAATGCGTTTACCAATGCCAGGTAATGCTCAACGATGTGGCGCAGGTGCGGACCCACTGCACTGGCGTAGACAAAGTCGGCTCCAGCCTCCTCGCCTAAGCGTGTGATCATGATGGCCGCTTGCGCAAGCAACGCAGCGTTGTACTGCCAAAGGCAAGTAGCAGACATGTTGATTGAAGAAGTTTGCATGGCGTCTGTACTCAGTCGGTCGCCGGATAGAGCGGTGTCAGTACTTTTTCGCGTCGGTACCACTGACGGAATTCGCCCAATGTCAGAGGCCGAAAGCCCCGATCGACGTTGGCGCGCCCGATTTGAAACAGCAGGCGGTACTGTTTCATCAGGTCACGCCAGGCGCTCAGCAGTCCGGTGCGGCGGTCCCAAATATGGGTGCTTTCCGCCCCGGCGCCGTTGGCCTCCAGAATGGTGAAGCCAGTACCACGCTGCACGTCGGAAAACTGCGCAAAGCGGATATCAAAGCGACCGAAGTAAAACTCCGGCAAGCTCTTAGAGATGGCGTCAAAGCGCGCTTCCATGGCGTCGGTCACCAATTCGTTGCCATTGCGGAAGATGGCGCCACGGCTGTGGCTGCCGGCAAAGGCCAGGCGCACCGCTTCACCGGGGGCGGGCACCGTGTCCAGGCCCGCCGCGTGGCGCGCGAGGTAGAGGTGCGCAAGCTGGCCGGCACGGGGGTCCGCAAGAATGAGTTCGCGCAAGCTTCGGCGCCCGTCGCCCACCACGTGCGGGAAATATTTGAGCGTGATAGAGATGATGCGTCCACGCGTTTGGCCTGGGTGGCGACAGTAGAAGATGCCGGCCTCGCCCTCAAAATCCACCAGGCGTTGCAGCAAGAGCCGAGCGCCTGCGGGAAAGGCGTGAAGGTATTGACGCAAATCGGCCTCGGTGCGCAGGAGCTTGACGCCTGCGCCGCGGCAACCCAGGTCGGGCTTGGCCACCACGGGCAAAGCCAGCCCAGCCGCCGCCAAACGGTCAAGCGCCAGTGCGGTCAATTCGTCCAGCCCGCTCGACGCGTTGGCGCCCAGCGAAGGACGATCGACGACCACAAAGGGCGCGACCCATTCCGGCGCATGGCGTACCGCAAGGTTCAAAATTTCGGCCTTGGACTCACCCACAAATCCACCCCCAGGAAATGAAGGATTCGCTACCGTAGGCAGCAGCACGCCACGGTAGCGCACCATCAGCCACAGCACGTACAACAGCACGGGTGGATAAAACGCCCACATGGGCCAAAACTCAAAGAAACTCAAGGGGGGGCCGGACTCGTCCAGTGGCGGCATGCCTTCATGGGGAACGTGGATCCGCTGGCTCATCATGTTTTTGACTTTCGGCGTTGTTGAAGGCGTTTGACCATCGGCACGGCCAGGGCAATCGCAAGAATGGGGAGCGCTACTGCAACCGGCTGCGGTAGGTGCAGCGCCTGGGCCAATGGGGCACCAGCGACCGCACCCAAGCCCAGCAGGGCCGCCGTCCACAGCGCCACCGCCAGTGCGACCCAAAGGCAAAACGCCAAAAACGGAAGGCGCAAAAATCCACACAGCACGTAGGTCACCAAGCGAAGGCCCGGAATGACGCGCGCCAGCAGTACGGCCGTGGGCAGGTTCCGCTCCAAGCGATGCTTAATGCTGCTGTCCCGCTGGGGCGCGATGTACTTTTGGCGCAGCCAGGGAATACGCCTTGCCCCCAGGCCCGTGGCATACAAGCCAATGTCACCGATCGCAATGCCGAGAAAAACCCAGCCAAAGGCCACAACCCAAGACAGCAGCCCGGTGGCGGCCAAAGACGCTGCGGCGGCAATGGCGACGTCCTCCAGCAAGAAACTGGTCAGCACCAGCGCCAGCCCAATCACCCAAGGCGTTGCCATGCCGCTCAGGGCAGATTGCAGCCATTGGTTTGCCAAGTTCCAGAGTTCCATCGGCGCTTAGCAGGGAGCGGCGTCTGAGGTGCCCTGCGACGCAGCCCAGGCCACGGCTTCACGCACTGTGGTTTCGGAGTTCCAGGGGAGAAAATGGTTTTGGCCTTCCAGCACCATGGTCTTGACGCAGCTTGCACCGCGCAGGTGGGACTGCATGTACGCCACGTTGGCAAATGGCACCAAGGTATCGCGCGTTCCATGGACGATGATGGTGGGGGCCGTGATCAAAGGCAGCAGCGCTTGCAATGCCTGCAACTCCGGCTTCAGGTCCATCAGTTCTTCATTGGCATTGCGCAAGGCACGTGGCAGCATGCTGACCACAGGCCATGCCCTGCCAACATATTGCATGGGGTGGATGACTTCTTGCGCCGGGTCGAGCGATGCGGCCAACAGCACGAGGGCGCGTACCCGCTGCGGGTTTCGTGCAGCCACCATCGCAGCAACCGCACCACCAAGTGAGTGCCCCACGACGACGACGCGTTGGGGCGGCGGGGGAAACAGCGCCACAACCGCATCCGCTTGGCGCTCCAGACTGGTTACTGGGCCTTCTGGCGCACTGTGCCCGAAGCCAGGCCGGTCCAGTGCGACAGAAACCGTGCCAGGCACGGGCTCTAGCACATAGTCAGACCATCCTTGTGCCTCACCCGGCGTTCCATGCACCCAAACAACCTGCACGCCGGCCGCGTCTGCGCTGCGCAAATAGCTGACGGTGGCCTGAGGCGCAGCACCCCAGCCGGTGTTTGCGCGCAGACCCTGGAGCCCGGCTACATCCAAACGCGACTTCGGTGGCGCGCAGCCCACCGTCGCCAGCATTACCGAGAGGGCAGTAAAGACCTTCAACAATCTCACGCACTGGCAGGCCGAAGACGTGCCTGCAGCCAGCTGGTCAAGTGGGCGCGTAGTAAAAAGGCGATCGCGGCAGCAGACACCCACACGCCGCAGGCCAATGCAAAGAGTTCGCCGCCATCCAGGGTGCCATCGGCGTTGCGCACCTGCACGCCCAGCGGAGTGAAAAGATGAAAAAAGATGGCACCGCTGATGACACCCAGGGACAAGAGCGCAGCGGCGCCTTGCAGCACGGGCTTTTTGGCGATAGCGCCGACGAGCAAAGTGCACGAGGCGATCAGCTCGGCAGTGCCCACCACGTACTGGCTAAAAATGCCATACGGCGCAAAAAGGCCAGGGAACCCCAAGCCGCCAGCCCAGCCGTCGAGAGTGCCAAAGATGTACTGGGTCTCCGGGGAGTCGGTGAACTTGAAAAATAAGGACTGGACGAAAACAAACGTGATGTAAACGGTCAGCGCCCAGAGGGCCGTATTGCGGGATCGTTGCGTGGGCATAAAAACTCCTGCTTATTCAAGGACTTTGGGCCAGTGGCTGTCGGCCTTCTGGATGAATTCGGGAATGCTGACTTCCCACTTCTTCTGGACATCGGCGTCGTAATTGAGGTACAGCTTGTTGTTGACCACCTTCCAGAACAAGGGATCGCCCGACGCGGTATAGCCTTGCGACACCGCCCACGCGCAGTAGCCGCCGTACTGCGGCGCGTATTGCTCGGGCGCCGCAATAAATTTGTCCCGGTTTTCTGCACTGGAAAAGAGCCACTTGGCCCCTTTGTATTCGGTGCTGAACTTCGCGCTTCCTTTGACCGGCTTGAGGGCAATGAAATAGGCGACAGGGTCATAGCCGCTTAGCGCGGTGCTGCTAAACGTTCCCGTATAAATGGGAGCTTCCTTGGCAAATGCAGGCGAGAACAAACCGATGGCCACAAAAAGACTGCACACGGCGCGACGCCATGATTTCCACATACGAACTCCTTTAAAAATCGCCGCAGCTTGCTTTCTGGCAGTCCAATCGAAGTAAGGGCGCACTTTCCGTACGCCTGACATATCCGATTCTGCAAAGACCTCAGCAAAAAACTGCATCGGAATTTTATATGTTAAAAAATAATTGACTTGAAAATAACCAGCGATTTTGGCAATTATTTTGCGGAATCAAAACCCAGCTTGGCAAGCTCTGATCCCATTCGGCGTAAGCAGCGGCCGAACAGGGTGCCGCGCGCGGGTTGGGGCATGCGGTCGGCATTGCCAGCCCTGCATACGGGCGCACTTGGACGAAGGTGTATCAACCGGGAGAGCTTCTAAACCGAACCGTATTTCCAATGCCGTACCCGAAGAACAGCGCTGAGCCTGGTGCGGTGGGCTCCGTTTACGCTGCGGTCATGGACGCAGCAGGCACTCGCAGTTCATGTATTTCACGCAGCATGCAGGTCCATCACAAGATGGCATGCGACCTCTGTCCCATTGGCCTGCCGAAGCAGAGCAGGCGACTGCAACGCGCATGCCGAGTGGGCTTTGGGGCAACGGGTGCGGAACACACAGCCTGTGGGCGGATCCAATGGCGAAGGCAGGTCACCTTGCAAAAGTTGCAAGGTTTTATGGCGTTCCACGGCAGGGTCTGGCAAAGGAATCGCCGACAGCAGTGCCTGCGTGTAGGGGTGCTGCGCGGCAGCATAAAGGGGCGCGCAGTCGGCCAGCTCCATGGTTCGACCCAGATACATCACCATTACGCGCTGGCTGATATGACGCACCACCGCCAAATCATGCGCGATAAAAATAAGCGCCAGGCCGAGCTCGCGCTGCAGCTCTTGCAAAAGATTGATGATTTGGGCCTGGATCGACAGATCCAACGCAGACACAGGTTCGTCGCAGACAACGAGTTGGGGCTCCAATATGAGCGCGCGCGCAATCCCAATGCGTTGGCACTGGCCACCAGAAAACGCATGGGGGAAGCGGTTCATCTGGCGCGCAGCCAATCCCACACGGTCCATCATGCGGCGCACCTTGGCCATTACTTCATTCGTACCTAATTCGGGGCGGTGCACGCGCAATGGTTCTGCAATGATTTGGGCCACGGTCATGCGTGGATTCAAACTGGCCAACGGGTCCTGAAAAACCATTTGCATGTGCCTGCGCAATGTCGCCCACTGCGCAGGCGGCGCACCAAGCATTTCCTGTCCTCGCCAGCGAATGCTGCCCGATGTCGCCGGGTGCACATTGAGCAAGGCACGCGCCAGGGTGGACTTGCCACAACCCGATTCGCCGACCACCCCGAGCGTTTGGCCCGCGTGCAAATCGAACGATACGCCGTCCAAGGCCTTGAGGGCACGTGCCGGCGACCAGGGCCAAGCCCTTGCGTCACGCACAGGAAAATGGACGCGCAGGTCACGAACCTGCAGCAGCGCTGGACCCGCCGTGGTCATGCCCCCACTCCCAGGCTCAGCGCGGAACGAACCTCCTGCACAGGGCGGTGACAGGCACGCTTGGGCAACGCAGCGGCTGCAACACCCTGGGCATGCTCAAGGGGCTTCAAATGGGGCATGTCTTGTGCGCAGCGTGCATCGGCCAGGCTGCAACGCTCGCTGAACGGGCAGCCCGGGGGTAGCTGGGACAGGTGCGGTGGCGTGCCGGGAATGGGACGCAGCACCATGCCGTCCTGGTCTATGCGCGCAATGGCCTGTAACAGGCCAAGGCTGTAAGGATGCGATGCGTTACCCAGCACATGCGTCACGCTGCCGTGCTCCATGCCGCGCCCCCCATACAGCACCAGAACTTCATCGCACAAACCTGCGGCGACGCCCAGATCGTGGGTGATTAACACCATGGCGGTTCCTAGGTCACGTTGGAGTTCACGCAGCAAGACGAGTATTTGCGCCTGCACAGTGACGTCCAGCGCCGTCGTGGGTTCGTCAGCGATCAGAATTTCTGGTTCGCACAGCAATGCCATGGCCAGCATCACGCGTTGGCGCATACCACCCGAAAATTCATGGGGGTACATATTGATGCGTCGGCGGGCGTCGGGTATTTTGACCGCGTCGAGCATGTCTATGGAGCGTCGGCGCGCCTGGGCCCGGTCCAGACCCCGGTGCCATTGGAGTACCTCGGTCAATTGGCGCTCCACCGTCAGATAGGGGTTGAGCGATGTCATGGGGTCTTGGAATACCATGGCAATGCGGTTGCCGCGGATGGTATTGAGCTGCGCTTGTGGCATGGCCAGCAAATCCTGGCCCTGGTAAAGCACCTGACCACTGGCGCGCCCCTGCGCCGCGAGCAAGCCCATGATTGCCAGCGCAGTTTGCGACTTGCCAGAGCCCGACTCGCCGACGATGCCCAAGGTCTGGCCACGCTCCAGCGAAAAATCCAGACCGTTGACCGCATACACCGGACCATCCGGCGTTTGAAACTCAACGCGCAAATCACAAACCTGTAGCAAGGGCAAAGTATCGATGGCCATGGTGAAGTCGGCTCAGTGGTCTTGCGGATCCAGTGCGTCGCGAAGTCCGTCACCGATGAAGTTGGCGCAATAAAGCGTCACTGTCAGCGCCAGTCCGGGAAACCAAATCATCCAGGGTGAGCTGGCCATCACGTTGGCGCCATCATTGATGAGCACCCCCCAGCTGGTCATTGGCTCTTGTACGCCCAAGCCCAGAAAAGACAGTACCGACTCCGTCAGGATCACCGCTGGAACGGTGATCGAGGTGTAGACCACCACCACGCCCAAGAGGTTGGGAACGACGTGCATAAAAACAATTCGTGCCGTCGGAACCCCGATGGCACGCGCAGCTTCGATGTACTCCTTGGACTTGATGGACAAGGTTTGTCCGCGAACCACACGCGCCATGTCCATCCAAGAAAAAGCCGCAATCGTCAGCACCACCAGATAGAAATCGCGTCCCAACACCGTGACCATCATGATGGCAATCAACAAGTACGGTATGGCGTAAAGAATATCGACGATGCGCATCATCAATGCATCCACACGGCCCCCCACAAATCCGGCAATCGCGCCCCAGGCCACACCCACGGATACAGAGACCAGGGTCGCCAACAATCCGACGGTCAAGGAGACCCTCCCACCCACCAGCGTGCGCACCAGCAAATCACGGCCGAGCTCATCGGTTCCAAACCAATGCCAGGACTGCCAGGTGGGCGCGATGCCCATCTTTGCCCAGTCGGTTTCATCGTACGCATGTGGCAGGAGCCAGGGGCCCACCACACAAGCCAGCGCAATGAAGACCAACAAAGCCAAGCTCACCACGGCCGCATGGTTGCGGGCAAAGCGCGTACGTGCATGGGCCCAGGGACTGCGTGCCACGGTAGGGGGATCGCCCGCGTGTTCAGCGCCTGGGGGCCGCAAATTGGTGCTCATAGGACAGCAGTGCAGCAATGGACTGCGAGGTGGGTTCCAGGCTCCATGGTCAGTAGCGAATTTTGGGGTCCAAAAAAGCGTAGGCCAAGTCCACCAGAAGGTTAAGCATGACCGCCAGCACCGTTACTAAGACGACCAAACCCAGCACCAGAGTGTAGTCCCGGTTCGCAGCGCCATTGACAATGAGCTTGCCCAAGCCCGGCAGTGAAAACCAAGTCTCTGTCACCACCGCAGAGGTGATGGAAGAAATAGCCAAGGGACCCAGCACCGACACCACCGGCAGCAAGGCGGGCCGCATGGCATGGCGCAGCACGACGGTTCGTGTCGGCAAGCCCTTGGCCCGCGCCGTGCGAATGAAATTGGAGCCCAGTACCTCGATCAGGCTGCCGCGCATCACGCGGCCCACTGTGGACACGTTGATCATCGTGAGCAATGCCACCGGCAGCACCATAAAGCGACCAGCGAAGTCATTCCACCCGCCCGATGGCAGCCACGGCAACCATATGGCAAAAACCATCACCAGCAGCGGGCCGATCACAAACGACGGAACTGCGCTGCCCAGGTTGCACACCACCATCAGTGCATGGTCCACCGCGCTGTTTTGCCGCAAAGCCGCCCAAATTCCCAGCGCGAGCCCCAGCACCACCGAAATCAGCATAGCCAGTCCACCAATTGCCAAGGAAACCGGCAATGCTTTGGCGACCAAGTCATTTACCGACCAGTCGGCATAGCGAAAAGAAGCGCCCAAGTCACCGTGCAAGAGTCCGTTGAAATAGTAGAGGTATTGCTGCCACGCCGGCAAATCCAGGTGGTATTTGGCCTGCAAATTGGCCAGCACGGCGGCCGAGACCTTGCGCTCGGCGTCAAATGGCCCGCCGGGCGTGGCGTGCAGCATCCAGTAGCAAATGGTGATCACCGCCCACAAAGCCGGCACGGTCACCAGTATTCGCCGCAGCGCATAGTTCCACATACAAGATTGCAGCTGTCCGCTGGGCCCTCAGTGTTTGATGATGTAGAAGTCTTTGCTGCGAAAGCGGTCCATCGGGTTGCTTTCAAAGTAGCCCCCCACATAGGATTTCACCAATCGTGGCAGGGTGTACTGCAGCAGCGGAATCATGGGGTAGTCCTCCATGATCAGCCGGGCTGCGCTGGTGAGCAAAGCCCGGCGTTTTTCGGGGTCGGTGCTTTGGTTACCTTGGTTGATCAGGTCTTCGGCCTTGCGGTTGCAGTTCTTGTTGTCGTTCGCGTCTGAATCGCATTGCACCAGGGTAAGAAAGGTAGTGGCATCGTTGTAGTCTGCTATCCAACCATGCCTGGCAATCTGAAATTCTCCGTCATGGCGTTTCTTAAGTAGCACCTTGAACTCCAAATTGTCCATCTCCGTTTCCAGCCCAAGCTTGGTCTTCCACTCGGAGGCCGCAAAGATTGCCATCTTTTTGTGGTACTCGTCGGTGTTGTAAGTGAACATCAGCTTGCTTCCAGGCTTCACCCCCGCTTCGGCCAGCAACTTCTTGGCTTCGGCCACGCGCTTGTCCATGGGCCACGCAGCCCAGTCGTACGTACTGACGTCGGCGCCGGCAACCCCCTTGACGATCACGCCGTAAGCCGGAAGTTGACCATCCGCAGTGATTTTGTTGGCCAAAATGTCACGGTCGATCACCATGGAGAGCGCTTTGCGCACCCGAACATCCTTCATCAACGGATCTTTGTTATTCAACGCATAAAAGCGCAAGCCCAGCATCGGCCCATTCTTGATGTCCGCAGGGTTGCTTTTCTTCCATTGCTCAAACGAGCCTGGTGGTAAACCGTATGCCAGTTCACTTTCACCGGACTGGAATAGCTTCACATCTGCATTGCTGTCCTCAACCGCCAAAAAGCTGACCTTGTTCAATACGACCGCCTTGGCGTCCCAGTATTTGGGATTTTTTTCCAACACCACCATACTGTTGACGCGCCAGTCCTTCATAACGAAAGCCCCGTTGCCCACCAAATTACCCGGCTTGGTCCAGTCTTTGCCAAACTTTTCAATCACTGCCTTGTTGATTGGCGCGAATTGGGTATTGGAGACCAGGTCGAGCATGAAGGCCACCGGGAAAGGCGTTTTGACCTCAAGCTGGTTTTTACCAAGGGCTCTGACGCCCAAATCAGTCACCGGTTTTTTGCCCTCGGCAACCTCCATGCCATTGAGCACAAAGGGCGCCAGGGTGGTGGCGTACGGAGAGGCTGTTTTGGGGTCGAGGTAACGGCGCCAGCCGTACACAAAATCGTCGGCCGTGATCGGATCACCATTAGAAAACAAAGCGTTTTTACGCAGGGTAAAGACCCAGGTGGTGGCGTTGGTCTGTTTCCAGGACTCGGCCACGCCGGGCACCGTTTGGCCGCTGCTGTCGGTGGCTGTCAGACCTTCAAACAAATCCCGGGTAATCTGATTGGCCCCAACGGACTCCGCCAGCGCGGGGTCTAGGGTCTCTGGCTCGGAACCATTGCTGCGCACAAACTCTTGTTTGGCAGCGAGCTGAACGCCGGGCGGCACGGTGGCAGCGCTGGAGGCGCTGACCAAGCAGGCCACGACAAAAAAATGGACCAGGGGAGAAAACGGGATACTCATAATTCCAGCTCCGACAAAGAAGACTTTATGGGCATGCAACGCAGCCCCTGGCGAGCGAGTATGGCACGTCAGCACAGCGCGCAACGCTTGCCCCGGGTCAGCCGACCGTCCACCGGGCGTCAGCGTGCAGTACGGCGTAGTTTGTCCGGCTTTGAACGCACCGTTGCCAATGCGATACTCTTAGTCAAACGTCTTGGTACCCTTCGCTCACATCCAAAAAAGGTCTCCTTTCATGGACACAAAAACCACCCCATTGCACGACCAAACCCCAACCGACTGGAAGCACGACGGCGTGCGGGTGGTGCCGGGCGACCAGTTGGACGGCAACGTGCCATCCACGCCAGGTATGGACCGCAAGGCGGCCATCAACTTTGCCCGCGTAGGCGCGCAAAAGTTGTGGGCTGGTACGGTGCACATTCACCCCAACGCCAAGACCGGCGCACACCACCATGGGCCGCTGGAGAGCGTAATTTATGTGGTGCGAGGGCGCGCGCGCATGCGCTGGGGCAATGCGCTGGAGTTCACTGCGGAGGCCGGCCCGGGAGACTTTATTTATGTCCCACCCTTTGTGCCACACCAAGAAATCAACGCCAGCCCTGACGAGCCGCTGGAGTGCGTGCTGTGCCGCAGCGATGGCCAAGCCGTTGCGGTAAACCTGGACATCGAGCCGGCCGAGCATCCGCACACGGTGCTATGGATTGACCCCACGCACCCGCAAGGCGGGGTCTGACTTGCAGGCGCCTCCCAACCGAACGCTCGCCAATTTTTTGTGCATGCTGTCCATGCTGGTATGGGCGGTAGGGCTGCCGGCGGCCGACCTGCTGATTGGCCCGGTACCGGCGCTGCCCCTCACCGCAGCGCGCATAGCCCTGGCGTCACTGTGCCTGCTGCCGCTGTGGTGGTGGCGGGAGGGTGGCGCTGCGCTGCGGGTTGCCCACTGGGGCAAAGGCGTGCTCGTGGGCGGCGGCGGCATAGGCATTAGCGCCTTCCTGTTGGTGCTTGGCCAAGGCCGCACGAATATGGTGACCGTGGCAGTGATCTCGGCAGCCATGCCCGTGGTCGGCATCGCCATTGAAGTGCTGCTCGACGGGCGCAAGATGACGCTGGAACTGGTGCTGGGCGTCATACTTAGCCTCGGTGGTGGCTTGATGGCCCTGGGCGGCACAGACGACGGGATGGGCATGGGCTTGGGCGCCTTGCTGTGCTTTGGCTCGATCGTGCTTTACACCTTGGGCTCGCGCATGACAGTCACCTCCTTCCCTGAACTCACGCCGCTGGGACGCACGACCGTCACCCTCAGCGGCGCAGCCCTGGCCACGGGTGTGGCGGCTGCAGCCAATGCGCTGCTGGGCGGTGCGGGGCCGGATTGGAGTGCGCTGGGAGCCAGGGAGTTGGGCGCGCTGGCCGTGTTTTCTATCGGCGGCCTGGCAATCAGCCAGGTGCTTTGGATCATGTCGATTGGCAGCCTGGGCATCGCAATTTCGTCACTGCACATCAACGCTACGCCGTTTTACGTCATGTTGATTCTCTTCGCGCTAGGCCAGTCATGGAACTGGTCGCAGGCGCTGGCTGCCGCCGTAGTGGGCCTGGGCGTGCTGATTGCACAAGGCGTTGTTCCTTTGCGCAGGCGCTGAACGGATCGGGCTGGCGCTTAGCGTAAAACTAGAGTCCGTGGCACGGGAACCACAATGCTAGGACCGGCGCCGCTGCTCGCGCCGGGCAATCCACACGGTCGAAGCCAGGATTACTAACGCCCCCAGCACCGTGCTGTGGCTGGGCACATCAGCAAATACCAGCCAGCCCATCAGCGCCGCCCAGACCAGGTCCAGAAAGCGCAGCGACTGGGTCGCTGAAATGTCGGTGGCGCGAAAGCCACGCGTCAAGAGGTAGTGCGCCAATGAGCCCAGCACGCCGGCGGTGGCAAAACCCAGCCATTGCCAGGGCGCGGGCGCGCTCCAGTGCATCAGCCCCATAGGCAAACTCAGTAACGTGACCGAAAGAGCCTGCCACAGCACAATGACGCCGGGATGCTCTGTGCGGGTGAGGCTTTTGGTCATCAGAAAGGAGGCGGCGAAAATCGGCGACGAGGCCAGCATGACCAAGGGATACCAGCCCCCATTTCCAGTGAGCTGGGGCGCAATCACCACCAGCACCCCTGCAAAGCCGAAGAGGGCTGCCACCCACCGGTCGGCGTGCATTTTTTCTCCCAAAAACCACGCCGCTCCGAGCATGATGAAAATCGGCCCAGTAAAGCCGATGGCGGTGGTGTCGGCCAAACCCAGATGGGGCAGCGCGGTAAACCAGAACATCAAGCCCAGCGTGTGCACCGCCCCACGCCAGAGTTGGCCAGCCAAATTGACCGGTACGTAGGCGCGCCAGCCCTGGCGCAGCACCAGCGGCACCATCGCCACCACGCTAAAAAGATAGCGCAAAAACTGCGACTCAAACGGGTCCAGCGTCAGCGTAATGGCACGCACCAGCGTATTGAGCAGGCAAAACACCACGCCGCTGAGCGCCACCCAGAACATGCCGCGCCAGACTTCGGGCAGCAGATGACCCTGCATTCGCGCGTAGCGCAGACGCAAGTTCATGCGGCGCAGCTTGTGTTGGAATCGCAGGGACATCACCTGCTCACGCCGATCGAGTATTTGGGCACGGCCCGAGTATGCGTGGCTGCACACGCTGCGCCAGTCTCTCAGCCGACACCAGGCGTCTTACTAACCCAGCGGCAACGCAGGCCAACGACTTGCTACGGACTTACAAGCGCATCCGAGCGCCCCAGCGTCCAGGTCAGTCCCACGCCTACCGTGGGACTGCTGCTTTGCAAAGCCAAGGGACTGGCAGTATTGGCGCCCAGGCCGTAATAGTCCATGCGCGCATAGCCAAACACGCGCAGATCAACGCTGAGGTTTTTGCTGGTGCCCAGGCTGGCGCGCGCGTTGATCCAACCTGCCTGGGCCTCATACGCAGGACGCAAACCCGTGGCATAGACAGATGGCACGCCGTAGAAATACTGGTTCACCCGCTGGTCGCCCCAGGTCAGGCCGGCTTTGGCGCTCAGGCTCCAGCCGGCGCCGATATCAGCGCCTTCTAGGACCACAGTGGGCTCAAACACCATGCCCTGGCTGCGTGTGCCGCCGTTGAACTCAATCACGCTGCGCAGCGGCAAATCCATCCATAGCCGAAAGCCTGGGCCAGGAACTCCCAAATGCACCTTGAGCCGCGGACCAAACTCCACCAGGGTGCCGAGGTCGGGCATGCCTTGGCGCACGGCGATGTCCTTGGATGTGGCGGGAAAGGAGCCGCTCAGGCCCACATCGAGTTCGTAGCCGGGCGCAAGGCGCAGACGGGCGTCGACGCCATCGCGGTCCACCCGCAACATTTCCCCGCGGTAAACAAAGTAAGGCAAGACCAAATGCCGCTCAAAACGCTCGGCCGAAGCCGGATAGGCCGGAGTGGTGAGCGACCCCGCAAACGCACCCACTTCCCACAGCGGCAAGCCACGCACATCCAATTGGGCCTGGGCCCACAGTGGGAAGAGTGTCACTGATGCGGCAAAAAGCCGTCGGCCGGCCCGCGCGTTCAAAAAATAAGTCATGAAAACACCCCGTGATGCTTGAAGCGATCGCAAAATCTATAAATTAGTTAGCATTTTTACAGGAATTTCGGTTTTTTAATAATTTATGACCGTCTCTGCGCAGGAAATACAGGGCGCATAATATTTTCGGAAGATCAACGATAAAGAGGGTAGGTGAAGTATGCGTCTTGCATCATTGGCCATTGCAATACTGCTTTGCGGCTGCGGGAGCGATGGCACGGCGCCAGTGTCCGAGGGGCCGACCGTTACCAAGGCAGAAATTGAAAAGTCGCTGGGCGACACTCTGGCAAAGCCCGTATTCCAATGCGGTACCCAAGCCGACACGCTCACAGCGGACACAGCACCAGGTTCAGTGGTCACGTTTGAGAGCGGTCCGGTGCGGCCGGTCGCACTGTCTGCGGACGGGCAGCGCCTTTATGTGACCAACACACCGACCCATTGCTTAGAGATCTATGCCGTAGAAGGCGACGCCTTGCGCCTGGCCAGCACCGTGAGCGTCGGCCTGGAACCGGTTGCAGTGGCCGAGCGCAATGGCAACGAGGTGTGGGTGGTGAACCACCTGTCTGACTCGGTTAGCGTGGTGCGGCTTGATGGCACGCCCCGCGTGCTGCGCACCCTGCAAGTTGGCGACGAGCCGCGCGACATCGTCTTTGCCGGACCGGGCCGCGACCGGGCATTCATCACTGCCGCCGCACGCGGTCAAAACAAGCCGGGCTTTACTTCCGATTACCTCACCACCCCTGGCGTTGGACGCGCGGATGTATGGGTGTTCGACGCGGCCAATGTGGGCGATGACCTGAATGGCAAGCCCTTGGCCATCGTGAACCTGCGCACCGAAGTGCCGCGCGCGCTGGCAGCCAGTCCTGATGGCGCCTCGGTCTATGCGGCGGCCTTTCATTCCGGCAACCGAACCACCACCCTGCACAGGGACTCGCTGTTCCAGACGGTGGGAAACACCAACACCCCCTTTCTCAAACCCTCCTCCCCCAGCAGCTTGGACGGACAAGCTGCGTTGCGCACCGGCTTGATCGTTCGCAACAAGGGCACCCAGTGGCTCGACGACACCGCAAAGGACTGGTCTGACCGGGTGAAGTTCAGCATTCCGGACGACGACGTCTTTGTGATTGACGCTGCGGCCGCTGCGCCCACAGCCCAGGCCAGCTTCAGCGGTGTGGGCACCACCTTGTTCAATATGGCGGTCAACCCCGCAAACGGCAAGCTATTTGTCAGCAATACCGAAGCCTTTAACGAGGTCCGCTTTGAAGGATCGGGCGCCCGCAGTAGCGGCAGCACGGTGCGTGGCCGCATTGCAGAGAGCCGGATCACGGTGATCGACCCCAGCAGCGCGGCAGTCACGCCGGTGCATCTGAACCGGCACTTGGACTACACGCTGCAAGGCAGCGCCGTGCCAGCGGCTGACAAGGCCAAAACACTGGCGCAAGCCATGGCCATGGTAACCAGCCCCGGCGGAGAACTGATGTACGTGGCAGCCTTTGGCTCTGGCAAGGTGGCAGTGCTGCCCACCAATGGTTTGACGGCCAATTTCACGCCCGATGCCAGCACCCATATCGACGTGCCAGCCGGGCCTGCAGGCTTGGCCTTGAGCGCCAACGGCAAGCGACTGTACGTGTATTCGCATACCGCCCACAGCGTTAGCGTGGTGGACACAGCCGCCAAGAAAGTGCTGGCGAGCACTGACTTGTTCAGCCCGGAGAGCACCGCCATGCGTGCGGGCCGCCAGTTTTTGTACGACGCCCAACTCAGCTCGGCCAACGGCTCGGTGTCGTGCGCGAGCTGCCACATGTTTGGCGACATGGACCAGCTGGCCTGGGATTTGGGCAACCCGGACGAGTCCACCATTACCAACCAAAACGCCTATCTTCCGCGCTCCACCTTCGTGAAGACCACGTTTGCATTTCACCCGGTCAAAGGCCCGATGACCACCCAGACTTTGCGGGGCATGCGCGGTAATGGCCCCTTGCACTGGCGCGGCGACCGCATGGGCCTGAACAAAACCAACGTCAACGGACGCTTGGAGTCGGTGGAAGAAGCGGCATTCAAAGAATTCAACGACTCCTTTGTGAGTTTGCTGGGCCGCGACTCCACCCTAACCCCAGCGCAAATGCAATCCTTTACCAACTTTGCCATGGCGCTGGCTATGCCGCCTAACCCGGTGCGGCGTCTGGACAACACGCTCACCCCCGATCAGGCAGCCGGTCAAGCGATTTACAACAACAAAAAAGATGTGACCGGTTTGGGCTCGTGCAACGATTGCCACACGCTAGATCCGGCGCGCGGAAAATTCGGTACTGCAGGCTTGATGACGTTTGAAGGAGACCGCGTAACCGGAGATTTCAAGATTCCGCAGTTGCGCAATATGTACCAAAAAGTGGGCATGTTTGGCTTTAGCGCAGCGGCTGGCTCCGCCAACACGGGCCCGCAAGTTCGGGGATTTGGTTTTGGCAATGACGGCTCGATTGACACCTTGGAGAACTTCTTCTCAGACCCAGTCTTCGTGTTCGACAACCCGGCGCTTGATCGCAAAAAGGTCAGCGCCTTTGTGCTGGCTTTTGACACTGACTTTGCGCCCGTGGTAGGCCAGCAAGTCACTTGGCGCCCTGGAGCGACCAGCGAGACCGAGGCGCGGCTCACTTTGCTCAAGCAGCAGCCTCAGGTGACCACGCCGCGCCGCGCATGCGACCTGCAAGCCCGTGGGGCTGCAGACGGTGTCGCCTTTAATGCTTTGATGCAAGCCGACGGAACGTGGCTGATGCGCGGTGGTGGCAGCAAATCGGACGCTGCGCTGCGCCAGCTGGCCACCAGCAGCCAACCGCTCACTTTTACCTGCTTGCCGCCGGGTACGGGCCTGCGCACGGCGCTCAATCAGTCATAGCTGGCCACCTTCGCGCTGTCACCTCGGTGCTTGAGCCGAAAACAGGGCGTCGGGCGCTAACCAAACAACTGGCCGCGCGCTGCATCGGTAATGGCCACCACACAGGGGTGGGTGATGCGCCGCTCCACTGATACCGCAAAGAATTCCTCCACCAGTTCATCCGTGCGACCCACGCAACGCACACCGAACTGCGCCAGAGTCTCCGCCTCCATCACGCTGGGCACCATGAACACACCGCTTCCCTGGCGGCCAAACGCAGTCATCAGGGCCGCATCGTCAAATTCACCGACGATGCGGGGTGCGATTCCGTGGCGCGTCAGCCAAGCCTCCAGCTGCTGGCGCACCGATGCCTGGGCGCCCGGAATCAGAAGCGGCATGCCGGACAGGCAGGCTGGGAAAGGCCCGCGCAACTGCTCCGCCAGCGCGGGTGTCGCAAAAAAAGACATGTCGCTGCGGCCCAAGGAATGATTGAAAGCGCGAACGTTGATGCGCCGGGCCATTGGCTCATCAGCAATCACCAGATCCAGCCGGTTGAGCGCCAAGCGCGACAGCAGCTCGGGGAATTTACCCTCGGCGGCGACCAGGCGTACCGGCACGCCCAGGCCCAGCGCTGGCTCGAGCAGCCGGTAGGCCACCGACTTGTTGACCGCATCGGCGACACCAACCCGAAACTCCAGTACCGGTTGGCCCCCGTGGGCTTGGCGTACCGCGGACTCCAATTCACCGCCCCACGCAAATATCTGGTCTGCATAGCCCAGCGCCACGCGCCCGGCCTCGGTCAACTCCATGGTGCGCCCGCTCTTCTGAAATAGCTTTCGGCCCAAGTCCTCTTCGAGCAGGCGGATTTGGCCCGACAGTGTTTGCGGCGTGGTGTGCAGCTGCGCACCCGCGCGCATCACGCCGCCGGCCTTGGCTGTCACCCAAAAATAGTGGAGGTGCTTGAAGTTCATTGAAGCCTTGTTGAATGAAAAACCAGTGAACTCAATCACTGCGGTTTATGCGAAGTATTTTTATCCAAAATACGAATTTACGCGAAGAATAAACGCTTTTACATTCGCTTTTTCGGGCGCCTACCGCGCCGACCCTGCACCCCGTGCCTGCGGGTGCGATTTATGAGGAGATGCTATGGATGCCTCCCACCTTAAAAGGAGCAGGTTTTGAGCACTGAGATTGAACAGCCGTTGATCGAGAAGGATTTCCCGAGTGGTCGGGTTGGATCCTCTGATGGATACGGCATCAAAGTGCCCAAGGCG
>CANFWT010000025.1 GCA_947450895.1 Comamonadaceae bacterium | reverse complement strand
TGTTATCGCTTCGGGCGGCGTGGGCACGCTGGACCACCTGGCCGATGGCGTGAGCCTAGGCGGCGCTGACGCGGTGCTGGCGGCCAGCATTTTTCATTACGGCGAATTCACCGTGGGCCAGGCCAAAGCACGCATGGCCGCGCGCGGTATTCCCGTGCGACTGGATTGACTATGGGCTGGTTGGATGAAATTCGGTGGGACGCCCAGGGCCTGGTGCCCGCGATTGCGCAAGAGCAGGGCAGCAAAGACGTGCTGATGTTCGCCTGGATGAACCGCGAGGCCCTGCAAAAAACGGCCGAATTGGGTCGCGCGGTGTATTTCAGCCGCTCGCGCAACAAACTCTGGTTCAAGGGCGAGGAGTCGGGCCATGTGCAAGTGGTGCACGAAATCCGGGTCGATTGCGACACTGACGTGGTGTTGCTGACCGTCACCCAGCAAGGGCATACTCCGGGCATCGCTTGCCACACTGGGCGGCACAGCTGCTTTTTCAGCGTGCTCCAGGACGGCCAGTGGCAGGCCATGGACCCCGTATTGAAGAGCCCCGACACGATTTACAAATAAGGCGAAAACTTTTGTGACCCACACCCCTGACGCCTCGTTGGACGCGCTCGAACGCCTGGCCGCCGTCATTGAGAGCCGCAAAGCGGCCAACGGCGGCGACCCCGCGGCGAGCTATGTGGCACGCCTGCTGCACCAGGGGCCCGATGCCTTTCTGAAGAAAATTGGCGAAGAGGCCACCGAGGTGGTCATGGCTGCCAAGGACGCCGACCACGGTGCAGACAAGGCAAAAATCGTCAATGAGGTGGCCGACTTGTGGTTCCATTGCCTGATCGCCCTGGCCCACTACGGACTCACCCCGACGGACGTGGTGGCCGAATTGCAGCGCCGCGCTGGCACCAGCGGTATTGAGGAAAAGGCGCTGCGCAAGGCGGTATTGCGCGAAGCCCGTGGTGGCTAAGGACCAAGCTTTACATTTTTGATCGATTGTTGCCTCTCCCATGACCGAACACAGCCCTGACCACGACCCCGATTGCCTGTTTTGCAAAATTGTCGCCAAGCAGATTCCATCGCGTGCGGTGTACGAGGACGCGGAGTTTTACGCTTTCCATGACATTGCACCCTGGGCGCCGGTACATTTTTTGCTAATTCCAAAGGCGCATATTGCTTCCATGGCACAGGTGACACAGGCGCATGCGGCTCTGATGGGGCGCATGATGGCATTGGTGCCAGTGCTGGCTTTGCAGGCGGGCTGCCGGCCGTATCCCGACGGTGGTTATCGCCTGGTCACCAATACGGGCATTGAAGGCGGCCAAGAAGTGCGGCATTTGCACTTTCACGTGATGGGTGGGCCACGACCCTGGTTACGGGGCTGATGCCCGTGCTTTGTGGCGCTTTTTGGCCGGCGACTAGAATTCCGTTACTTTCTTAGGAGAAACACATGGGCTTATCAACCACGCACCTGATCATATTTTTGGTCATCATCGTAGTGATTTTCGGCACCAAAAAGCTGCGCAATATCGGTTCTGACCTTGGAGGTGCAGTCAAGGGCTTCAAGGATGGCATGAAGGATGGCGGCGAAAAGCCGGCCGAATCCGCTGCGCCAGCCCAGCAAGTCGCTGCCAACGCAGCAGCCAAAGAAACCATCGACGTAGAAGCCAAGGCTAAACATTGAATGTCTTTGCATGAGTTGTTCGGCGCGCCACAGATGGGTTCCTGGTGTTTGACATAGGCGTTACCAAGCTGGCCATCGTCGGCGGAATCGCTCTGATCGTCATTGGTCCCGAGAAGCTCCCTGGACTGGCCCGTACCGTGGGCACCCTGTTGGGGCGGGCACGGCGCTATGTGGCAGACGTTAAGGAGGAGGTCAACCGTTCGATCGACCTTGAGGAGCTCCGCAAGATGAAGGACACGATGGAGTCTGCCGCGCAAGCGGTGCAAACCTCCATCCAAAGCAGCGCCGATGAGGTGCAGCAGACCTGGACGCAAGCCAGCTCCATCAGCACCGAAGTTACACCCCAGCCCTATTACTCGATTGGCCAGCCACCTAAAAAACGCTGGCGCGCCAAGGTCAGCGCGACTCCCAACTGGTACAAAGCCCGCGCGGGGGTGCGGACCAAGGCTTTGTCTGGCGCGGCCCGCGTGGCGCGCTTTCGGCCACCCAAAACGAATTCATGAACGATTCCGGCTCTAAAGACGACGAACTCGCGGGCTCTGAGCAGCCTTTTGTCCAACACCTGTTTGAATTGCGCGACCGGCTGTTGCGTGCCATCTACGGGATCGCGGCGGTATTTGCTGTCTTGGTTTTCTATCCGGGGCCGTCTCAGTTGTACGACTACCTCGCCATGCCTTTGGTCAGGGCGCTGCCTGAGGGCTCCAAAATGATTGCCGTGGGTGTGGTCTCGCCCTTTTTGGTACCCATCAAGGTATCGGTTATGGCGGCGATTGCTTGTGCGTTGCCCTGGATCCTGTACCAAATTTGGGCATTCGTGGCCCCTGGACTGTACAAGCACGAGAAGAAGCTGGTTTTGCCCCTGGTAGCGGCCAGCACGGTGCTGTTTTATGCCGGCGCTGCGTTTTGCTATTTCTTCGTCTTTGGTCAGGCGTTTCCGGCGATTCAGAAGATGGCCCCAGCGTCGGTGGCCGTCAGCCCCGACATTGAGGCCTATTTGGACTTTGTTATTACGATGTTCATCGCTTTTGGGGTGGCTTTTGAGGTGCCGATTGTGGTGGTTATCCTGGCTCGCATGAAAGTGGTCACCGTGGAGCAACTCAAAGCTTTTCGCACCTATTTCATCGTCGCTGCCGCGGCGGCTGCCGGTTTGGTAACGCCGCCGGATCCGGTTTCGATGCTGGCGCTGCTGGTGCCCATGTGCATCCTTTATGAACTGGGCATTTGGGCCGCGCAGTTGTTCATCCGGCACACGCAAGCGCCTGACGATGCCGAGGAAAAAGCAGTCTAGGCGAGTGCCCCGCGCTGCATCAAAGCGAGGCTTACCGGTCGGAGCTTGGCGGTCGGGGCCGCAGGCCCGGGGTGATCTTGAATTGCAATGTCTTATTCTTGCGTTGTACCGAAAAGGGCGCAGCCACCCCCGGTTTGAGCGCTGCTACATGCGCTAAGAGTTCGCTGACATCGCCAACCTGCGCACCGGCGATCTCCACAATAACGTCGCCTGGCACTATGCCCGCCTGGGCCGCCGGTCCGCCTTGCAGCACGCCGGTGATGATGACACCGTTGGGAGCCGATGCGCTAAAGGTCTCGCGCAGTTCAGGGGATAAGTCGTTGGGTTCCACGCCAATCCATCCGCGGGTGACGTGGCCTTCTTTGATGATGCCGTCAAGCACCTGTTTCGCCGTGGAAACCGGAATGGCGAAGCCGATTCCTAAGCTGCCACCCGAGCGGGAATAGATGGCCGTGTTGATGCCCAACAGGTTGCCGTTGGCATCCACCAGCGCGCCGCCGGAGTTGCCCGGGTTGATCGCCGCATCGGTTTGAATGAAGTTTTCGAAGGTGTTGATCCCAAGCTGGTTGCGCCCCAGTGCGCTGACGATGCCGGCCGTCACCGTCTGGCCCACGCCAAAGGGGTTGCCAATTGCCAGCACCTGGTCGCCGACCTGCAGATCGTCAGAATCGCTCAACACCATGACTGGTAATCGATCCAGCTCAATCTTCAGTACGGCCAGGTCGCTGTCGGGATCGGTGCCCACGACCTTGGCGCGGGTGCGGCGGCGGTCGTTCAAAATTACTTCGATCACATCCGCGCCTTCGACCACGTGGTTGTTGGTCAGCACGTAGCCGCTAGCGCTCACTATGACCCCACTGCCCATGCCCGATGCGCCTTCCGTATCACCGTCGGGTTCGCCATTGAAAAAACGGTGCCATTGGTTTGCCCCTAGGGGCGAGGGGCGGCTGGCCTTGCTGACATTGATGCTCACTACCGCTTTCGACGCCTTTTGGGCCGCGAGTCGAAAACTACCCGTTGGCACCTCGCCACTGCGCAGGGCTGGGGCCTGAAGCAGCGCTAATTCATTGGTGCCGCGCGGTCCCACCCAGGCCGGCTTGAGCGTCGAAATTACAAAATACGCAGCCAGCAAGACGGTGGTGCTTTGCGAGAAAAGGAGCCAAAAACGCTTCATGAAAGTCCCATCAACGGTGCAAGGTATTGGTTCGCGCGCAAGGTGAGAATTTTAGGCGCCAGCATTGCCGACTACCGAAGGCAAGGCCAAACCACAACAGCTTCGATAATGGGGACTGTTCCCTCGTACCCCAAGCCATGCCCGCAGCGGGTGCTTGGGCGATTTCTTTGCACCATTTTGCCTCTGGGCCGTGACCATGACGCACCACCTTGACTTGCTCGCTGCATTGGACGCCACGCTGGAGCCGGCGCGCTTTAAGGATTACTGCCCTAACGGCCTGCAGGTCGAAGGTCGCCGCCCGGTACGAAAAATCATCAGCGGCGTCACTGCCAGTCTCGCGCTCATCGAGGCAGCCATCGCGCAGCAAGCTGACGCCATCGTGGTGCACCACGGACTGTTTTGGCGCGGCTACGATGGCCGAGTGACCGGTTGGTTGCGTCAGCGACTTGCGCTGTTGCTGGCCCATGACGTCCACCTATTTGCCTACCATTTGCCGCTCGACGCCCACGAAGTGTGGGGCAACAATGCCCAACTGGGCCAACGATTGGGCCTGGTGGCACAAGATCGCTTTGGCGAGCAGCAGCTCGGCTGGCTGGGCATACCGAAGCAGGGCGGGTTTGCCGATGCGTCGGCACTGGCGGCCCATGTCGAGGCGGTAGTGGGCCATGCGGTGGTGCTGGTTCCGGGCAGTCCTGGGCAAGTGCAGCGCATCGCTTGGTGCACTGGCGGCGCACAGGGCTATTTTGAGGCGGCCATCGCAGCCGGTGCCCAGGCGTTTATCACTGGCGAAATTTCCGAGCCACAGGCCCATTACGCCCGGGAATGTGGCGTCGCTTACCTGGCCTGCGGCCACCATGCCAGTGAGCGCTACGGCGTACAGGCGCTTACTGCGCATGTGGCACAGCAATTGGGCGTGGTGCACAGCTTTATTGATATCGATAACCCGGCCTGACGCGCCAACTTCATCCTGCATCTGCTTAGGCCGTACCCGCGCGCATTTCTCAACCAAAGCCGTCCATGACCACCAGCCTCGCAGCCCCCCCAGCAAAGCCGATCGCCATCACCTTGGGGGACCCTGCGGGCATTGGTCCTGAAATCATCGCCAAGGCCTTTGTTGCCGAGCCCCAACTGCTGCGCCACTGTTTTGTAGCTGGTGATGTAGCCGCCATGCGCCGTGCCTTGGCGCTGGTCGCGCCCGGATTTATAACCTGGCCGGTGGCACAGATCCGCCACTGCAGCGAACTGCAACATCTGCCCCCGCGTTGCCTGCCCGTGCTGCAAGTGGGCGCGCCGCTGGCCCCGGTGGTGATGGGGCAGGTCAACGCGATCGCGGGTGAATTTGCTGGTCGCTGCGTTGCCTGGGCGGCGCAGCGCGCGCTGGAGGGCGAGATTGCGGCGCTGGTAACAGCCCCATTGCACAAAGAAGCCTTGCATGCGGCGGGCGCTCCTTACGACCAGTACCCTGGCCATACCGAGATGCTGCAAGCCATCGCCGCCCAATACGCCCAAACCACGGTAGCGCACTTGCCCGTTCGCATGATGCTGGCCAACGCGGAGCTGCGTACCGTTCTGGTCAGCATCCATGTGTCGTTGCGCCAGGCGCTGGATGCGGTGACCTTTGATAATGTGCTGCAGTCCGTGCTGATCACCCATCGCGCATTGCAATCGGTGCTGGGCCGGCCTCCGCGCATCGCAGTGGCCGGCGTCAATCCCCATGCGGGAGAGGGTGGACTGTTCGGCGACGAGGAGATCCGGATCATCGCACCGGCCATGGCTGCCGCCCGCAAACACGGCTGTGAGGTAAGTGGGCCCTGGGCCCCTGATACGGTGTTCATGCGCGCCCGAGCACACGCAGGCGTCGAGCCCGAATTCGACGTAGTGCTGGCGATGTACCACGACCAGGGACTCATTCCTGTGAAATACCTGGGCATTGAGCAAGGCGTTAACGTCACCCTCGGCCTTCCGCTGGTGCGCACCAGCCCGGACCACGGCACCGCATTTGACATTGCCGGTCAGGGTTGCGCAGATCCGGCCAGTCTCCTTGCCGCTATTCGTATGGCGCAGCGACTCGCCGGATGCGCGCCAGGGTTTTAGTGAAAGCGATTTGGCGCTCAGCTACAATCGTCGGCTTCCCAAGTAGTGATTTTTCCTGAGGATTCTCATGAGCGACACCCTCGTCGGCGCCAAGCCGAACGACCCCAGCAAACGCACCTGGATCATTGCATCCACCTGCGTCGGCATCGCCGGCGCTGCAGCAACCGCAGTGCCTTTTGTCAGTACATTCCAGCCTTCTGAGCGTGCAAAAGCCGCCGGTGCTGCGGTTGAGGTGGATATCTCCTCTATCAAACCGGGTGAAAAAGTGACGGTCGAATGGCGCGGCAAGCCGGTTTGGGTAGTGCGCCGTACCCCAGAGCAGTTGGCGGCCCTGCCCGCGCTGGATGGTGCACTGGCGGACCCTCAGTCCAAACGCAAGCCAGACGAATTAACGCCGGCCTATGCCCGCAACCCCGGGCGCTCTATCAAGCCCGAGTTTTTTGTTGCGGTTGGCATTTGCACCCATTTGGGTTGTTCGCCTTCGGATAAATTCCAGAGCGGACCCCAAGCTTCCTTGCCAGACGACTGGAAGGGTGGGTTTTTGTGTCCTTGCCATGGTTCGACGTTCGACATGGCTGGCCGTGTATTCAAGAACAAGCCTGCACCGGATAACCTTGAAATTCCGCCCCATATGTACCTCTCCGACAGCCGTTTGCTGATCGGTGAAGACACCAAAGCCTGAAGCGGAGCACACCATGGCTGAAATGAAAGAAATCTCCCCCAACGCGCCCGCAGCGGCCAAGCTGCTTAACTGGGTAGACAACCGCTTCCCTCTGAGCAAGCTGTACAACGACCATCTGGGTCAGTACTACGCCCCCAAGAACTTCAATTTCTTCTACATCTTCGGCGGCCTGGCCACCTTGGTGCTGGTGATTCAGATCGTGACCGGTATTTTCCTGGTGATGAATTACAAACCTGACGCCGCTTTGGCGTTTGGCTCGGTCGAGTACATCATGCGCGATGTGCCATGGGGTTGGTTGATTCGCTACATGCACTCCACCGGCGCCTCGGCTTTTTTCATTGTGGTCTACATGCACATGTTCCGCGGCCTGATTTACGGCAGTTACCGCAAGCCACGCGAGCTGGTCTGGTTGTTTGGCTGTGGTATTTTCCTGTGCCTGATGGCTGAAGCCTTTATGGGTTATTTGTTGCCTTGGGGCCAAATGAGTTACTGGGGCGCCCAGGTGATCGTGAATTTGTTCGCTGCAGTGCCCTTCGTTGGTCCGGATCTGGCCTTGCTGATTCGTGGTGACTACGTTGTAGGTGACGCCACGCTGAACCGCTTTTTCAGCTTCCACGTGATTGCGGTTCCACTCGTGTTGCTGGGGTTGGTGGCTGCGCACATCATTGCGCTGCACGAAGTAGGGTCCAATAATCCTGACGGCGTGGAGATTAAGGCAAACAAAGGTGCGGACGGCCATCCACTGGACGGCATCCCTTTCCATCCCTATTACACCGTGCATGACATTTTTGCGGTCAGCATGTTTTTGATGGTCTTTACCGCCATCATCTTCTTTGCGCCGGAGTTCGGCGGCTATTTCCTGGAGTACAACAACTTCATTCCAGCGGACCCTTTCAAGACGCCGCTGCACATCGCTCCAGTCTGGTATTTCACCCCCTTTTATTCGATGCTTCGTGCAATTACCAGCGAGATGGTGTTGGTCCTGATTGCCTGCGTGGTGGGTGCTGCGGCGTTGAGCGTGTTCAAGTTCAAGATGCCCGCGATTTTCAAGATCGTGATCGTCGGTGCCGCCGCGGCGGTGAGCGCCATGATGCTGTCCACTGACGCCAAATTTTGGGGTGTAGTGATCATGGGTGGTGCCGTGGTGATTCTGTTCTTCCTGCCTTGGCTGGACAACTGCGCGGTCAAATCGATTCGGTATCGCCCGAGCTGGCACAAATACATGTACGCGATATTTGTGGTGAATTTCATTGTGCTGGCCTATCTCGGTGTGCAGCCACCTTCGGCTATCGGAGAACGCGTATCGCAGGTGGGTACCCTGTTTTACTTCGGCTTCTTCCTGTTGATGCCATGGTGGAGCAAGATGGGCGAAACCAAGACGGTTCCCCAGCGCGTCACGTTCGTCGCCCATTGAGCTGGAGTTGGAAAAAATGAAAAAAATCGTACTCGGCTTGATCACGGCCCTGGGTCTGATGGTGGGGGTGCAAGCCAACACCGGCGGTATTGCCTGGGACAAGGCACCCAACAATCTGAACGACATGGCTTCGCTGCAAAGTGGCGCCAAGACCTTTGTCAACTACTGCCTGAATTGCCACGCAGCTGCCTACATGCGGTTCAACCGCTTGAAGGATATCGGTTTGACCGAGCAGCAAATCAAGGACAACTTACTCTTTAGCACCGACAAGGTCGGCGAAACGATGAAGGTATCGGTCGATCCACGCCAAGCCAAGGAGTGGTTCGGTGGCAATCCGCCCGACCTCACTGTGATGGCCCGTTCGCGTTCCGGCGCCAACGGCACCGGGGCGGACTACCTCTACACCTACCTGCGTACTTTTTACGTAGACGAGAAAAAAGCCACCGGTTGGAACAACCTGGCCTTCCCCAACGTGGCCATGCCACATGTGTTGTGGGAGCTTCAAGGCAAGCGCGCTCCGATCTACGCTACGGAAGTTGTGCACGGTCACGAAACTGAGGTTTTCAAGGGCTGGGAACAATTGACCCCCGGTAAAATGACCCCCTTGGAATACGACCAGACCATCGGTGATTTGGTGGGTTATCTGCAATGGATGTCCGAGCCGTCACAGGGTAAACGGGTCCAGGTCGGCGTCTGGGTTCTTCTGTTTTTGCTCGTCATGACAGTGTTCACGTGGCGCTTGAACGCGGCTTACTGGAAAGACGTCAAGTAAACAGAACCGCCAACCCGTTGCGCGACCGTAGTTTTCGGTTGTCGCTCGTCACAGAGTGGGCCCGCCGAACGCAGCCCACTCTTTTTATTTTTTAGGAGTCCCCCGCCATGATGGTGCTGTATTCAGGAACCACCTGCCCGTTTTCTCACCGCTGCCGTTTCGTGTTGTTCGAAAAAGGCATGGACTTCGAGATTCGCGACGTCGATCTGTACAACAAGCCCGAGGACATCAATGTGATGAATCCCTACGGCCAAGTGCCCATTCTGGTCGAACGCGATTTGATTTTGTACGAATCCAACATCATTAACGAGTACATCGACGAGCGATTTCCCCATCCGCAGTTGATGCCCGGTGACCCAGTGGACCGCGCCCGGGTACGCTTGTTTCTGCTCAATTTTGAGAAGGAATTGTTTGTTCACGTGACTACCTTGGAGTCCCGCAGTTCCAAAGGCAACGAGAAAACCCTTGAGAAAGCACGTGCGCACATCCGTGACCGCTTGACTCAACTCGCTCCAGTGTTCTTGAAAAACAAGTTCATGATGGGCGATAACTTTTCCATGCTTGACGTTGCCATTGCTCCGCTGCTATGGCGTTTAGAGTACTACGGCATCGACCTGAGCAAAAATGCTGCACCGCTGCTCAAGTATGCAGAGCGGATTTTTTCTCGCCCGGCTTACATTGAGGCGCTCACGCCTTCTGAGAAGGTCATGCGCAAGTAGGGCGAAGAAACGGTACATAGAAGGTTCACAAGTCTATGCAAGCTCCCGTCACGACATCAACCCGTCCCTACCTGGTTCGCGCCATGTACGATTGGTGTGTAGATAACAACTGCACACCTTTCATTGTGGTGGCGGTCGACGGCAGTGTGCGCGTACCGCCCGAGTTTGTACAAAACGGCGAGATCGTGCTCAATGTCAGCTTGGGTGCAACCAGCAGTTTGTCACTGGGAAACGACTACATCGAATTCAAGGCGCGTTTTGGCGGCGTGGCGCGTGACATTTGTGTCCCGCTTGGACGCGTGTCTGCGATTTACGCCCGTGAAAACGGGCAGGGAATGACATTCCCGGTGGAGGCCACAAGCGCAGAGGAAGCAGTTCGTAGCAAGCCGGTGATTGCCCGCTCGCCGGTAGCAGCCACGGAACCGACGCCGTCATTGATGGGCATGCCAAAAGCCGACAACAATGCAAAAAATAACGATCCCAAGCCGCCTACGCCTCCCCGGCCTTCGCTGATGCGGGTGAAATGAGTGTTCTGTCCGTTTGCCTCTCGCCATGGCGCGTGACGGTGTTATCACCGCTGCCCAGCGGTTAGAATTCGGCCAGTGCCGATTTAGCTCAGTTGGTAGAGCAACCGCCTTGTAAGCGGTAGGTCATCAGTTCGAATCCGATAATCGGCACCATGAAATGTGAAAACCCGCTTTGCTTGCAAAGCGGGTTTTTTCTTTCTGACTTGTGCACGTAAACACAAAAGCCGGTGTGCATCAATGGTGATTGGAATTATTGCGCTAAGGACGTTACAGAAGCATAGCGAGCGAAAAAACTACCGTAGACTCAGGGGCGCAGGGGCCTTGGTCTTCTTTCTCATCTTCCACTTCTGCTTTGGCAGGCATTGCGCCTGCCAAAGAAATAGAAAATTTGGTGCCCAGGAAGGGACTCGAACCCCCACGAAGTTACTCGCTAGTACCTGAAACTAGTGCGTCTACCAATTCCGCCACCTGGGCATTTCAGGAAAGAGAGTGATTGTATCAAACAAGTTAGTCAAACCAGCGGATTGCTGGACGAAGTTGAAGGTGCTGTTCAAGGGCACCGCGATGGACATGGTTTTGTGTCGCGTGACGATGGCGGACCCGACATCTATTTGCCGCCTAACGAGATGCGTGCGGTGCTGCACAAGGACCGCGTCAAGGCGCGCATTGTCCGCAGTGACCGCAAGGGCCGCCCCGAAGGCCGGGTGCTGGAGATAGTCGAGCGCTCGACCCAACCCATCATTGGCCGCTTGCTGCAAGAGAGCGGTGTCTGGCTGGTAGCGCCCGAGGACAAGCGTTATGGTCAGGACATTTTGATTCCGCGCGGCGGCACCGGCAATGCTAAGACCGGGCAGGTCGTGGTGGTGCAACTGACGGAGCCCCCAGCCTTGTTTGGCCAGCCCGTGGGCCGTGTCCAAGAGGTACTGGGTGAGGTGGATGACCCTGGCATGGAAATCGAAATTGCAGTACGCAAATACAGCGTACCGCACGAATTTTCAGTGGCCTGCATGGCTTTGTCCAAGACGTTGCCGGATGCGGTCCGACCACAAGACCACGCCCACCGCGTCGATTTAACCGACATTCCTTTGGTCACGATTGACGGCGAGGACGCGCGCGATTTTGACGACGCGGTCTACTGCGAGCCCGCCACCCAAGGCCGTGGTAAGTCTGCTGTCAAAGGCTGGCGCCTGCTGGTGGCCATTGCGGATGTGAGCCACTATGTGGAAAACGGCTCGGCCATTGACATTGACGCCTACGACCGGGCAACCAGCGTGTACTTTCCGCGCCGGGTCATCCCCATGCTGCCCGAAAAGCTCTCCAACGGTCTGTGCTCTTTGAAGCCTGAGGTAGAGCGCCTGTGCATGGTGTGCGATATGTTCGTAACGCTCGACGGTGAGGTCAGCGCCTACCAGTTCTATTCGGCGGTGATGTGGAGCCATGCACGTTTCACCTACAACGAGGTCGCGGCCATCCTGGGCAATACGCGGGGACCGGAAGCGCAAAAACGCAAGGCCCTGGTGGGTGATTTGCTCAATCTGCACGGTGTGTACGAGTCGCTGCTCAAGTCGCGCCAGCGCCGTGGCGCGGTGGACTTTGAGACCACCGAGACGCAAATCGTGTGCGACGAGAACGGCCGCATTGAAAAAATCATGCCGCGCACCCGCAATGTGGCGCACAAGCTGATTGAAGAGGCGATGCTGGCGGCCAATGTGTGCAGCGCGGACTTTATTGCGCAAAGCAAGCACGCGGGGCTGTTTCGGGTGCACGAAGGCCCCACAGCCGAGAAAGTGGAGGCGCTTCGGGCCTACCTCAAAGCCATGGGCATTGGACTCAACGTCAGCGACACGCCCAAGCCGGGCGAGTTTCAGGCGATTGCCAACGCCACCAAAGACCGGCCCGATGCGGCGCAGATTCATTCCATGCTGCTGCGCTCCATGCAACAGGCGATTTACACGCCCGGCAACAACGGCCACTTTGGCCTTGCCTTTGACGCGTATACGCATTTCACCAGCCCGATTCGGCGCTATCCCGACTTGCTGGTGCACCGGGTGATCAAGGCGGTGTTGGCCAACGCCAAATACCATCTGCCAGTGCTGCCGATTCCGGGCGAAGCGCACGCCAAGCTGGCGCGCCGCCTCGAAAAAGGCAAGGTCGCCAAGGCGCTAGAGCCTGGCGCCAAGCCCAAAAAAGCCAGCGCCGAAAACCTGGCCTGGGAGGCTGCTGGCCTGCATTGCAGCGCCAACGAGCGCCGCGCCGACGAGGCTAGCCGCGACGTGGAGGCCTGGCTCAAATGCAAGTACATGTACGAGCACTTGGGCGAGGAATACAGCGGCGTGGTCACTTCGGCCACCTCGTTTGGCCTGTTTGTGACGCTCGACGCCATGTACGTCGAAGGCCTGGTGCACATCACCGAGCTGGGCGGCGAATACTTCCGCTTTGACGAAGTGCGCCAAGAGCTGCGCGGCGAGCGCACCGGCATGCGTTACGCCATCGGCACGCGGGTGGACATTCAGGTCAGCCGGGTGGACCTGGATGGCCGCAAGATCGACTTCCGCTTGGTGCAAAACGGCCAGCCGCTGAACTCCAAAACCTTGCTCGACAAGGCCGTGGACACCGAGCGCGGCCCGCGTCAGCGCGGCAACCGTGACCAGACCCCGGCGCGTGGCAAGGCGGGCAACGCAACAAGTGCCAAGGCGCAGACAGTTGATAAAAAGGCCGTAGCGAAGAGCAAGACTCCCCGCAAGCGGCGTTAAGTAGGCGTTAAGCCCCGGGCAGCAAAAACACGCTGGCGTCGCGCCCCAGGGGCGCCGCCAGGCGCTGCACCAGCAGCCGGTAGGTATCCAGATCAAAGGCCAGGCGCTGGCGGGTTTGCAAGGCCTCGGCCAGATCGGCTTCGTCGTGCACCGTGGCCACGTGGCACCACTGGTCAAACACATGGATGTCGGTGCGCTCGGTGCGGGCGTCAAATTCGCGCACCGCTACGGGCGCGGGGTGGGGCCAGGCTTGCAGGCGGTGCTGACCGAGCGCCATCACCAGGCGCAGGCGGTGCACGGCGGCGCTCTCGCGACCGGCGCACACGCCTTTGCATTGTCCAATCTGGCTGGCGAAACAGGCGCCCTTGCCTGATTCCAGCCCCAGCGCCTGCGGGCACAGGCTATGGTTTTCGCACAGGGTGCGCAGCGCCTGCGTAGCCTGGCGTTTGGAGCGGTACACGCCGTAGAGCTGGTGCAGCGTGCCGGGGTGCTGGGCGTCCAGGCCCACCAGACGCAAAAGCGGGCGGGCGTTGGGGTCGTCGGACAGCTCCCAGGCGCTCAGGCCCTTGCTTTGGCGCAACTGTCGGTTGTGGATGGGCTGCAGCGCTTTGACCAGGCGCGCTTCGAGCAGCAGGGCGCCGAGTTCGCCAGCCGTTTCGCGCCACTCCACGCGGCGGATTTCTTGCAGGATGCGCATTTCGCGCGCTTGCTTGGTGGACGCCTGAAAGTGCGACAGCACTCGCGTGCGCATGTGGATGCTTTTGCCCACGTAGAGCGGAATTTCGCCCTCGCCATAAAACAGGTAGACGCCGGGCGTGTCGGGAATGTCGTGGATGTGCGTTTCTAGCTGGGGCGGCACGCTGGCGCTGCCTTGCAGCAAGGCGATAGCCTCGCGCTGCAGCGCGTCCAGCCCCAGTTCCCGCTGCGCCACTTGCAACCAGGCCAGCACCACGTCCACGTCGCCCATGGCGCGGTGGCGCGCCAGTGTGTGCAGGCCGTGGCGCTGCAGGATGGCGTCCAGCCCATGGCCCTTGTGCTGCGGGTACAGCTTGCGCGACAGGCGCACGGTGCACAGGGTTTTGACCTTCAGCGCGTGGCCCATGCGTTCCAGGGACTGGTGCACAAACCCGTGGTCAAAACGCACGTTGTGGGCCACGAACACGGCGCCGTCCAGCAGCTCCAGCAACTGGCGAGCCACGTCCTCAAAGGGCGGCGCGTCTTGCACCATGGCGTCGCTAATCCCGGTCAGGCTCTGGATAAAAGGCGGAATGCGCACGCCAGGATTGACCAAGCTGCTCCAGCGCGCTACCTCCACGCCGTTTTCCACCCGCACTGCGGCAATTTCGGTAATGCGGTCGCGTTGCGCATTGCCCCCGGTGGTTTCCAGGTCGAGCATGACGTAGCAGGGCAGCATGGCGGCAGGATCGTGGGTTAGCAAAACACCAGGGCCAGCCAGGCGGGGTCGTCAAGCAGGTTCATGGCGCCAAATACGCCAAAGCGGTAGGCCCAGCCTTGCAGCAGTTCTAGGCGCACCGGCCAGGCAGCGCCCATGAAAAACTCAAGTGCCAGCAGCGCTGGCGGCTGGGCCCGCTGCAATAGCATCAAATATCGAAAGCGTGGAAGCCAAAGGCTCCGGCACGCCGGTCGGCAAAAAAGCGCTCCAGCGTGTCTTTGACGGTGCGAAAGGCAATTTCATCCCAGGGAATATCGGCCTCGTCAAACAGCAGCGCCTCTTGCGTTTCGGTGCCCGGGTTGAAAACATCGCTCAGCAGCTCGGCGCGGTAAAACAAATGCACCTGCCCCACGCGCGCCACGTTCACCAGGGAAAACAGGGTTTGCAGCACAAATTCAGCGCCCGCTTCTTCCACCGTCTCACGCGCTGCGCCGTCGGCCGTGGTTTCGCCCATTTCCATAAAGCCTGCGGGCAGCGTCCACTTACCAAAACGCGGTTCGATATTGCGTTTGCACAGCAACACTTTGTCGCCCCAGACTGGAATGGTGCCCACCACATTGAGCGGATTGACGTAGTGCACCGTGGCGCAGGCCGGGCAGACCGCACGTACCTTGGTATCGCCGTCGTCAGGCAGGCGGTGTTCTACCGCAGTGCCGCAGGCCTTGCAGTGCTTGATGGGGGGGGCGTAGGTGCTCAAAACCAGCGTTTCCTTTACGCCGCCACGACGGTCACGCGGATGCCGCTAAGGCCGGTGATGTCACCCTGCATCACGTCGCCCGCCACCACGGCTCCGACACCAGCCGGTGTGCCAGTAAAGATCAGGTCGCCGGGCTGCAGCTCCCAGGCCATCGAGAGCTGTTCAATGGTTTCTGCAACGTTCCAGATCAGTTGGGCAATCGTGCTGGATTGGCGCTTTTGGTCGTTGACTGTGAGCGAAATGCTGGCGTGGTCGATGCCCATCACATCGCTTGCGGGTGTGATGCTGCCGATGGGCGCTGAATGGTCAAAGCCCTTGCCAATGCACCAGGGGCGGCCCTGCTTTTTCATCTCGTTTTGGAGGTCGCGGCGCGTCATGTCCAGGCCCACGGCGTAGCCGTAGATATGGCGGGCCGCGTCGGCGGCGGCAATATTGCGCCCGCCCGTGCCGATGGCCACCACCAATTCAATCTCATGGTGCAAATTGGCGGTCATGCTGGGGTAGGGCATGTGGGCCGTCGTGCCGGGGGCTGCATAGACGATCGTGTCTGCCGGCTTGATGAAAAAAAACGGCGCTTCTCGGCCGCTGTGTCCCATCTCTTTGGCGTGCTCTTCGTAATTGCGGCCGACGCAGTAAATGCGGTGGACGGGGAATTGACGATCCGAGCCAACAACGGGCACGCTGATGGTGACAGGGGGCGCAAAGGTGTATTCCATGGCGGCGGGTATCGTGGCTAAAGGGAGTCAGGTGGATTGGATGACCAGGTCAAAGTGCTCGACAACCGGCGGGGCCGCAAAAAATGGTCCGACGACGGCCCGCCAGGCGGGAAAAGCAGGGGAGCCACGAAAGCCGACCGTGTGGTCTTCCAGAGTTTCCCAAAATACCTGCAGTACGTAGCGCTCGGGGCTTTCGATGCTGCGGTTGACCTTGAAACCTTTGAAGCCCTTGGCGTGCGAAATCACATCCCCCACGCCCTGGGCTATTGCCGTTTCAAAGGCCGCATTTTGGCCGGGGTGGATGCGGATATCGGCGATCTCGAGAATCATGGTGGGTCTCCAAGGGGGCTGTAAACGGTTGCAGTCAGGGTTCAATGGCGGCTAGCCAAGTATCGATGTTACCGGTCCGAGCCGCTAAGCCTTCAACGGTTTGTCGCACGCGACAGGCCTTATCCTAGCGGCCATGGATTTTTACCCGACCCGGCACTCCGCCAACGCCGTCCTGCCAGCGGGCTGGCTGCGGCCGCAGTGGCTCGCCCCCAGCCCGGTGCACGCCTTTTGCACCAGCCGTGCCGGTGGTTTTTCCGGGGCTCCCTACGACAGCTTGAATTTGGGCACCCATGTGGGCGACCAGCCCGCAGCGGTAAGGGCCAATCGGCAGACATTGCAGCAGGCGCTGGGGGTGTCCACGGTTTTTTTGGAACAGGTGCATGGCACCGAAGTTCTGGAGTTGCCGATGGCGTGCGCCGATGGCCAGCGGGCCGACGGCAGTTGGACGCGTACCAAAGGTCTTGCCTGCACCGTTATGGTGGCCGATTGCCTGCCGGTTCTTTGCTGCACGCGGGAGGGGGATCGGATTGCAGCCTTGCACGCAGGCTGGCGCGGTCTGGCGGGCGCGCCAGCGCCAAGTCCATCACATTCATCGAAGGGAGTTATCGAGTGCTTTGTTCAGAGCCAGGCGGCGCTTGGTATTGACCCTGGCCGCTGGATGGCGTGGCTCGGGCCATGCATTGGCCCGCAGGCCTTTGAAGTCGGCGCAGAGGTACGTGCGGCGTTTTTGCGGCACGCTGCACAGTCAGAGCAAGCTTTTGTTCCTCACGGCCCGGACAAGTGGTTGGCTAATCTGGCCTTGTTGGCGCGTCAGCGCCTCGAAGCGGCTGGCGTCACCGCGGTTTATGGTAACGACGGCAGCGCGCCGTGGTGCACGGTGGGCAACCCGCTACGGTTCTTTTCGCACCGGCGCGACCGTGTCAGTGGTCGCCTCGCTGCCGGTATCTGGCTGGCTTGAAGCAGCGCCTTCATTGCCGGTGGTCGCCACGTCATTGTGCACTTGGTTCTCACGTGCCTCTTGCGCCAAACGTGCACGCTTGCGCGCCGGTGTGCCCATGAAATAAAGCACAAGCCCGATGGGCAGCAGTCCATAGAGGGCAAAGGTCACCAATGCACCTAGCACCGTGCCATTGCTGTTGGTGGCTTCGGCCACAGCCATCATCAGGGTTACGTAGAGCCAAGCGATAGGTATGAGATACATCGGGGTCGGACGGGGTAGCGTTGGGGGCCTGTGTTGTGGGTTCGCCACAGCATGTCAGGAAAACGAAGGTCAACGCCTGAGATACTCTGACCGCAAGCGCATCGCAGGATAGGCCTATTATCAGGAGAGACCGTGGAACACGAGCATCAAAACCTTTGGACCCATGCGGCCGAGCATTTTCAAAACGCCCTGAGCGACAGTTGGGCCAATGCATTGGCCAGTTTTCAAAATATCAATCCCGCCGCAGCCGCAGGCCCCTCCGACGCGATGGCAGCGGCAAACCTGCATTTTTCTCCAGAAAAGTTGCAAGAATTGCAGCAGCAATACTTAAAAGACGCGGCCGAACTGATGACTCAAGGTGTGATGGCGCACCCACCGACATCGGACGACAAGCGTTTTTCCAGCGCCGCCTGGGCCAGCAACCCGGTAGCCGCGTTCACGGCAGCCATGTATTTGCTCAACAGCCGCACCCTGCTGGGGTTGACCGACGCGTTGCAAGCAGACGCCAAAACCCGTAACCGCTTGCGCTTTGCAGTGGAGCAAGGGTTGGCCGCCGCCGCGCCAAGCAATTTCTTGGCTTTCAACGCCGAGGCGCAGCAAAAAGCCATCGAAACCAAGGGCGAAAGTATCGCCAAGGGCATGCAAAACCTGCTCCACGATGTACGCCAAGGCCACGTGTCCATGACCGACGAGAGTTTGTTTACCGTCGGAAAAAACGTTGCTACCACCGAGGGCGCTGTGGTGTTTGAGAACGAGTTGTTTCAGCTGCTTGAATACAAGCCGCTGACCGACAAGGTGTTCGAGCGACCCTTCTTGCTCGTGCCTCCTTGCATCAACAAGTTTTATATTCTGGACTTGCAGCCAGAAAATTCTTTTATCCGCTACGCCGTCGCGCAAGGCCACCGCACTTTTGTCATCAGCTGGCGCAATCCAGACGAGTCCTTGGCCACCAAAACCTGGGACGACTACATCGAAAACGCCGTCATCAAGGCCATCGCCGTTACCAGCGAAATTGCGGGCAAAGCCGGCACCGATGACGCCATCAATGCGCTGGGCTTTTGTGTGGGCGGCACACTGTTGACAACGGCACTGGCCGTGCTGGCAGCACGCGGAGAAAAGCCTGTAGCCAGCGCCACCCTGCTCACCACGCTGCTCGATTTTCAGGATACGGGCATTCTGGATGTTTTTATTGACGAGGCTTTTGTCCAGTTCCGCGAGAAAGAAATGGGCCAAGGAGGCCTGATGAAGGGCCGCGACCTGGCCTCTACCTTCAGCTTCTTGCGCCCTAACGACTTAGTGTGGAACTACGTTGTAGGCAACTATCTCAAAGGCGAGACCCCTCCCCCCTTTGATTTGCTGTACTGGAATTCCGACGCTACCAACCTGCCCGGACCCCTGTACGCCTGGTATTTGCGCAACACCTATTTGGAAAACAAGCTGATCAAACCGGGTCAGGCGAGCACCTGCGGTGAAAAAATTGACCTGCGCCTGCTCGACCTGCCGGTCTACGTCTACGGTTCGCGGGAAGACCATATTGTGCCCATCGGTGGTGCGTATGCCTCCACCCAGGTGCTTCCTGGCGAAAAGCGCTTTGTCATGGGTGCCTCCGGCCATATCGCTGGGGTGATCAACCCACCGGCCAAAAACAAGCGCAGCCATTGGATTCGTGCCGACGGCGTACTGCCCAAGACACACGATGCTTGGCTCGAAGGCGCTACAGAATACCCAGGCAGCTGGTGGACCGACTGGGCCAGCTGGCTCAAAACCCACGCCGGCAAGCAGATTGCGGCGCCCAAGTCCTACGGTCGGGGCAAGTACAAAGCAAGCATACCGGCACCGGGTAACTACGTACTGGCCAAGGCCTGAATAGCGTCCGGGCTCAGGCATCATTACCGTTCTTTTATCTACCCCTTAAAACGTTTGGAGTAATTTCATGGAAGACATCGTTATCGTCGCTGCTACCCGCACCGCAGTCGGGAAATTTGGTGGCAGTTTGGCCAAAGTGGCAGCCCCGGAACTGGGCGCGGCGGTGATTAAAAACCTGCTGGAGCGCACCGGGCTGGGTGCCGACCAGATTGGTGAAGTCATCCTGGGCCAGGTGCTGACCGCTGGCTCGGGTCAGAACCCGGCGCGTCAGTCGCTTATCAAGAGTGGCCTTGCCAAGGAAACTCCGGCGCTGACCATCAACGCCGTGTGTGGCTCCGGCCTTAAGGCTGTGATGCTCGCGGCCCAGTCCGTCGCCTATGGTGACAGCGAGATCGTGATTGCCGGTGGCCAGGAAAACATGAGCGCCTCGCCCCACGTGCTGATGGGCAGCCGCGACGGCCAGCGCATGGGCAACTGGAACATGGTCGACTCCATGATCGTTGACGGCCTGTGGGACGTCTACAACCAGTACCACATGGGCATTACCGCCGAAAACGTGGCCAAGGCCCATGGCATCACCCGCGACATGCAAGACGCCCTGGCCCTGGCCAGCCAGCAAAAAGCCGCTGCAGCGCAAGACGCAGGCAAGTTTGTCGACGAGATCGTGCCGTTCTCCATCGCCCAGAAAAAGGGCGACCCCATCGTCTTTGCTGCCGACGAGTTCATCAACCGTAAATCCAACGCCGAAGCGCTGGCCGGTCTGCGCCCTGCCTTTGACAAGGCCGGTGGCGTGACTGCAGGCAACGCCTCGGGCATCAACGACGGCGCGGCCGCCGTGATGGTGATGACAGCCAAAAAGGCCGCCGCCTTGGGCCTGACCCCGCTGGGCCGCATTGCCAGCTTTGCCACCACTGGCCTGGACCCCGCCATGATGGGCATGGGCCCGGTGCCGGCCTCCCAAAAAGCCCTGGCCCGTGCGGGCTGGAAAGCGCAAGACCTCGACTTGCTAGAAATCAACGAAGCCTTCGCCGCCCAAGCCTGTGCGGTCAATCAACAAATGGGCTGGGACACGTCCAAGGTCAATGTCAACGGTGGCGCCATTGCGATCGGTCACCCGATTGGTGCGTCCGGTTGCCGTATTCTGGTAACCCTGCTGCACGAAATGCAGCGCCGCGACGCCAAACGCGGCATCGCCAGCCTGTGCATAGGCGGCGGCATGGGTGTTGCTTTGACTATCGAGCGTTAAACCACATCAATTCATTCGCCAGTCAATAACCAAGAAGGAGATCAGCATGAGTCAGAAAGTAGCCTACGTCACCGGCGGCATGGGCGGCATCGGTACCGCCATTTGCCAGCGCCTGCACAAAGAGGGTTTTAAAGTCATCGCTGGTTGCGGCCCCACCCGCGACCATGCCAAATGGATCGCCGAGCAGGCCGCTCTGGGCTATACCTTTTACGCCTCAGCGGGCAATGTGGGCGACTGGGATTCCACCGTTGAAGCCTTCACGAAAACCAAGGCCGAACACGGCACCATTGACGTGCTGGTGAACAACGCCGGCATCACCCGCGACCGCATGTTCCTGAAAATGAGCCGCGAAGACTGGGACATGGTGATCGAAACCAACCTCAACTCCATGTTCAACGTCACCAAGCAAGTGGTCGCCGACATGGTGGAAAAAGGCTGGGGCCGCATCATCAATATCTCGTCGGTCAACGGCGAAAAAGGCCAAGCTGGACAAACCAACTACTCGGCGGCCAAAGCCGGTATGCATGGCTTCTCCATGGCCTTGGCGCAAGAACTGGCCACCAAAGGAGTGACCGTCAACACCGTAAGCCCAGGCTACATCGGTACCGACATGGTCAAAGCCATACGCGAAGACGTGCTGGCCAAGATCGTGGCCACCGTGCCGGTCAAGCGCTTGGGCGAGCCCAGCGAGATCGCTTCCATCATCGCCTGGCTGGCCTCTGAAGAAGGCGGCTACGCCACTGGCGCTGACTTCTCGGTCAATGGCGGATTGCACATGGGCTAAGGCATTGCTTTGGCACCCAAGCCTTGGCACACCCTTGAAAAAACCCGCCGCGGCGGGTTTTTTCTTTGGCGGGTTTTTTAAAGGCCCTTGCGGGACGCGCCTTCAGGCAAGCAGGCCCTTGTACAGCATGTAGCCAGCCAAGCAGTACAGAAGCACCGCAAACACCCGTTTGAGCAGCGCCACCGGTAAGCGGTGCGCAATTTTTGCCCCCCAAGGCGCCGTGAGCACGCTGCACGCCCCGATAACCGCCAGCGCGGGCAGCCAGACATAGCCCAGCGAGCCGTCGGGCAAGCCCTCCAGCGCCGAGCCACTGACGATGTATCCCACGGTGTTGGCCAGCGCGATAGGAAAGCCCAAGGCGGCGCTGGTGCCTACGGCGTTGTGCATAGGCACGTTGCGCGAGACCATAAAGGGCACGCTGACAAAACCACCGCCCGCACCCACCAAGCCTGACAAAAAGCCGATCACCCCGCCCGCCGCCACCTGGCCCGCCGGGCCTGGCATGGCGCGGTGCGCCTGGGGCTTTTTGTTGCGCAGCATTTGGGTGGCGGAATAGCTGACAAACAGGCCAAAAAAGACCGCCAGGTAGGCGCCTTTGAGCACACTGAACATGCCGACGCTGGCCAGCGCGCCGCCGAGCATGATGCCAGGTGCCAGGCTTTTGACAATGTCCCAGCGCACCGCGCCGCGCCTGTGGTGGGCGCGCACACTGGCCATGCTGGTGAACATGATGGTCGCCATGGAGGTTGCAATTGCCATCTTCACCGCCAGGTCGCCGCTAATGCCCCGGTGCGACATGATCAGTGTCATAAAGGGCACCATCAGCATGCCTCCGCCAATGCCTAGCAAACCGGCCAAAAAGCCGGTGCACAGGCCCAGAAGCGCCAATTCGGCGATCAAATGAGGTTCAATCATGGGAAAGGGTGGAGACAGGTAGAAGAAAAGGTGTCTGCGAATGCCACCGGACCGGCATCCTGAACCGGGGTTCAGGTGGGCGAGGTCAGCCGCGCATTGGGTCCGTCTAACGCGAGACGGTCACGCTTGCGCCGCATATTCCAAGCCCTGGCTCATAGAGCATAGGTTCAAGGAAATATAAAGCCCGGCAGGCACCGCAGACGCAGCGGATTGTAGGCGTCTGAAGTGGATCGCTTGCCCTTGCCCGGCTAAAACAACAGGCCGTCGCGTGCTAAAACTTTGTCCAGGCGCTTAATTAGCGGCTCAAGCACTGTGTCGTCGTGCCGGCGGTTCAGCGTGAGCGCTGGCGTTTCCTCCAGCACACCGGTGTCTGTCTGTGCTTCTGCGCCGGCCACTTCAAAAGCCAAGTTCAGGGCGGCTAAGACTGCAATGCGGTCGCGCGCACGGACCTTGCCCGCATCGCGGATCTTGCACATGGCCGAATCCACGCGTTGCACCGCTTGCACCAGCTTGGCTTCGCCGCCTTCGGGGCAGCCCAAGAGGTAGTTTTGGCCCATGATCTGGACGTCGAGTTGTTTCATGGCGTAGCGTGCGGTGGTTCGAAAGCTGGCTCGGCAGCGGGCTTGGTATCCGCACCGGGGATGCGGTCGAGCAAGGCGTCAATGCGCGCGCGCGCAGCACCCAAGCGCGATTTCAAGGAGTCCCGCTCCTGTGCCAATAACTGGACCTGGCTTTCCAGAAGGGTATTGGTGCGTTGGAGCTCTTCGTAGCGCACCAGCAAGCGCTCCACGCGCTCGGCGATTTGCTCGATGGGGGAAAGTGGCTGCATAGCGCGACATTGTAGGTCGCAGCCAGGCGGTTAGGTGTGGGGCGAAGCCGTAGAATTCTTGCGTTGGTGCTCGCACGGTGGTTCACACGGTGCAGTTCAACGGGAAGCAGGAGGGATTGGCTGTTCAACAGCCCGCCTAACCTGCGCTGCCCCCGCAACGGTAAGTGGCCAAATCGTCACGCGTGCTTCGCGCGGCGATTTCGCCTCCATCACAGCCACTGAGTGCCCTGAACAAGCGCTTGGGAAGGCGATGGGGGTCGCGCCATCAGCCCGGATACCGGCCAATAAAGTGGTTGCGCGCCTGCGCGCAACTGTGGCGCCCATGCGCTGTCGGGGAAGACGGCGAGGGTTTTATTGATGGTCTTTTTCCTATGAAAACTGGTATTTCCCATGCGCGCTTGGCCGCGCTTCCTTTGGCCGTGGTTGCGGCTGTTTCCTCTGTCCCTGGTTTTGCGCAAACGGCGGATAGCCCCTCGGCGCTGCAGCAGGTGGTCGTGACGGCCAGTCGCTTTGCCCGTCCGGTAGCTGAGGTGCTTGCCGACGTCACCGTGATTGACCGGCAGCAAATCGAGGAAAGCGGCGTGACGACGGTCTTGCAAATTCTGGCGCAACAGCCGGGACTGCAGATGGGCGACGGAAAGGTCTATGTCCGCGGGGGCGAAGCGCGGATGACGGGCTTGTTCGTCGATGGGGTTCGCGTGGGCGGTCAGGACGGCAACCAGCCGGGTGGCGGCGTGAATTGGGAGCTTGTGCCTTTGGGCGATATTGAGCGCATTGAAATCGTGCGCGGCCCCGCCAGTGTCTTGTACGGTGCAGATGCCATGACTGGCATCGTCCAAATATTTACCCGCAAGGGCCAGACGGGTGTGTACCCGTCCATTGCCCTGGGAGCTGGCAGCTACAACGCGCAAAAGATCGCATTTGGTGTGCGAGGCGCTGCCGATGAATTGGACTACGCCGTGCATCTCGCGTCGGCTCAGACAGACGGCTTCAACACCTACAAGGGCGTGGTGCACACGCCCGACACCGAGGGCGCCAAGAACACTGACGCCAGCTTGCGCCTAGGCTATGGGCTCAGCAGTGCCCATCGCCTTGAAGTGGTCAGCAGCCAGAACCGTTTGCAGTACCGCTCGGTTGACGTGTACGGGGCCAACAATTTCGAAGACACCACCACCAGCGGTACGTTGCAAACCACGGCGGCGAGCTGGAGCGCGCGCTGGTCGGATCGTTTGAAAACGACCGTGCGGGTGTCCCGCGCCTTGACGTCCTACATGAGCAACACGGACCCGGTGTGGGACTACTCCACCGTGCTCGAGGGCCTCAGTGTGGATGGCCAATGGCAAGGCCTGGGCGGACTGTGGAGTCCCTTTTTAGAACGGAAAAAAGACACATTTTCAGCCGCTGAAAACGCCTACAACGCAGCGGTCAATGGCAGCAGAACCGTGGACGCCAGCGGTATGGGCTACACCACCCGACTGGGCGCCAACGAACTGCAGGTCAACGCGCGCCAGGACAGCGACAGCGTGTACGGTGTCAACAACACAGGCGCTATCAGCTACGCCTACTTGCTGGCGCCGAGTTTGCGGCTTGGTACCTCTGCTGGAACCTCCTACCGCACGCCAACCATGGAGCAATTGCTGGGCGCGTATGGCAGCTCAACCCTAACGCCGGAGAGTGGACGCAGCAACGAGCTCAGTGTCTCGTACAGCGAGCCCGGCAGCGAAGTCAGGTTGGTGCTGTACAAGAACACATACAGCAATTTGATTTCTTCCTCGATGAGTCTCGATACCTGCGCTGCTGGGTACTTCTGCTGGTACAACGTCGGTACCGCCTCGGTGGAAGGCCTGACGCTTTCGGGCGCGCGTCGCATCGGAGCGCTTCGGCTCAAGGGCTCGGTGGATTTGCTCAATCCGCGCAATGAAACTACTGGCAAGGACTTGAGCCTTCGTGCCAAGCAGATCATTGTGCTGGGTGCGGAGCTGCCATGGAGCGGCTGGACGCTGGGTGCGGAAGTCCAAGACGTTGGCCCCACGTTTGACAATGCCGCCAACAGCATCGTCAACGCCGGCTACACCCTGCTCAATCTGCGCGCGCACCGGGAGTTGAGCAAAGATTGGACGCTGGCGGTTCGTATCAACAATGCCACGGACCAGACCTACCAAAAGATCAACGGTTACTCGACGGCGGGCGCCAACTTCTTCACCACCCTCCAGTGGGCGCCTAAGTAAGCATTGCCCCGGATACTGCGCCCATGCTGCTCACCCCCCAACGCATCGTCTGCCTGACCGAGGAAACCACCGAGTGGCTGTACTTGCTCGGGCAGGAGGCACGCATTGTGGGAATTTCGGGCTACACCGTGCGCCCGGCGCGGGCGCGGCAGGAAAAGCCCAAGGTGAGCGCGTTCCTGAGCGCCAAGATCGACAAAATTTTGGCGCTTGAGCCCGATTGCGTGTTCGGCTTTTCGGACTTGCAGGCCGATATTGCGGCAGCACTGATTCGCCAGGGCGTGCAAGTGACGGTGTTCAACCAGCGCAGCGTGGCCGAGATTTTTTCCATGCTCTACCAGGTAGCGGCCATGGTGGGCGAGGCCGCGCAAGGGCTGGAACGCATTGCCGCCATGCAGCAGGGGCTGGGCGTCATGCGGGCCGAGGTGGCGGCGCTGCAGGCGTTGGGTGCGCGCCGGCCGCGCGTGTTTTTTGAAGAGTGGGATGTGCCCCACATCAGCGCGATTCGCTGGGTGTCTGAGCTTTTGGGCATCGCCGGGGGCGACGACATCTTTCCCGAGCTAGCGCAGCAGTCACTGGGCAAGAACCGCATCATTGCCGACGGCGCTGAGATCGTGCGCCGCAAGCCGGACATCGTGATTGGCTCGTGGTGCGGAAAGAAGTTCCGGCCCGAGGCCGTGGCGGCGCGCCCTGGTTGGGAGCAAGTGGCGGCGGTGCGCCATGGCGCATTGTTCGAGGTCAAGTCGCCGCTGATCCTGCAGCCCGGTCCGGCGGCGCTGACCGATGGTGTGGCGGCCTTGCACCGCATTTGCCGCGACTGGATGCGCTCGTCCATAGGGCGTACCACGCCATGAGCGCAACGCTGCGCTTGGCATGGGCCGCAGTTGCCTTGCTGCTGCTCGGTGCCATACCTGCGCAAGTGGCAGCGACCGGCGCCACGGTGGTGGACGACCGGGGCACAGAAGTGCCGCTCCAGCCAGTGCCCCGGCGCATCGTGAGCCTCTTGCCGTCGTTAACAGAGTCGGTCTGCGCCTTGGGCCAGTGCGCCAAACTGGTGGGGGTGGACCGGTATTCGAATTACCCGGCCAGCGTGCAAACGCTGGCTAAGGTGGGTGGCGGGCTGGACCCGAACATCGAGGCCATCGTCGCCCTCCAGCCCGACCTGGTGCTGGTGGCCAGTTCGGCGCCCGGCACCGATCGCCTGCGCGCACTGGGCCTGCGCGTGGTGGCGCTGGAGCCCAAAGACTACGCTGGTGCAGTGCGCGTGCTCGGTACGCTGGGGCAGTTGCTCGGCGTGGACACGGCCAATGCATTGGTTGCGGCCATGGAAGCGCAGATGCGCGCCGCCACTGCGTTGGTGCCCGCCAAGGCGCGCGGTACAAAAGTGTATTTCGAAGTCAGTCCGGGTCCGTATGCCGCCAGCACCTCGTCCTTCTTGGGCCAGACGCTGGAGCGCTTAGAGCTCAACAACATCGTTGCCGGGAGCTTGGGGCCGTTCCCCAAGGTCAACCCCGAATTCGTGGTGCGCGCGCAGCCCGATGTGATCATGGTGGGCGACAGCAACGCCGACGCCATGCCAACGCGTCCCGGTTGGAGCAGCCTGAAGGCGATCCAGCAAAAGCGGGTCTGCGCCTTTGACCGTACCGATGCCGACATCCTGGTGCGCCCCGGCCCGCGCATGGCCCAGGGTGCCACGCTGGTGGCACGCTGCTTGCAGACTTTGTTCCCGGCCAAGGCGGGCTTGCCATGAAGCAGTGGATTCGCCAGCGGCCCTTGGCGCTTGCCGCCGCACTTGCGCTGCTGGCGCTGGGGCTGTTGGTGCTGGGCGCCTGCGTGGGCAGCACCGGGTTGCAAGACTTGGGCGCGATGTGGCGTGACCCGGTGGGGCAGCAGATCGTGTGGGAGATCCGCCTGCCGCGCAGTGCCGGGGCCTGGGGCGCGGGTGCCTTGTTGGGCCTGGCGGGCGCGGTGGCCCAAGGACTGTTTCGCAACCCGCTGGCCGATCCGTATTTGCTGGGCAGCGCAGCGGGTGCCTCCTTGGGCGTGTGTGTGGCGCTGGCCTTGCTGGGAGCGTCGCCCCTGGCTGCGCCTTGGCTGGTGCAACTGGGCTTGACGGGCGCGGCCTTTGTCGGTGCCACCGGGGCTGTTTTGCTGACGCTGGCGCTGGCGCGCGGGGTGCAACAGACCCTGCGCCTGCTGTTGGCTGGCGTGGTGGTGGGTGTGGTTCTGGGTGCGGCGGGCTCCTTGGTGTTGTTGGTGCAACCCCAGTTGATGCAGACCATGCAGGGTTTCATGTTGGGCAGCACCGCCTTGGTCGGCTGGGGCGCGTGCCTGCTGATGCTGGGCGTGTGGTGCGTGTGCATGGCGCTGGCCTGGGTGTTGAGCCCGGTGCTGGACGGCTTGTCCCTGGGCGAAGGCACGGCGCTGAGCCTGGGTTTGCCGGTCGTGCCTCTGCGCGTGGCGCTGGTCTTGGTGCTGGCGCTGGCTACCGGCACGGCGGTGGCGCACACCGGGCTGATTGCTTTCGTGGGCCTGGCCGCGCCGCACCTGGTGCGCGCCATGGTGCGCGCGGGCCACGCGCGGCTGGTGTTGTTGTCCAGCCTGATGGGTGGGGCTTTGCTGCTGGGCGCGGACCTGCTGGCGCGCAGCCTGATCGCGCCCGGGGAACTGCCGGTGGGCGTACTCACTGCGGTGCTGGGCGGCGGCTATTTACTTTGGCTGATGCACCGCCAAAACCCGCTGGCGGTGGGAGCCAAGGCATGACGGCTGTGTTGGCCCAGCAGGCGCTCAGCGCTCGAGCCGTTAGCGCCCGCTTGGGCGCGATCCAAGTGCTGCACGGCCTGGACCTCGCTATTGAGGCCGGCCGCTGGACCAGCATCGTGGGGCCCAACGGCGCGGGCAAGTCCACCCTGCTCAAGGTGCTGGCTGGGCTGCTGGCGCATGAGGGTGTGGTGCATCTGCAAGGCCAGCCGCTGGCGGCCTGGCCCGCGCGCCAGCGCGCGCAGCAAATGGCCTGGCTGGGACAAAACGAACTCGCTGGGGATGACTTGACCGTGTGGGATGTGGCACTGCTGGGCCGCCTGCCCCACCAGCCCTGGCTGGGCAGGCCGAGCGCGCGCGACTTGGCTGCCGTGGAAGACGCACTGCGCGCCACCCAAGCCTGGGACTGGCGCGAGCGCACGCTGGGCCAGCTCTCGGGCGGCGAGCGCCAGCGCGTGCTGCTGGCGCGCGCGCTGAGCGTGCAAGCCTCGGTGCTGCTGATGGACGAGCCCCTGGCCAACCTGGACCCGCCGCACCAGGCCGATTGGCTGCAGATCGTGCGCAGTCTGGTTGCCCGGGGAACGACGGTGGTCAGCGTGCTGCACGAAATTTCCATGGCCTTGCACGCCGACACCGTGGTGGTGATGGCGCAGGGCCGCATTGCCCACCAAGGGCCCTGCGCACACCCGGATAGCCACCGCGCGCTGGAGCAGGTGTTTGATGACCGTATTGCGATCCATGCGGTCGCGGGCCAATGGGTGGCCTTGGCACGAGAGGACTGACCCTGGTGTGAGTTTGCGCACACCAACGGCATGCGAAACCGATGAAATGCGGACCGTCCCCGAACGAGACCATGCACGATGGCGCCCGGGCCGCACACTGAGGCGACACCCCGAAGGCGGGGGCATTGGTGTGCGTGCAAGAGCGCTACTGCGTTTTCCATGTACAACCCGACTTGATGACGCAACCCACACCTTTTTTCCGTCCATGGAGCGCTGCCGACGCTTGCGCCTGCATTCGGCTGCCCACGGACCAGGACCACAAATACACGCGCGGTGTGCTGGGCGTGGTGACCGGCTCGCACCATTACCCCGGCGCCGCAGTGTTGACTACGGCGGCAGCGGCGGCGACCGGCCTCGGTATGGTGCGCTTTTACCCGTCCGCTGGACTGGCCGCACTGGTGCTGCAGCGCAGCCCTGAAGTGGTGGTGGCGCCGGGCCGCGTGCATGCGTGGCTGCTGGGCTCTGGCGTAGCGCCACCCGGCGGCTGGTCCTTGTCTAACTGGCTGCGCCACCGCCAGATGGCCAAGTCGCGGTTCCCTGCAGCCCCGACGGTGCTAGATGCCGGGGCTTTGTACTTGGCGGGTACCTTGCGCGCGCCCACCGTCATCACGCCGCATGCCGGGGAGCTTGCCGTACTGCTAAAGGCGTGGGGCGTGGATGCGTCGTCCACCGAGATTGCCGCCGATCCGCAGGCGTGGGCGCTGCGCGCACACCGGCTGTGCGCAGTGACGGTGCTGCTCAAGGGCGCGCAGACGGTCGTGGCAGGTGAGGGCGTGTGTATCGCACTGCCGGCGGCCACGCCCTGGCTTGCCACCGCGGGCACGGGCGATGTGCTGGCAGGCATTGTCGGCGCGCTGGTGGGGACACGGCATCTGGAGTTGGCGCGCAAGCCGGAGTTGTTGGCGCAACTGGCCGCTACAGCCGCCTGGGTCCACGGCCGCGCGGCCGCGCTGGCGTCTGCTGGCGCACCACTGACGGCGAGCGCTTTGCTCGGGGGCATTGCCCCTGCGATGCGGGAGGTGCTCGGCGCCGCCGCTTAGGCCGAAGCATGTGCAATGGTCTGGTCTGGTGCGTTGCGACCGGGTTTGTTCGCCCATGGCCCTAAGGAAATCTGCGTTCAGCGGCGGTCTTTGGTGTGCTTATTCCTTGGCCTTGTAGCCGCAAACCCCAGCAACCGCACACTTGCTGCACTGCGGCGTGCGCGCCTGGCAAACATAGCGCCCGTGCAATATCAGCCAGTGGTGCGCGTCCACCAGGTATTTTTGGGGGATGCGTTTGAGCAGTTTGAGTTCGACTGCCAAGGGCGTTTTGCCTGGCGCCAAGCCGGTGCGGTTGCCCAGGCGAAACAGGTGGGTGTCGACCGCCATGGTGGGTTCGCCAAAGGCTACGTTGAGCACCACATTGGCGGTTTTGCGGCCCACGCCGGGCAGGGCTTCGAGTGCCTCGCGGGTGCGCGGCACTACGCCGCCGTGTTGTGCCACCAGTATCTCGCAGGTTTGCAACAGGTGGCGCGCCTTGCTGCGAAACAGGCCTATGGTTTTGATCTGCGCTTCCAAACCTTCCAAGCCCAGCGCGATGATTTTTTGCGGCGTGTTGGCCACGGCAAACAGGCCGCGCGTGGCCTTGTTCACTCCCACGTCGGTAGCCTGGGCCGACAGCAGCACTGCCGCCAGCAGTTCAAACACGCTGGCGTAGTGCAGTTCGGTTTGCGGGTGCGGATTGGCGGCTTGCAGGGTGGCGAAGAAGGTCTCGATCTGGGTGGCGTTCATGGCGTGGAAGCTTGGGCGGGCGGTTTGAAAAGAAGACAATAGCGGCAAAACCACACGGACAAGATACACCATGCCCTTGCAATTCGCCGACCGCCTGCAAAACGTCGAAACCTCCGCCATCCGCGAGCTGTTCAAGCTGCTGGGCAAGCCTGGCATCATCAGCTTTGCGGGAGGGTTCCCAGACCCGGCGCTGTTTGATGTGGAGGGCTTGCAAATGTCTGCGGATTCGGTGCTCTCCAAGAACCCCGGCCCGGTGCTGCAATATGGCGCCACCGAAGGCTGGGGCCCGCTGCGCGAGCAGATCAGCCAATTCATGGCGGGCAAGGGCGCAACTGTTGCGCCCGACGGCCTGATCGTCACCACCGGCAGCCAGCAGGCGCTGGACCTGATTGGCAAGACCATGATCTCACCAGGCGATAAGGTGATTGTCGAAGCGCCCACGTTTTTGGCCACCATCCAGTGCTTTCGCCTCTACGGCGCACACCTTATCGGCGCGCCGATTGACGCCAATGGCGTCGACGTGGACCGGCTGGAGCAGCTGATCGACGAGCACCAACCCAAACTGGTGTACCTGATTCCCACCTTCGGCAACCCCAGCGGCGCCACTTTGAGCCTGGAGCGCCGCCTGCGTGTGCTGGAAATTGCCGCGCGCACCCACACGCTGATTGTGGAAGACGACCCCTATGGCGAGTTGTACTTTGACCAGGCACCCCCACCCAGCCTGCTCGCTTTAAGCGACCAGGTGCCGGGCAGCCGCGAATACTTGGTGCATTGCGGCAGCCTAAGCAAGATCTTGAGCCCCGGTCTGCGCGTGGGCTGGATGATTGCGCCGCCCGAGCTGCTGGCGCGGGCCACCATGTGCAAGCAGTTCAGCGACGCGCACACCAGCAATTTGACGCAGGCCATTGGCGCGCACTACCTCACCTTGGGCCGGCTGGACGCGGCCTTGGGCGCGGTACGCAACGCCTACGCCGAACGCGCCCGGGTGATGGCCGCCAGCCTGCAAAGTGCCCTGGGTGCGCGCATCGCTTTTGACGCGCCCAAGGGCGGCATGTTTTTCTGGGCCCGCCTCACGGGCGCCGAAGGCGGCCCGGCCAACGCGGCCGAATTTGCCAAGCGCGCCATTGAGCGGCTGGTGGCCTTTGTGCCTGGCGCGCCGTTTTACGCCCATGACCCGGACGCCGCCACCCTGCGCCTGAGCTTTGCCACCGCCGATGTGGCCAAGATTGAAGAGGGCGTTGCCCGTCTGGGCCAAGCCTTGCAATGACGCTGGGCCTGACCGACGCGCGCAGCCCCGCTGGGGCCAACGTGCCGCTGGGGGCGGTCTTGTGTTTTGTCGCAGGGGCCATCAATGCCGGTGGGTTTCTGGCCGTGGGCATGTACACCTCGCACATGAGCGGCGTGGTGTCCTCCATGGCCGACAACCTGGTGCTGGGCCACTGGCTGCTGGTGTGGATTGGCTTTTGCTCACTTACCGCCTTTATGGGCGGCGCGGTGACCACCACCATGATGGTGGAATGGGCGCTGCGGCGCAATTTGCGCAGCGCCTATGGCCGCCCCTTATTGGTCGAGGCGATGCTGCTGCTGGTGTTTGGCCTGTTTGGCGCGGCCATTGATGCGCGCAGCGTGGCCCTGGTGCCCTACACGGTGGTGCTTTTGTGCTTCATCATGGGCCTGCAAAACGCGCTGATCACCAAAAAGTCCAACGCCGAAATCCGCACCACGCACATCACCGGGCTGGTGACCGACATTGGTATCGAACTGGGACGCCTGTTTTACGTCAACCGCAGCTTTCCCAATGACCCCCGGGTGCTGGCCAACCGCAGCAAGCTGCGGTCGCACACCAAGCTGCTGCTGAGCTTTGTGACTGGCGCCTTGGCGGGCGCCTGGGGTTTCAAGGCGGTGGGCTATGTGGCCACCGTGCCGCTGGCGCTGGTGCTGGTGGTGCTTGTCGTTCGGCCTTTGGTGTTGGACTACCGCACCTGGCGCGATACCCCCGCGCGCCCCCGCTGATGGACCGACGCGAGCTTTTGCGTTGGGCTGCGGCCGCCAGCCATGGCCTATGGCTGCCCCGCAGCGCCCAGAGCCAAAGCCGCGCGCTGGACGACCCCTTTTATTGCGGCGTGGCCAGCGGCTCGCCCACGGTCGACGGCGTGGTGCTGTGGACGCGGCTGGACCCCAAAGCCCTGCGCCCTTCAACGGACGGCACAGCAGCCGTGCGCTGGGAACTGGCGCACGACGCGCAGTTTGCCCGCGTGGTGCAGCGCGGCCAAAGCCTGGCCAGCGCGGCGCTGGGCTGGTCAGTGCACGTGGAACTGGCGGGCTTGGAGAGCGCGCGCGCCTACCACTACCGTTTTTTGCTGGGCGACGTGGTCAGCGCTACTGGCCAGACCCGCACCTTGCCCACGCCCGGCAGCGCAGTGGCGAGCCTGCGCCTGGCCTACGCCTCGTGCCAAAAGTGGGAAGACGGCTACTTCAGCGCCTGGCGCCACCTGCTGGCCGATGCGCCCGACCTGGTGCTGTTTTTGGGTGACTACATTTACGAATACCCCGGCACTGGCAGCAAGCTGCGCAAGCCCGGCGGCGGTTGGGTGCTGACGCTGGACGACTACCGCGCCCGCTACGCCCTGTACAAAAGCGACCCCGACCTTCAAGCCCTGCACGCCGCCTGCCCCTGGCTCATGACCTGGGACGACCACGAAGTGCAAAACGACTACGCTGGTCTGCAAGCGGGTGACGGCCTGGTCAGCGCCCCAGACTTTGCCGCGCGCCGGGCGGCGGCCTACCAGGCGTATTACGAGAACATGCCCCTGCGCGCCAGTGTGCTCACGCAGGCACTGGGCGGCCTGGGGCGGGGCGCGGAGATGCGGCTCTATGGCCAACTCGCCTACGGCAATTTGGCGCAGCTGTATTTGCTCGACGCCCGCCAGTACAAAGGCCCCCAGGTGTGCAGCCCGGACGGTAAAACCGGCTCGTCCATCGTGCGCCCCGAGAGCTGCCCAACCTGGAACGATCCGGCACGCAGCTTGTTGGGCGGCGCGCAAGAAAAGTGGCTCTCTGGCGCGCTGGCCTCGGCGGCGTCTGGCGGCGCGCGCTGGAACGTGCTGGGCCAGCAAACCCTGTTCGGCCCACGCGACTTTGCGCTGGGCCCGGCGCAAAAGTTCTGGAACGACGGCTGGGACGGCTACAGCGCCGCCCGCACCCGCCTCACCGCCGCGCTGCGGCAGCCCGGCGTGGCCAACCCCGTGATCTTGGGCGGCGACGTACACGAGAACTGGGTCGGCCACGTGCTGGCCGACTACGCGCGCCCGGATAGCAGAAAAGTGGGCGTGGAGTTTTGCGGCACCAGCATCACCTCCAAATCGGGCAAGACCGATTCCACCGCCGCGCTGCTGCAAGAAAACCCGCACTTTGTGTTTGCCAACGCGCAATACCGGGGTTATGGGCTTGCCGATTTCACGCCGGGGCAATTGCATGTGCGACTGCGGGTGCTGGACGATGTGCAGCAGCAGGACAGTTCGGTGCGCACGTTGGCGGCTTTTGCCGTGGAGGCGGGGCGGGCCGAGGTGTTGGCGGCCTAGCGTCGGTTTAGCTTTTGCCAAGCTGCGGTGGGGCTTGATTCATGCCAGCTTTTCCTCTCCCCCCCTATCCCCCCAACCCCCTTTCCACCCCGGCGGGGTGGAAAGGGGGGGCCAACAGCCACATTTGATTTTGTCGCTCCGGCTAGGCTTCTACCGGCTTAGCACCTGTGGGTGTGCCTGCGCCACTTTGGAACGGCGCCGTCGCCGCGACGGCTTTCAGGGTGTGGGTGTTGCGGGTTTTGCGAGGATTCGGGGCCAGGGCACCATTTGGGTTTCCCCCCCCTATCCCCCCGGCCCCCTTTCCACCCCAGCGGGGTGGAAAGGGGGAGCCAACAGCCACATTTGACTTTGTCGCAACGGCCAGGCTTCTACTGGCTTAGCACCTGTGGGTATGCCTGCCACACTTGGGCGCGGCGCCGTCGCCGCGACGGCTTTTGGGGTTTGGGGTTCGGGCCTTTCAGCCTCAACGAAGGTTCGCGGCGAGGCGCCGCTCTTACTAGGGTGTGGCGGGGTAGAGACTGCAACACCCAAACCCCGAAAGCCGTCGCGGCGACGGCGCCGTTCCAAAGTGGCGCAGTCTTACCCACAGGTGCAAGACCAGTAGAAGGCTAGCCGAAGCGCAGAAACCAAATTCGGACTTTGCTCCCCCTC
>CANFWT010000024.1 GCA_947450895.1 Comamonadaceae bacterium | reverse complement strand
TGGCCACAGCCAGCGACACCAGCAAGATCCCCAACGCATCTGCCACGGCGGCCTCGGCCGGCACCGACCTGAATGGCCGCGCCGCGCAATTTGCCGCCCGCCATGTGCGCGACAACCTGGCTACTTTTGTCTGCGGGCTGGACGGCTGTAGCGCCGGGGCCATTGCGTTTCGTGGCGGGCAGGTGATATCTCCCACCGCCACGCGCAGCTTTGACGCCGTGGTGCAAATGGCCTACGCCAACCGCATCCAGCTCTGGAGCGACGGCTTTTACCGCACGCCCAAAATCCACTACGACAAAACCACGCTCACCGGGCGACCGTTCTACTACTTTGCCTACGGCGCGGCCTGCACCGAGGTGGCAATTGACACGCTCACCGGCGAGAGCCGGGTGCTGAAAGTCGACATCCTGCACGACGTGGGGCGCAGCATCAACCCTGGCCTGGACGTGGGCCAGATCGAGGGCGGCTTTGTGCAAGGCATGGGCTGGCTGACCACCGAGCAGCTGGTGTGGAACGACCAAGGCCAACTTTCCACCCACGCCCCCAGCACCTACAAAATCCCCACCGCAGGCGACGTGCCCGCGCACTTCAAGGTCGATCTGTGGCCCGAGCCCAACCGCGAGGACAACGTGTTTGGCTCCAAAGCGGTGGGCGAGCCGCCTTTCATGCTGGCCATCAGCGTATTTGAAGCGCTGCGCGACGCCGTGGCGCAGGCGCGCAGCCCCTGCGCTGGCCCGGTGCAACTCAAGGCCCCGGCCACGGCCGAGAACGTGTTGTGGGCGGTACAGCGCTAAGACCCGGCCCCGGCTCCCATGCAAATCAGCCCCGCAATGCTGCGGCAAATCGAAGACCAGCGCCTCACCAGCACCGCCATTGGCGACGCCATGCAGGCCCAGGTGCAGGCCCTGGCCGCGCAATGCGGCCTGAGCTTGCGCCCCCCGCCGCCCTGGCCCACCACCTGCTGCGGCCGGGGCTGCGGCACCTGCGTGTGGGAGGGCTATTACAACGCCCTGGACTGGTGGCGCGAGGACGCGCTCGACGCGATCCGCGAGGCGCACTTTGGCACAGACCGGGCCGCAGCGGCACGCTGACGGGTGGGCGCCTCTTGCTGGCACAATCCCGCCTCGGCCAAACCTGCTCAACATACTTCCCACCCCCAGGCGCAGTCGCTCAAAGCGGCGCCCGTACCCCCCACCCACTGACCCATGACACCACCCCTGCCGGGCACGCTCGGCATTGATTTCGGCACTTCGAACTCGGCCGTCTCCTGGGCGGCGCCCGGCGGCACGGCGCGCCTCATACCGCTGGAAGGCGCTGCGCTGGCCATACCCACAGCGGTGTTTTTCAACAGTGAAGACCTGCGCACCCACTTTGGCCGCGACGCAGTCACCCAGTACCTGGAAGGCACCGAGGGGCGCCTGATGCGCTCGCTCAAGAGTCTGCTGGGCAGCCCGCTGCTGCTGGAGACCACCGAGGTCAACCACCGGCAAATCAGCTTTCAGGACATCATCGCCACCTTTTTGGCGGAGCTGCGCGAGCGCGCGGCGCAAGCCTTGGGCCAAGCACCCACGCGCGCGGTTATGGGCCGGCCGGTGCATTTTGTGGACGACGACCCGGCGCGCGACGCGCAGGCGCAGGCGTCTTTGCTGCTGGCTGCGCAGGCGGTGGGCTTCACAGACGTGTCGTTCCAACTCGAGCCCATTGCCGCCGCGCTGGACTACGAGCGCCGGCTGAACAAGGAAAGTACGGTGCTGGTGGTGGACGTGGGCGGCGGCACCTCGGACTTCACTGTGGTGCGTTTGGGGCCTCAGCGCATCCAGCAAAGTAATCGACTGCACGATGTGTTGGCCACCAGCGGCGTGCACATTGGCGGAACCGACTTTGACCACAAGCTCAGCCTGGAGACGGTGATGCCCCTGCTGGGCCTGCGCCACCTGGGGCCGCAGGGGCGCGAGGTGCCCAGCCGCGTGTTTTTTGAATTGGGGACCTGGCACCTGATCCACTGGCTGTACCAGCCGCGCGCCATCGCCCAGGCACAGGCCTTGTGGACCAATTACGCCGACCCCGCCCTGCACCAGAACCTGATGCAGGTGCTGCACCAGCGCCTGGGCCACCACCTGGCGCACGACGTGGAGCAGGCCAAGATTCGATGCTCCGAGCGCAGCGACGACACGGTGCTGGATTTGTCTTACGTCACGCCCAATCTGCAGGCGGCCATGACGGTGGACGCGCTGGAAGAACACCTGCATGCGCTGCTGGCGCGCACCGTGGCCTGCGCGCTGGACTGCGTGCAAGCCGCGGGCCTGCGCCCGCAAGGGATGGACGCGATTTACCTGACCGGCGGCTCGTCGGCGCTGCGGCCTTTTCAGGCGGCTTTGCAGGCGGCGTTTCCCGGCGTACCACTGGTGGAAGGCGACTTGTTTGGCGGCGTGGCCTCGGGCTTGGCCTACAGCCGCTAAGCGGGCAGCCCATGCAAGCGCCTGCCCCGCAGCACGCCACCGCTTTTTACCGCAGCGCAGAGCACATGCGCAGCCGCAGCGTGAGCGACACGGTGCTGGTCGGCCTGCTGGACGTGCCCGCGCCCCCGCCCCGCTTAGTAGCAGACTGGACGCGCGACATCGCGCAGCTACTGGCCCTGGCGCCTGGCGACGTCGAAGCGCTGCCCCTGGCCCGCGCCCGCCTGCGCTGGCCCGACTACCGCCTGTGCGTGCAAGCAGTGGCCGACTGGACGCGCGCGCTGGGTCTGGCAGACCTGCTGGCCCAAAGCGAGGTGGCGCTGATGGCCTGCCGGGGCGCCCGCTACCACCACGACGCCGCGCAATACGGCGGCGCGGCGTTTTGCAATCTGTTTCTTAGCGACGACCGGGGGCTGGACTTGCACTTTCCGCTGACCGGCCATCGCACAGCGCTGCGCCGGGGCACCGTGGTGCTGTTTGACACCGGCCAGCCGCACGCCGTCATACCCCGCCAGCGCAACAGCTTTGCCGAGGCCGACTTCCCGCCCGATCTGGACTGCGCCCAGGTGTTTCTAACCTGGGAACTGCCCATCGAAAGCCCGGCGCTGGCCCAGGCACTGGATATCGCCTTTGATCCCGCGTCCGCCACTGCCCTTCAAATAAAAGAGCCGCAGCTCTGGCACCAGGGAGTGCCAGGCGACGTGTGCCCGCACACCGGCCGCTGGCTCGCGGCGGGTAGTCCGTTAGACTGAGACAAAGGAAACATCCCTATGGCAGGCGTATTCGGCAAAGACCCCCACATGAAAAAGAACCAGCGCGCGGAGGTGGAGCGCCTGAACGTGGAGCGCAAGCGCAAGCTGGCCGAGGCGGCGCAGAAGTTCAACCAGAAGAGGCCCCAGGCGCCCAGCTCGCCCGTCGTCGCAAAATAAAGTGCGCCCCAAAAGGTGGCGCCATATCACCTAAAACAGATATTTGCACATTATCACTTTAGGGTCATAATATGCGAATATTACTCAAAGGTGGTATTGCGCCATGGACTATCTCATTGCTATCTCAGACCAGCTTGCGCCGCAACTGCGTTCCTTGCGCAAGGCGCGCCAGCTTAGCCAAGGCGACCTGGCGCGCAAACTCGGGGTGTCCCAGTCGCGCATCGCAGCGATTGAGCGCAACCCGGCCACGGTCAGTACGGGGCAACTGCTGGAGTTACTGAAAGCCTTGCACGTTGACTTGGTTTTGCGCGACACAGGCACATCGACCGACAAGGCCCCTTGCGCGACACCCGCAACAAATACCAGCTCCCAAGGCGAGTGGTAATTGAGTCGATATGGGCGCGTTGGAGATCTGGATGAATGGGGAACGGGTGGGCACCTGGAGCGTAGGGCGCACGGGGCGCCACCGCCTGGACTATGCGCCATCGTGGCGGGCGTCGCAGCGCAGCCGTCCGCTTTCCCTGTCGCTGCCGTTTACAGCGGACAACCGGCTCGAAGGCGACGCAGTACGCAACTACTTTGACAACCTGCTGCCCGACAGCGACGGCATTCGCAAGCGCATCAGTGCGCGGTTTCGGACTCAAGGCACGAGCGCTTTTGCGCTGCTACAGGCCGTGGGGCGCGACTGCGTGGGTGCGGTGCAACTGCTGCCGCCAGGCGACAGCCCCGATGGTTTTGACCAACTGCGGTACGAGGCCCTCACGCCGGAACAAATTGAAAGGCATCTGGTGGCCCTGGGTGCGCAAACCGGGCTGGGCGCACCCGATGAAGAGGAAGAATTCCGCCTCTCGATTGCCGGCGCGCAGGAGAAAACCGCACTGCTGCAAGTGAGCGGCGCATGGTGCCGTCCCTTGGGCGCTACGCCCACGACCCACATTCTCAAACCGCCCATAGGCATCACCCCAGGGCGGCAGCTGGATATGCGCCTGTCGGTAGAGAACGAATGGCTGTGCAGCCAAATTGTGCGGGAATTGGGTTTGCCAGTGGCTGAGTGCAAGATGGAGGACTTTGGCGAACGCCGGGTGCTGGTGGTCACGCGTTTTGACCGGAGCTGGCAGGGCGCGCTCTGGATTGCCCGCTTGCCCCAAGAAGACTTCTGCCAGGCCAAAGGTGTTTCCAGCAACCAAAAATACGAGCAGCTTGGCGGGCCGGGCATCGAGGCCTGCCTGGAAGTGCTCCAAGGCGGCGAGGCCTTCCATGAAGACGGACGACAATTTTTGTGCGCCCAACTGCTGTTTTGGTTTTTGGCGGCGATTGATGGGCATGGCAAAAACTTTTCCCTGTTCGTGCTGCCTGGTGGTCGATACCGCATGACGCCCTTGTATGACGTGCTATCCGCCTGGCCCCTGATAGGCAATGGCCCCAACACGCTTGCCTACCAAAAAACTAAGCTGGCCATGGCGGTGCGAAGCAAGTCGGCGCACTACAAACTGGCCGAAATCCACTACCGCCATTGGGAGGCGCTGGCCAAGCGCAGCGCAGTCGATGGTGCCTGGGACGCCATGCTGGCCATGGCGCAGCGGCTGGACGCGGCGCTGGTCGCCGTTGAACAACGCTTGCCCCCCGACTTTCCTGCGGAATTGGCGCAGGCGGTCTTTCAAGGGGTACGCCAGCATCTGGCGCAGTTTGATAGGGAACGCTTTGCAGCGACGGTGCCTGCGCCAGCCTGAGCCGAAGGCCAGCACTACACCACCAACACCGCCCGAATCGCGTTCACATTGAGTTAATTGGTTCGCTTGATAAGCAGTTAAGGTACATCCCCTTCTTACCGATTATCTATGCACCACTGGGCGCTCGCGCGATTGACCACTGCTTGCGCCCAGCATGCTGCTGCTTGAGTTGTCCACGTATGGATTCCAGCGCATGCCGTTTGCCGTCGCGGTAGAAAAGGTTGTAGGCCTCGAAGGGGATCATTTGCCCATCGGGAGTGGCGAAGTGGATGCAAGATTTTTTGAGCGCACGAATGTCCAGATTCGTTGCATCCATGAACTGCACAATCAGGATGCGAAACACATTCTGGTAGCCCATGCCCTGGGGTGACGCCACTTGCGGCAGGCAACACATTAACTCCGAGAGACAATTGGCTTGCGACTCGGGTGAGTGGTTGGTAGAAAACAACTTGAAAACCATGTCCTTGGCCGACGCGTCTTGCTCGAACACGATGGTATTACCCACCCCTTCCACCAAGGCTTGCGGGCTCAAGTGTCGGGTCAGCGGCACCGTTTCGTCGCCTGTCTTCAGCGCATAGGCCATGGCCAGCGTGTCGGGGTTGCAAGGCACAGGCACGATGTCGTCTAGCGTGAACAGCCCGCTCTGTTCGGCAATACCCCGGCGTATTTCACTCACCGTAAGTCGATGCTGCGCCCCAAAGCCATCGGTGCGGCCTGCTTCCTGAATAGGCTGAAAGGTGATGCCCCGCACGCAAGTATGGGACAGCGCGTGGCTAATGATGTCACCGAGTTCGTCATCGTTCAGGCCACGCTTGACAGTGACGACCAGTGTCGTGGAAATACCCGCCGCATTGAGGCGCTCCAGCGCCTGCTGGCGAACACGGGTCAAGTCCGCACCGCGCAACTCTTTGAGGGCGGCGGCGCGCAGCGAGTCAAACTGCAAGTACACCTCCAGGCCCTGCGGGCCGTAGCTGGCCAAGCGCTGCACAAACGCGGCGTCTTGCGCGATGCGTACCCCGTTGGTATTGATCATCAAGTGCTTGATAGGACGCTTGCGGGCCTCGTCCAAAATTTCAAAAAACTGCGGGTGCGTGGTGGGCTCACCTCCCGAGATTTGCACCACATCGGGCTCGCCCTCGTTTTCCACCACGGTATCAAACATGCGGCACACCTCTGCCAGGCTACGGTGCTCGGGGCGGTGCGTGCCGCTTTCGGCGTAGCAAATGGGGCAATTCAAATTGCAGTGGTCGTTAATCTCGACAATGCTCAGGCACGAGTGCTGCATGTGGTCAGGGCACAAACCGCAGTCGTAGGGGCAGCCGTATTCCATCTTCGTATTGAAAATATTAGGCATTTCCGGCTGTTTGACAAACACCTCGCGCCCCAGGCGGTAGTAGGCTACATCGTCACTGATGAGCACGCGCTCGGTGCCGTGCACCGGACACCATTTGTCCATGTAGACCTTTTCGTCCTTGAACAAGATTTTGGCCTCGACCGCGTGCAAGCAGGTGGAACAGACGCTGGAGGTGGTGTCGTAGAAAAGGTAGGGGCGTTGTTTGCGGGACATGGTGTGTGGTGTTATGTCTTGATACTTGGCTCACCAAGCGGTGCTCTCGGCAAATACCCATGCAAATCAAAGGGCATGGGTATTGGGGTGTTGTCTTTCTCTGCCTAAGTATTTGTCTTGCCAAATAGAGATGGTGATTAAAAGGGCGGCAACACAACACACCCACTGAATCCCCGACAGCCCGCCCCAGTACGCATAGGGAACGGGTTTGAGTGCATCGATTCCCAAGCGCCAAAGCATGTACCCCAGCATCCAGCAGCGAAAGGCCAGCCCCTGCGTGTGCGCCAGCGCCCGACTCCAACACTGCCATGTAAGCAGCGCCGCCAAGGCAAGCACCCATTCGTAAAGTGGCGCTGGGTGGCGCGGTATTCCATCACCCAGATCGATGCCCCATGGCATGCCGGTAGGTAGACCATAAGTGCCGTCGTTGAGGCCCGAAACAAAACAACCCACGCGCCCGACCAGAATGCCACTCAAGATGGCAGGCACAAAGTCATCCCCGGTACGCGGAGCTTGCCAGCCCGAAAGCCATTTGCCCAACTCCACTCCCATCCAGCCACCCAGCAAACCACCCACGATGGACTGCCCCTGCAACCACAGGGCGGGCGTGTTGACCGCCTGCGCCCACAAGTGCGGATTTTCGATCCAAAACATGGCTTTGTTACCAACGGCGGCGCCCAATAGGCAGCCCAATACCAGCGGGTAGATAGGCCCCCGTAACACGCTGGACACACCCTGACCAGCTTTACGCCGTCGGTACACCCAGGCACCAATCGCCAGAGCAGCGCACTCCAACACGTAGTGAACCGTGTGGGCCAGGCTGGGATCACGAATGACAAGAAGCATTTACGACTTGGACCCCGCATCTAGCTTCCACATCCATAAGCCAAGATACAAAGCACAGAAACCAACCGCTGTGGCTAACACCACAACGGGAAACGCTTCATCGCCTTTATCAAATATCAAAAACAGACTAAAGGGGACGCCAAGCACCGAGCATAGGCCACCGCCTGCCACCAATAAACTCGCCATCATCAACGCGACAGCACGAAAAATTTCGCTCATCATGCCTTTCTTCTGCTTCATAGCAGAAAATTTATTCATTGCTATTGGTTTTAGTATCCTACCTTAGGATCGTCCATATTGCGTCACGAGTCTTGGATGTGCGTTCCATATGCCAAGTTCATCGTAAGGGTTTGGTATTCGTCAGCACGGTAAGCGGTGTGCCGCGCAATACGGCGGCGCGGCTTTTTGAAATCTGTTTCTTAATCACGACCGGGACAGGACTTGCATTTCCCACTGATTGGTCAGCGCATTACGCTGCGCTGGGGCACGGTGGTGCTGCTTCACCCCAGCCAGCCTCACGCCCTCGTCGCGCGGGGTAACAACTCCTTCCGCGAGGCCTACTTCCCGCCCGATCTGGACGGAGCCCAGGCGTTCCTGGGCTGTGAACTGCCCATCGGAAACCTGCGCTGGCCAAGGCGATGGGCGTCGTTCGGATAAACCGCCCGCCGACGCCTTGCAATTAGTAGAACCACGGGTATGGCATGAGGGACCGCCGGACGGCGTGTGCCCGCATTCGAATCAATGGCTAGCTACACACCTTCCTACACCACCAACACCGCCCGAAAGTCGTTCACATTGGTGTGCGTGGGGCCGGTGACCACCAGATCGCCCAGCGCGGAAAAGAAGCCGTAGGCGTCGTTGCGCTCCAAATGGTCGGTCAGCCTCAAGCCCAGGGCGGCGGCGCGCGCCAGGGTGTCGGGGGCGACTTGGGCACCGGCGTTGTCCTCCACACCGTCAATGCCGTCGGTGTCGGCGGCCAGCGCCCACACGCCTTCCATCCCTTGGAGCGCCTGCGCCAGGCCCATGCAAAACTCGCCTGCGCGGCCGCCCCGGCCTTTCGCAGCGCCAGGGGCGCGGGGGCGGATGGTGACGGTGGTCTCGCCGCCGCTCAAAATCACACACGGTTTCTGGAACGCGCCCTGCCCTTTGGCCACCGCGCGGGCTATGGCCCCGTGCACCTTGGCCACTTCGCGCGATTCGCCTTCCACCTCGTCGCTCAGGATGTAGGCGGCAACGCCTGCCGCGCGGGCGGCGTCGGCGGCGGCTTGCAGGCTTTGCTGCGGCGTGGCAATCAGGTGCAGGCCGTGGCCGTCAAAGGAAGCGTCGCCCGGCTTGGGGGTTTCCAGGGCGCCGCTTTGCAAGGCCTGCTCCACCGCTTCGGGCACCGCAATGGCGTAGCGGCGCAAGATGTCCAGCGCGTCCTGGCAGCTGGTGGCGTCGGCCACCGTGGGGCCGCTGGCGATGGTGGACGGGTCGTCGCCGGGCACGTCGCTGATGGTCAGCGTCACCACCCGGGCCGGGGCGCAGGCAGCGCCCAAGCGCCCGCCCTTGATGCGCGAGAGGTGCTTGCGCACGCAATTCATCTCGCCAATGTGGGCGCCGCTCTCCAGAAGCTGCTGGTTGATGCGCTGTTTGTCTTGCAGGCTTAAACCGTCAGCGGGCAGTGTCAGCAAGGCCGAGCCGCCGCCAGAGATCAAACACAGCACCAAGTCGTCTGCGGTCAAGCCCTGGGTGAGCGCCAGGATGCGCTGGGCTGCGGCCAGCCCGGCAGCATCGGGCACCGGGTGCGCGGCCTCCACCACCTCAATGCGCTGCGCCAGCCCCTGCGGGCGTGGCGGCGTGTGGCCGTAGCGTGTGACCACCAGGCCTGAGAGGGGCGCGTCCACAGGCCACAGCGCTTCGACCGCCTGCGCCATAGCGCCACCGGCCTTGCCCGCGCCCAGCACCAGGGTGCGGCCCTTGGGCGGCGGCGGCAAAAAAGCGGCCGTGTTGTGCAAAGGCAAGGCGCGTAGTACCGCGGCGTGGAACAAACCACGCAGAAAAGCCTGCGGGTCCTGCGGGGAGCTGTGTGCGTGAGACATTGGGGACATGATGCAGCCAATCATAGGCGCCCCACGGCACAATGCCGCTATGACGACCCTGCTAATCCATAACGCCCACACCATTGCCACCCAAGACGATGCGCGCACCGAGTTGCACAACGCCTCGGTACTGGTGCGGGACGGTCTGATCGCGGCCATCGGGCCTGTGCATGCGTTGCCGCATACCGCCGACTTGGTAATTGACGCGCGCCATCACTTGCTGATACCGGGACTGGTGAACACCCACCACCACATGTACCAGTCGCTCACGCGGGCGATTCCGTCGGTGCAAAACGCCGAACTGTTTGGCTGGCTGCGCGGCCTTTACCCGATTTGGGAAGGCCTCACGCCCGACATGATTTACACCAGCACGCAGGTGGCCATGGCCGAACTGCTGCTCAGCGGTTGCACCACGAGCAGTGACCACCTCTACATCTACCCCAACAGCGTCACGCTGGACGACAGCATCGAGGCAGCGCGCGCCATTGGCATGCGCTTTGTGGCAACCCGGGGCAGCATGAGCGTGGGCCAAGCCCAAGGCGGATTGCCGCCAGACCACCTGGTGGAAAACGAAAACGCGATTTTGAGCGACACCCAGCGCGTGATAGAGCGGTACCATGACGCCAGTTGGGGGGCGATGACGCAGGTGGCCGTGGCGCCCTGCTCGCCCTTTAGCGTCAGCCGTGACCTGATGCGGACATCGGCAGAACTCGCACGCGGGTACGGCGTGCGCCTGCACACCCACTTGGCCGAAAACGACCACGACAATGCCTACAGCCGGGAAAAGTTCAACTGCACACCCGCGCAATACGCGCAAGAGCTCGGCTGGCTCGGCCCCGACGTGTGGCACGCGCATTGCGTCAAACTCGACGACGAGGGAATCAGCCTGTTTGCAGCAACGCGCACCGGGGTCACCCACTGTCCATGCAGCAATATGCGCTTGGCCAGCGGCATCGCACCGGTGCGCAAAATGCTCGCCGCCGGTGTGCCGGTGGGGCTGGGGGTGGACGGCAGCGCGAGCAACGACGGCGCCCACCTTTTGGCCGAAGCGCGCCAAGCCCTGCTACTGGCGCGCCTGCGCAAATCACTAGCGCCCCCCACGGTCGACGCGCAAGGTCGCACCCGCTTTGGCTGCGACACAGCGCCTTTGGAGATGACGGCGCGCGACGCTCTTGCCCTGGCCACCCGCGGCGGCGCGGAGGTGCTGGGGCGCACCGACATTGGCCAAATCAAAGTCGGCATGTGCGCCGACATGGCGCTGTTTGATCTGCGCGGCCTGCAGTTTGCGGGCGCCGCCGTGCATGACCCGGTAGCGAGCCTGCTGCTGTGCGCCAGCGCCAACGCAGCGTTCACAGTCGTCCAGGGGCGCGTGGTGGTGGCCCATGGCCAACTGGCCACTGTGGACCTGGGGCCGCTGGTGGAGCAGCACAATGCCATGGCCCAATCCCTGGCACGCGGGGAGCGCAGCGTCGCCAGGTTCGTGCCATGCTGAGCGGCGCCACCACCGCAGCATTCTTTGCAGCGTCGGTGATGCTGGCACTGGTGCCGGGACCGGACAATATGTTTGTGCTGATGCATGCTGCGGTCCATGGCGCGCGCGCAGGGTTGCTGGTGGTGCTGGGTTTGTGCACGGGGCTGCTGTTTCACACCGCTGCGGTGGCACTGGGTCTGGCTGCGCTGCTGGCGGCATCGACCACAGGGTTTGCGGTGATCAAGACCTTGGGCGCGGTCTATTTGCTGTGGCTGGCCTGGATGTCGTGGCAGGCACCGGCGGGTCTGGGCAGCGGTCCGTCCGTGCCCGTGCTGGGCGCACGCCAAACTTACCTACGCGGGGTGCTGATGAACATCAGCAATCCCAAAGTTGCACTCTTCTTCCTCGCTTTCCTGCCCCAGTTTGCGCAACCCGCCGCCGGACCGGTCGGCATCCAAATAGTGCAGCTTGGTGCTGTGTTCATGGTCGCCACCTTGCTTACCTTTGGCGCCATCGCCATGCTTGCGGGGCGTTTGGGCCAAAGGCTGCACACCTCGCCCAAAGCCACGCGTCTACTCAACCGAGTGGCCGGTGCGGTCTTCGTGGTGCTGGCTCTGCGCTTGGGTTTGGGCGCCTAAGGCCCTGGACACGGAACGGCACCGGCCCGGTCCACCGCCCTGGCCCTATTTGCCCGCGAAATACCCAAACCCCAGGGGCGATTGACGTGCAAAGTCAAAGCGCGGTGGGCGGCAATCAATCCGCTGCGGCGTTTTTTTCAAGCCAACGCAAAGCGCCTTGCATATCTTTGAACTCGTCGAGCGAGCGCGCGGCAATGGCGGGGTAGCGCGCGTTCCACAGGCGCGCCAGCGCTGCGCCTGCGCCGATTTCGAGCACGCAGTGCGGCTGGCGTTCGGCCACGGCCTGCATGCACGCCTGCCATTGCACGGTGCTGGCAATTTGCGCCGCCAGTGCAGGGCGCAACACCGGGGCTTGGCGGCTCAAGGCGCCGCTGGCATTGAGCGCCACCGGGCAACGCGGCGCGTGCCATTCCACTGCATCCAAGGCAGCCGCAAACCCGTCCAGGGCCGGGCGCATCCATGGTGAGTGCGAGGCCAGGCGCACATCCAAACGCTGGCACTGGCCGCCCTGCGCTTGCAGCAGCGGCAAGGCCGTAGCCAGGTCCGCGTCCAAGCCCGCGTACACGCCTTGCTCGGGGCCCAGGTCAATGGCCACGGCCAGGTCCGGGCACAAGGCCAGCACCCGCGTGCGGGCCACGCCGCTGACCGACAGCAAGCCGGTGCGCACGTCGACCGCAGCCTGGTCCATGCACTGCGCTCGGATCTGCGCCAGCGCGATAGATGCCTGAGGTGCCAGCGCCCCGGCGGCGGCAAACGCTGGCAATTCGCCCACGCTGTAGCCTGCCACCACGGCAGGCGCTGGCGCACCAGCAGCTTGCAGCGCCGCCCATGCGGCCAGCGCCGTGCCGGTGATCAGCACTTGGGCAAAACCGTTGTCGCCCCGGCGCTGCGGATCGGCCAGCGTGGCGCGCCAGTCGCGGCCAATCAGCGCCTCCATGCAACGCAAGGCAGGGGCGGCCCCTGGCGCAGACTCCAGCCAGGGCAGCATGCCAGCGTGCTGGTTGGCTTGGCCGGAAAACAGCAGCGCGTAGGCCATGGCGGGCGTGTTAACGGTGGGCTGCGGGTGCGGGCAACGGCCACAAAGACGCGGTGGCGGGCGCCTGTGCCTGCGCGGGGGACGCCTGCCGCGCGCCTGCGTGGCCCGGCTCCAGCGCGGCCAACCAGCAGGCGCTTGCCAGCACGTCCGCGCTGCCACCGGGTGAGAGCCTGCGCTGCACCGCCGCCAGGTGCAGCGCGCGCGCCTGCACCAGCCAGTCGGGCTGCTGCACGCCGCCTGCGGCCACAAAGGCCTGGGCCTGGGCCTGCATCCAGCGCAGGCCTGCGATGCCGCCACGGTGCACCAGGTTGGTGTCGTCGAGCACGGCCATGGTGGCAAACAGTGCCTGGACCCGCGCCGCGCGCTCGCCCAGGCCCGCGGCCAGCGCGGCTTGCAAAGCGGGCAAAGCCACTTCAAACACGGTGGGGAACCCGAGCGCCGCCTCGTCCAGCGCGCTACGCAAGCCATGCGCCTGGGCCGCCTTTTGGCCGTGGGACACGGGCACGGCGCGGCGGGTGGCCAGCGCGCGCGCGGCCAAGGCTTCCCCCCACGTGGCTTGCAAGGCGCTGCGCAAGGCCGCCGCGCCAAAAACCCCGCCCTGTGCGCCCACGCGGCCCGCCGCCGCACACAACAGCCCCAGGCCAAATACCGCGCCCCGGTGGGTGTTAACGCCTCCGGTGGCCGCCAGCATGCGCGCCTCGGCGGCCACGCCCAAGGATTGAAGCGCAGCAAATTCCACACCCCGCGCACCCGCCTGCGCGATATGGGCAAAGTAGTGGCGCAGGGCAAACAGGCTGCGCACAAAAGTGGCAGCGTCCATATCGGTATGGCTGCCGCTGTCGCGCAAGGACACCAGGCCGGGCTTGGGTTCGAGCGCCACCTCCACGTACAAGGCCCGCACGGCGGCGCGCGCCAAGGTGGGGGCTGAAAACGCGGCTTGCAAGCTATCAGCGCCCGACGCGGGGATGGGGGACCGTGCTGAACTGGTGAACATGGCTTGGGCGTCAGACCAGCGCGGCTGCCCGGCCCACCGCCGAGGTCGAGGCGGAGCACACAACCGATGCCTCCGCCAGCGCCACCAGCGCGGGCCAGTCCAGCAGGCGCAGGCTGCAGCGGTCTTTGACCAGGGCTTGCGCCACCTGGCCCAGGCGCAGTTGCTGCAACTCGCGCCAGGCCAGTGCCTGGCCTTGGGGAAAGACGATTTCGCCGTCCACCCGCAGCGGCAAGCGCGCCGAGGGGGAGCGCCCGCCGTAGCCCGCCTCGCCCAGGGCCACGGTCTGCGACAGCCAGTCCAGGGCTTGCAAGGCGGCGTCCAGATCGGGCGCGTGCACGCTCAGGTCGAGGTCGGAGCCCGCGCGCACATAGGGCATGCCGGTCAAAAACTGCCAGCCGTAGGAGCCATACACCCGCACCTCGGCTCTGAGTGCCTGGCCCTGGGCCAGCCACGCGGCGGCGCCCACGCCCCACGGGCTGGACTGCCCCACCTCGTGCAGGCGAGGAAACTGGCCTTGCAAAGCAATTCCATCGGCAGCCACCGATGCGGCCAAGCGGCGGCGATCCCAGTGCTGCGGCGCGGGCAGGCCCAGGCAGACGGCGGGCTGCGCCACCTCGGGACGCTGGCGCGCCACCACCCAGGGCAAGTGGCAGGCTTGCCAGTGGCGCAGCAGTTCTTGGGCGGACGCGTCCCACACCTGCCTGTGCACCGTGCGCCAGGCTTCGGGCGTGAGCCAGACCAGGGTGTTGCGCTGCAGGGCGGGCGTTGGCGCGGCGGCGCGGCGGTCTAGGTGACGGATCGACAGCGGCGGCATGAAGGGACGGGCGATCGACGCTAGCGGGGAAAAGAAAGCGGCGACAAATGGAAGCCGCTCAGGCCACCGGCATTACCGCGCCTGCCTCAGTGCGTACCCGCTGGGCTACGGCGGCGGCAAGCTGGCGCCCCCCGCGCTGCGCGCCATCAGCGGCGCGCTCGTCGTGCTGGGGCGCGTCAGTCAAGGCCAGCGCTAGCTGCGCTGCCAGGTCGCCGCGCCACAGCGCGCGGATGCCGCCCATGGCGACAAAGTTTTCCACGCCGGGGGCAAACACCGGGTTGGACTGCGCCAGCTGCTCCAGGCGCGCCTCGCTGATCTTGGTGACGCGCGCCATGGCGGGCAGGCGCATGACGCGGATCTCGGCCTCGGGCAGCGCGTAGCAAGCGTCGGCCATCAGGCCCGAGGTAATAAAGCCGCCCGAGAGCGCCTGGTCGTACACCAGGCCAATCACCCGGTGGCCGCGCTGGCGCGCCAGCGCCACACAGCAAGCCATGTGCGCCATGTAGCGGTTAATGCCCAGCATCTCGTCGCGGTAGCGCAGGCGCTGGCCCTGGGTGTCCACCAGCAGCACGATGGCGCGACCGGGATGGTTTTTGACCGTGTCAAGCACACAGCGCGCTTGCGCCAGCGCCAACTCCACGCCAATGGGCGCGTGGTCGGTGGTACCAATCACGGCCACAGTCTGGCCGTCCACTACGCCGGTGCCGCTGAGCAAGTCGCCCGTGCGCACCACGGTGTGGGCGCTGCCAAACAGGCCACCCACTACGTCTTGCCAGTTCATGCCAGCTCCTTTGCGCAATCGGTTTGGAGGTCGCGTACGCCTTGGGCGTCGAGCTCGGCCACCGCCATGGGCTGGTGCACGCCCATGGCCTGCCAGATGTCGGCGCTGTCGCGGCAGTGGCCAAAGTCGGCAATGCGCGCGCCCAGCATCGCGTGTTCGCGCTCCAGGCTCTCCAAGCTCAGGGCGTGCGCCGCAGGCAGCGCGGCGATGGCGGCGCTGCGAAACGCGGCCACGTCGTCGTCCACCAGCACGTCGCAGTCGCCCATCAAGTAGCGGTGTTTGCCGCCGGTGGTGCGCCAGACCAGGGCGCGGTCGCGGGCATCAAATTCTTCCACGCCGTGCGAGGACTCGATCACCTCGGGTCCGGACATGGACAGGCGGCCAATGTCGCTCATCACCACCACGTCGGCGCAGCGGGCAATCAGGCCCATGCCGCCAAAGCAGCCGTTTTCGCCGCCAATGAGCATGGCGACCGCAATGCCCTGGGCGCGCACGTCCAAGAGCGCGCGCATCACCTCCGACACCGCAATCAAGCCCGCATTGGCCTCGTGCAGGCGCACGCCACCCGACTCGGCCAGCACCAGCACTGCGGCGGGTTTCTCCAACAGGGCGCGCTGGAACAGGCCGACCAGCTTGGCGCCGTGCACCTCGCCCACGCCGCCACCCATGAAAGCGCCTTCTTGCGCGGCCACGAGCACGGGCTGAGCGCTCAGGGTGGCGCGGCCCACCACCACGCCGTCGTCAAAGGCCGAGGGCACGCCCAAGAGCGCCAAGTGCGGACTGACCACCCGCGCGCCGGGGCCCAGGATTTCTTCAAAACTGCCGGCGTCCAGCAGCGCGTGCAAGCGCTCGCGGGCGGTGGATTCGGCAAAGCTGCGGTTCATGGCTGCGCTCCGGTAGGGCCGGCTTGGGTGGCCGGCAGGCTGGCCGCCGCCTGGTCCAGGCGCAGGCTGACCACGGCCGGTGTGGCGCCCATGTCGTTGATGGAAATCGCCACGCCCGCCAGGCGGTGGCGGCTGTGAAAGTCGCGCGCCACGGCCTCCCAGATGGCGCCAAAACCACGCGCCGAGGTACGGATGTCGATCTCGCAGCGGCCACTGCCCGCCAGGGGTTCGAGCAGCACTTCCAGGTTGCCCGAGCCGACGACGCCGACCAAGATGGGCACAAAGTGCGCGCGCGGGTGCAGGCCGTCGAAGGCGAAATGGAGGCTCTCCATGCTGGTGGGTTCGGTCATAGGGCGTGGCAAAAAAGGTTTACCGGATGTTTACCAATGGCTTGCCAGTGGTTCACCAGTTACGGAAGCGCTTGGGTGGGTCGTACAGGCCACCGGAGGCGCGCACCAGGTCGCGCATGGTGCGCGCGGCCAGCAGACTGCGGTTGGCGTCGCGCTTGTCGATGCCCAAATCTTCGGCGCGCAAGATGATGCCGCGGTCGCGCAGGTTTTCCACCACCCTGCGGTCGCGGCCCAGGCCAATGGGGGTGTAACCGGCCACACCGCGGATCGCCTGCTCGCGCTCTTCGTCGCTGCGGCACAGCAACAGGTTGGCAATGCCTTCTTCGGTCAGGATGTGGGTGACGTCGTCGCCGTAAATCATCACCGGCGGTATGTCCATCTTGGCCTGCTCGGCAAGCTTCCAGGCGTCCAGGGTTTCCACAAAAGCCGGTTGCATGTGCTCGCGAAAGGTTTCCACCATTTGCACCACCAGCTTTTGGCCGCGCGGCATGGCGTGCACGCCGCTGCGCCCCTGACGCGCCTGCGCGCCGGCCTTGAGCCAGGCGGGCGTGCCGTGGCGGCGCCCGCGCGCGTCGGCCCCCATGTTCGGCGCGCCGCCAAAACCGGCAATGCGCCCGGCGGTGGCGGTGGAACTGTGGCCCTGCAAGTCAATTTGCAAGGTGGAGCCGATGAACATGTCGCAGGCGTAGTGGCCTGCGGCCTGGCACATGGCGCGGTTGCTGCGCAGGCTGCCGTCGGGCCCGGTAAAAAACACGTCGGGGCGGGCGCGCACATAGTTTTCCATGCCCAGCTCGGAACCAAAAGAATGCACCGAGCGCACCCAACCGGCCTCGATGGCCGGAATCAGCGCCGGGTGCGGGTTGAGCGCCCAGTGGCTGCCGATCTTGCCCTTGAGGCCCAGCGACTCGGCGTAGGTGGGCAGCAGCAGCTCGATGGCTGCGGTGTCAAAGCCGATGCCGTGGTTCAGGCGCTGCACACCGTATTCAGCGTAAATGCCTTTAATGGCCATCATGGCCATGAGCACCTGAATCTCAGAAATCTGCGCCGGGTCGCGGGTGAACAGCGGCTCGATCACATTGGGCTTGGGCGCCAGCACCACAAAGTCCACCCAGTCGCCCGGAATGTCCACGCGCGGCACCTGGTCCACCCATTCGTTGACCTGGGCGATGACGATGCCGCTCTTAAACGCCGTAGCCTCCACAATGGCCGGTGTGTCTTCGGTGTTGGCGCCGGTGTACAGATTGCCACTCGCGTCAGCCGACTGGGCGCACACCAGAGAAACCTGGGGCGTAAGGTCCACAAAGTAGCGGCCAAACAGCTCCAAGTAGGTGTGGATGGCGCCAATCTGAATCTGGCCCTTGGACACCATCTGCGCCAGGCGCGCGCTCTGCGGGCCGGAGAACGAAAAGTCAAGTTTGGAGGCAATGCCCGACTCGAACACGTCCAGGTGCTCGGGCAGCGCAATCACAGACTGCACCATGTGCAGGTCGTGCACCTGCGCGGGGTCCAGCCGGGTGAGGCTGCGCGCCAGAAAGTCGGCCTGCTTTTGGTTGTTGCCCTCCAGGCAGACGCGGTCGCCAGACTCGATGACGGTGGACAGCAACTGCACCGCCGCTGCCGTGTCCACCCGCTTGCCGCGCAACTGCGGCCCCAGCGCTGCGGCGGCCCGTGCCAAGCGCCGCGCGCGGCCTTGGGCCTGCATATTCCACAAGCCGTGCGGTGCGTTCATCTCACTTGGCTCCCATCACCATGGCGGGCAAACCCGTGGCAATCTCGGGAAAGGCGCACAACAAAAACACGGCCACGAACATCAGGCCCACAAAAGGCATCACACCCCAAATCACGTCTTTGAGCGGAATGTCGGGCGCGACGTTTTTGATCACGAAAATGTTCAAGCCTACCGGTGGGTGAATCAGGCCCATTTCCATGACGATGGTCATCACCACGCCAAACCAGATCAAATCAAAGCCAGCGGCCTTGAGCGGGGGCAGGATGATGGGCGCGGTCATCAGAATGATGGACACCGGAGGCAAAAAGAAGCCCAACACGATAACCATCAGCAAAATCACCGCCAGCAAGACCCACTTGGACAGCTGCATGCCCACAATCCACTGCGCTGCGCCCTGGCTGATGTGCAGGTGGCTCATGACATAGCTGTACAACAGCGACATGCCGATGATGAGCATGAGCATGGTGGACTCTTTGAGCGTGCTCGACAACAGCGGCGCCACGTCTTTCGGGCGCCACAGGCCGTACACCACCGCCACCAGACCCAGCGCCATCAGGCCGCCCAAACCAGCGGTCTCGGAGGGCGTGGCGTAGCCGCCATACAGCGCCACCATCACACCCAGCAACAAAATGAGGAAAGGCAGCACACGCGGCAGCATTTCCACTTTTTGCGCCAGGGTGAAATGCTCTTCTTCCAGGTAAGCGGACTTGGCGCCACCGCCTTCGTACACCGCCAGCGCTTGTTTGTATTCCTTGCGCGCCCGCACCACGGCGTAGCCCGCAAACAAGCCCACCAGCAACAGGCCCGGGCCAATTCCGGCCAGGAACAAGCGGCCCAGCGACTGCTCTGCAGCCACGGCGTACAAAATCATCACGATGGACGGCGGCAGCAAAATGCCCAAAGTGCCCCCGGCGGCGATGATGCCCGCCGCAAAGCCGGGCGAGTAGCCGCGCCGGCGCATCTCAGGAATGCCCGCCGAGCCAATGGCCGAACACGTGGCCGGGCTGGAACCCGCCATGGCAGCAAACAGCGCGCAGGCGAACACATTGGCAATGCCCAGGCCACCGGGTACCTTGTGCAACCAGGCGTGAATGGCCGAATACAGGTCTTGGCCTGCACGCGACTTGCCAATGGCGGCGCCCTTCATGATGAACAGCGGGATGGACAAGAGGGTGATGGACGCCATTTCTTCGTAGACGTTTTGCGCCACCGTGTCCAAGGACGAGGCGGGCATGAAGAAATACATAAAGGTGACTGCCACCGTACCCAGCGCAAAAGCGATGGGCATGCCGGAAAACATCACCAACAGCGTGGCTGCGCCGTAGGACAGGCCGATTGCAAGTTCGCTCATACCGCGGCTTTCTGAACTTCGCCACCGCTCAGGCGCACGGCGGTTTGGAGGAAGAGTTGGACCGCCAGCAGGCTCATGCCAGCGGCCATCAGGGAGTAGGGAATCCACAAGGGCGGCGCAAAGCTGCTGGACGTGGTTTGCCCTTCGGTCCAGGCCTCATGGAACAGCGACCACGATTTCCAGGAATAAAAGCTGCAAAACAGCGTCGACACCAGGTCCACCAGCACCAGGCGCACACGGTTCACGCCCGCAGGCAGCAGAGTCGCCAGCGCCTCAATGCCCACATGGCCGCGCAGCGACTGCACATAAGCCGCCGTCAGAAAAGTGGCACCCACCAGCATGAACACCGAGGCCTCGTCCTGCCAGTCGGTGGAGGACTTGAGGAAGTAGCGCGTCACCACCGAGTAGGTGAGCACCGCGGCAGTGACCAACAGCGCCACCATCGACAGGCGAAGCACCCAACGGTTCAGGCCATCGAGCGCCGCGCTGAAAAACGCCAGCGCGGCATTGCGCGGCACCAGCGCGCCCGGCTGGGGCGCACCCTCCAATTCAAACCCGTGGCTCACAGCGTTTGCTCAGCCAGGGCCAGCAGCTTGGCGCTGCCCGCGTTTTTAGCGGCGTAGTCTTTCCAGGCGGTTTCACGCGCCAGGTCTTGCCACTTTTTGATGGCGCCGGGGTTCAGGTCCACCACCGTGGCGCCGGCTTTCTTGTAAATTTCCGCGACGTGGGCGTCGTCTTTTTTGGCCTCTTCCTGGGCAAACTTTTCCATGTCGGCGCCCACGGCCATGATGGCGTCGCGCTGCGCTTGGGGCAGGCCGTCAAAAATTTGCTTGGACATCATCAAGGGCTCAAACATGAACCAGTAAGCCCCGGCGCGACCGGTGGTCAGCGCCTTGGCTACTTCTTCCAGACGGAAGGAGATGAACGAGGTGCTCGACGTCATGGCCGCGTCCATGGCGCCGGTTTGCATGGCGGCATAGATTTCGTTGGACGGCAAGCTGACCACCGAGGCGCCGGCTTCTTTCAAAATCATGTCCACCTCGCGCGAGCCGCCGCGCACTTTCATGCCCTTGGCGTCTTCGGGGTTGACGATGGGCTTGCCGCGCGAGGCCACACCACCGGCCTGCCAGATCCAGCTAATCAGTACCACGCCTTTTTCCTGCAGCACGCGGTTGAGCTCGGCGCCCACGGGCTTGGTTTTCCATCCGTAGGCTTGGGCGTAGGAGGTGACCAAACCGGGCATCAGGCCAATATTGACCTCAGGAATCTCGCCCCCGGCGTAAGACAGCGGGATCAGCGCCATGTCCAGCGCGCCTTTGCGCATGCTGGAGAACTGGGCCATGGTCTTCATCAGCGAAGAGCCGGGGTAAATCTCGAATTTGAGCGCGCCGTTGGTGCGCTTTTCCACGTCAGCGGCAAATTTGCGCACCAGGCGGTCGCGGAAATCGCCCTCGGTGGGGGTGCCGCCGGGGAACTGGTGCGAAATCTTCAGCGTGGTGTTTTGCGCCAAGGCGGCAGAAAAAGGGGCTGCGGCCAGCGACAGGGCGCCAGCAGCTTTCAACAGGTTGCGTCTCTTCATGGAAATATCTCCTAGGGTCTGAGCGGACAAAAGTCCATGCGATTCACACCGAGTGCCGGCCGCATGGGGCAGTGCAGGCGCTCTGCGGCACCTTCATGTATACATTGATTCTAAGCAATGTATTTTTAAGCGGTATCAGTAAATACCCTTACGCCGAATTATGCATACCTGTGCAACAATGCGGCCATGAAAATTTCTGACGTCGTCCGTGAAAAAATCGAAGAGCAGATCGCCACGGGCGAGCTGCCGCCGGGCAGCACGCTCGACGAGGCAGCCTTGGTGGAGGCCCATGGCGTGTCACGCACCCCCGTGCGTGAGGCCTTGATCCAGCTGGCCACCGAGGGCCTGATCGAGATGCGCCCGCGCCACGGCGCCGTGGTCACCAGCATCGGTCCGGCGCGGCTGATTGAAATGTTTGAAGTGATGGCCGAACTTGAATCCATGTGCGGGCGCTTGGCCGCGCGGCGCATGAGCGAGGGCGAGCGAAAAGCCCTGGTCAAGGCCCACGAAGACTGCGAAAAAGCCCGCGCCGCCAGCGACCCTGACCGCTACTTCTATTGCAACGAATTGTTCCACGCCTCCATCTACGCCGGCAGCCACAACCAGTTTTTGAGCGAACAAGCCCAGCAACTGCACCGCCGCCTGCGCCCTTACCGGCGCCTGCAGCTGCGGGTGCGCGACCGCATGGGCAGCTCATTTACCGAGCACGAGGCCATTGTTCAAGCCATTGCTGCGGGCGATGCGCAGGCTGCGGGCCTGGCCTTGCATGGCCACATCGTGGTGCAGGGGGAACGCTTTGGCGATTTGTTGTCTTCGCTGGCCGAACTGACCACGCCGGCTGGTTGAGGCTTGGGCCTGGAGGGCCCTCGCGCCCTCAGGCCACGATATCGCGCATCCACTGCGGCAAGTCCATGGCCTTTTGGCTCGGAAAATCGACCCAGACCACAGTGGCGCCGCCAGCGGCGCTGATGGCACCAGGCTGATCGGTGCGCTCCATGGTGCCCCAGCTCTCAAAGGTGGTGCGCGCCGGGTCGCTCACATAAATCTTCACCTGCACATCGCCGGGGTATTCCAGCTGTTTGTAAAAGTTGCAAAACGCATTCAGGATCACCGGTCCCTGTCCGCCAGGATCGGGGTTGCAGCCAATCGAACGCATCCAATCGATGCGCGCCGTTTCCAGGTAGCGGAAGTAGACGGTGTTGTTGACATGGCCCATGGCATCCATGTCGCCCCAGCGGATGGACAAGACCATCTCATGCACCAGTTTTTTGTTGTCGGGAATCAGAATACGCATGGTTTTACAGGCCGTTAAAGCCACGGCGGGTCGCCGTGGCGTGGGTTAGATTGAAAGACGATCTACATCTCGGGCGAGCCAAGAAACAGCACGCGGGGGTTGCCCACGGGCCTATTCATGATCTGCCGCACAGGACCAGCGCTGCCGCCCGCCCACACTCCATCTCTGTTTTATCACGGAGCATTGCCCATGAAAATCGCTGTACACACCCGACCCGGCCAGTTTCTTACGAAGCGAAGCTATTTGTTGTCCGCCCTGACCGCTGGAATGCTCGCGGCTGCGGGCTTAGCCCAGGCCCAAGCCACCATGGCCAAGCCCGAATCCACACTGACGCGTGATCAGGCGAAAACGGAACGCGACGAGTTCCTCAAAACCCACCGCTACGACACCGGCACCGAAAACTGGGTGCTGAAGTCGGGCGTCGAGCCACCCACAGGCGTTAAATCACGCGCGGAAATCAAAGCCCAGCGCGACGAGTTTTTACGCAACAACCGCTTTGACAGCGCCACCGAAACATGGGTGCCCATCAAAGCCGACAGCAACAAGGCGAGCGCCAAATCGCGCCGCGACGTAAAGGAAGAAACCCTTCGATTCGTACGCACCCACCATTGGGACGAGGCCACCGAAGCCTGGGCCGAGAACCCGGCGCGGGGCAAGAAAAAATAGGCTTGCTTGGGGGCAGCGAGACACTCAGTCCAGCTTGGCCCCACCTTCAAACCAGCGCTTGAGGGTATCGCGCTCAGCCTCCGTGATCTGGGTAGCGTTGTTCATCGGCATGACGCGGGTCACTACGGCCTGCTGGTAAATTCCCTGGGCGTGCGCAGCCACTTGCGCGGGCGAGTCCAGCCGCACATTTTTCATTTGCATTTGTTCACCGTGGCAGGGATAGCAGCGCTGCGCCAAGACAGGCTGCAGCGCTGCGTAGTTCACCGGTGCCGAGGCTTGCGCGCTGGCCGCAAGGTGCGGCGCAGGAGCCAGCACCACAATCACGCACACCAGGGCCAGCACCCCAGCCAGCGCATAAGGCCACGGGTGCCGATTGCGCGCGAGCTTGAAGCCATGACGCAGCACAAAAAACTGGCGGATGGCGGCACCCGCGCCCATCATGGCCAGCAACACCAGCCAGTTGTGGGCGTTGGTGTAGGTGAAGCTGTAGTGGTTGCTGAGCATGGCAAACAGCACCGGCAGGGTGAAATAGGTGTTGTGCACGCTGCGCTGCTTGCCGCGCTTGCCGTGGATGGGGTCTACCGGCTGATCGTCACGGATGCTTTGCACCACGGTTTTTTGGCCCGGGATGATCCAGAAAAACACGTTGGCGCTCATGGTAGTGGCCATCATGGCGCCCACCAGCAAAAACGCGGCTCGCCCGGCAAACCAGTGGCAGGCCAGCCAGGCCGCCGCGCACACCAAGAGCGCCACCAGCACGCCGACCACGCGATCACCGCCCTCGCGCTGGCCAAACAGGCGGCAAATGGCGTCATATGCCAGCCAGAACACCACCAAAAACCCCAGCGCCACGGCCACCGCCGCCTGGGGCGACCAGTCCATCACCGATTTGTCCACCAAATAGGTGCCCGCGTTCCAGAGGTAAGAGATGGTGAACAGCGAAAAGCCGGTCAGCCAGGTGCTGTAGCTCTCCCAAAAAAACCAGTGCAAGTGGCCGGGCAGCTGCGGCGGGCGCACCGCAAACTTAACCGGGTGGTAGAAGCCCCCGCCGTGCACCGCCCACAGCTCGCCGCTCACACCCTGGCGCTTCAGCTCGGGGTCGGTGGGCGGGGTGAGGCTGCTGTCCAAAAACACAAAGTAAAACGAGGAGCCCACCCAGGCAATGGCGGTGACCACGTGCGCCCAGCGCAAAAGCAGGTTGGCCCAGTCGAGCAAATAAGTTTCCATGGGGGGATTCTCCGGTTTTGGGCAGATAAAGGTGGGAGGGTGGTATGGGGTAAGCGCAGCGGGGACCCGCCTTAAACGGGCTGGAGTAACAACTGCGCCGCTACCGAAGCGGCTATAACTTCGGGGCGCTTGTCTCGAATGCCAGGAATGCCAATAGGACAGGTGACATGCGCAAGCTCGGCCGTGCTAAAGCCTCGGTCCCGCAGCCGGCTGCTGAAGGCAGCCCACTTGGTTTTGCTGCCAATCAGGCCCAAAAACGGCAGGTCACCTTGGTTGCGCTGGCGCAACAGGCAAGCGGCAATGATGTCCAAGTCTTCGGCATGGCTAAAGCTCATGACCAGCACACAGGTCCGCGGCGCCAGGCCTGGCACCGCGCCTTGAACCGGGTTGGAGTGCTCGCAATGTACGCCCTCAGGCACATCGCGGGGAAAGGGCTCGTCGCGGCTGTCAATCCACGTCAGGCACACCGGCAAAAGAGCCAGCACGCGCACCAGGGCTGTACCCACATGGCCGCTACCAAACAGCGCCACCGGCAGGGGCGGCGGCTGCAGGTTGTGCAAGCCTTGGGCCAGCAAGGGAAGTTCCTGCGACGACAGGGGATCAAAGCTAAGCGTCACTTGCCCGCCGCAACACTGGCCCAGGCTTGGCCCCAGCGCATAGTGCTGCAGCCGAGGAAGTGCAGGGTCGCGCAACAGTGCGCGGGCGTGGGCGATCGCGTCCCATTCCAAGCGGCCACCGCCCACGGTGGCAAGGGTTCCATCGGCAAACACCGCCATCCAGGCCCCTACTTCCCGCGGCACCGATCCCTGGCTGGCTTGCACGCGCACCAAAATGGCGTTACTGTGCGCCAGTTGCGCCGACAATTGCGCAATCAAATGCTGCATGCGCGCCCTGCGTCCCCACTGGGGCCCGCCACCATGGAAAAAAATACTGGAGACACTGCATGAATGCCTTTTTCCCACAGGCGCCGCGCCTGCCGAAGCCGCGCAAAGCACTGACCTGGGTGGCTATCACCTGCATCATGGCCGGGTGCGCCACGCCCCCCCCTGCGCCGCCCGCACCGGTAGTGCTTGCACCGCCCCCACCCCCGCCGGCTCCTGTCGCCATCGTTATCACCCCTCCCCCAGCCCCACCACCTGCGCCCGTGGTGGTCCAGCCCAGCTATGTCTCGCACGCAGCCACGCCCAAAGACTACCGCCGCGACGCCGCCACCCACCTGTACGGCAAGGTGCCAGACCGCATTTACCAAGGGAAAATGCCTGCGCTGTTGCACGCCGTGGGGGTGTTGCAGGTCGACATCGACCGCAACGGCGCGGTCACCGATGTGCGTTGGATGCGCCCCCCTAAGCATGTACCCGCGGTGATGGCCGAAATTGAGCGCACGGTACGCGCCGCCGCCCCCTACCCCGCCCCGGTCCGCATGGAGCGTGTGACCTACACCGATACCTGGCTGTGGCACAAAACCGGACGCTTTCAGCTCGATACCCTGTCCGAGGGCCAGCTGTAAACGGGCGCCCGACCAGGCGCGGCCGCCGCGCATGAGCGGATCAGGAGCCACGGTAGGTAGAGTAGCTCCAGGGGCTGACCAACAGGGGCACGTGGTAGTGCTGGGCCAGGTCGGCCACACCAAAGTCAAGACTGACCTGGTTCAGAAACGGCGGCTCCGGCAGATCGACGCCACGCGCCCTGAAATAGGCGGCTACATCAAATACCAGCCGGTATGTACCAACCCGGAGGCTCTGGTTGTCGTACAGCAGGCCATCCGGATTGCGTCCGTCGGCATTCAGCACCATCGATCTAACCAGCGTGGCGAGACCATCGGGCGCCTGCGTGACATACAGCGCCACCCGCATTCCAGCCGCGGGCGTACCATGCATGGTGTCTAGAACGTGGGTGCTCAGGCCCATAGGGCTCTCCTTTGAGGGTCTGCGAAAAATGGTGCAACTGCGTTTGCAGTTTATGGGTGTTTTGCCCAGCCGCAGGCCCGGGTGGCGCATCAATTGCTAAATGCCAGCGCTCCCCACGGCACGGTCGCCCTTGGGCACCAAAGTTGCTTTGGTGTAAAACACCGGCTTTATTCTCCAAACTGCAAGGACCTGTATGCAACAACGTATTCTTATCCAAACCCTGGCGCTGGCCACATCGCTGCTGGGCGCGGGAATGGCAGCAGCGCAGTCCACGCCCATTAAATTTCAGCTGGACTGGCGCTTTGAAGGCCCGGCCGCTTTGTTTTTGACGCCGGCCGCTAAGGGCTATTTCAAGGATGCCAAGCTGGACGTCACCATTGACGCAGGCAACGGCTCAGGCGGCACGGTCACCCGTGTGGCGTCTGGCGCCTACGACATGGGCTTTGCCGACACCGCTGCGCTGATGGAGTTCCACGCCAACAACCCCGACGCGCCCAACAAGCCGGTGGCGGTGATGATGGTTTACAACGACACACCGGCCTCAGTGATGGCGCTCAAAAAATCCGGCATCAAAACCCCCGCCGATCTGAATGGCAAAAAACTCGGTGCGCCGGTGTTTGACGCCGGCCGGCGAGCTTTCCCGATTTTTGCGAAGGCCAACAACATCAACGGCGTGCAATGGACCGCCATGGACCCGCCACTGCGCGAAACCATGCTGGCGCGCGGGGACGTGGACGCCATCACCGGCTTTACTTTCACCTCGCTGCTCAACCTGGAGGCGCGCGGCGTCAAGGCCGACGAAGTGGTGGTGCTGCCCTACCCGGCCTATGGCGTCAAGCTTTACGGCAACGCCATCATCGCCTCGCCCAAGTTGCTCAAAGAGAACCCGGCAGCGGTCAAAGCCTTTTTGGCAGCGTTTGCCAAGGGCATGAAAGACGTGATTGCCAACCCTGCCGCCGCCGTGGCGGACGTGAAAGCGCGTGACGGCATCATCAATGCCGAACTGGAAACCCGCCGCCTGCAACTGGCGATTGACACCGCCATCAACAGCGCCAACGCCCGCGCGGAAGGGTTTGGCCAGGCCAACGGCCCGCGCTTGGCGCTGATGGCGTCCCAAGTGTCAGACGCTTTCAACACCAAAACCCGCATCAACCCCGACACCGTGTGGAACCCCAGCTTTTTGCCGTCCAAGGCCGAACTCAACGTCTTGCCCAAAAAATAAACTGCACCAAGGCGCCGCATGAACTCCCCCGACCCCGGCTGGTTTGTCAACTTTGAAGATGTTTGGCTGGCCTACAACCCCGAGTTGCTGGCCCAAAACAACTTCGCCGTCGAGGCGATAGACCTCCAGGTGCGCCAAGGCGAGTTCATCGCCATCGTCGGGCCGTCGGGCTGCGGCAAATCGACTTTTATGAAGCTGGCCACGGGGCTGAAAATGCCGTCCAAGGGCCGCATCACCATCGACGGCGCACCCGTCACGGGGCCGCTGAAGATCTCGGGCATGTCCTTCCAGGCGCCCTCCTTGTTGCCCTGGCGCACCACGGTGGACAACGTGCTGCTGCCGCTGGAGATCGTGGAGCCCTACCGCAGCCAGTTCAAAGCCAAGCGCAAGGAGTACGAGCAACGCGCCCGCGCGCTCTTGCAAAAAGTGGGCTTGGGCGGCTACGAGGACAAGTTTCCCTGGCAGCTCTCAGGCGGCATGCAACAGCGCGCCAGCATTTGCCGCGCGCTGATCCACGAGCCCAAGATGCTGCTGCTGGACGAACCCTTTGGCGCGCTGGACGCATTCACCCGCGAAGACCTGTGGTGCATCTTGCGCGACCTGTGGTCCGAGCAACAGTTCAACGTGATATTGGTGACGCATGACCTGCGCGAGTCGGTGTTTTTGGCCGACACGGTATACGTAATGAGCAAAAGCCCGGGCCGCTTCGTCGTCAAGCGCGAGATCGACCTGCCGCGCCCGCGCGATCTGGAGTTGACCTATACGCGCGAGTTCACCGACATCGTGCATGAATTGCGTGGCCACATCGGCGCCACGCGCCAAAACAATGCGGCCAAGCCCGCCGGGAGCGCGCCATGAACCAAAAACAACTGGAAACCTGGTCGCCCTGGGTGCTGCTGGTGGCGGTGGTGCTGCTGTGGCAGGTGATTTGCAGCGTGTTTGCGGTGTCTGAATTCATTTTTCCCAGCCCGGCGCGCATCTGGAGCCAGTTTTGGGAATACAAGGGCCTAATAGGCGGCCACGCTTGGCGCACGTTTTGGGTGACCATGGTGGGCTTTGGCATCGCCATCGTCGTTGGGGTGTTGCTGGGCTTTGTGATTGGCAGCTCGCGCCTGGCCTATGCCGCCGTCTACCCGCTGATGACCGCGTTTAACGCCCTGCCCAAGGCAGCCTTTGTGCCGATTTTGGTGGTGTGGTTTGGCATTGGCGCCGGGCCAGCCATATTGACGGCGTTCTTGATCAGCTTCTTTCCCATCATGGTCAACATCGCCACCGGGCTGGCCACGCTGGAGCCCGAGCTGGAAGACGTGCTGCGCGTGCTGGGCGCCAAGCGCTGGGACGTGCTGGTCAAAGTCGGCCTGCCGCGATCTATGCCTTACTTTTACGGCTCACTCAAAGTCGCCATCACTCTGGCTTTTGTCGGCACTACGGTGTCCGAGATGACGGCGGCCAACGAGGGCATTGGCTACCTGCTGATTTCTGCGGGTTCGGCCATGCAAATGGGCTTGGCTTTTGCCGGCTTGGTGGTGGTGGGTGCCATGGCCATGGGCATGTACGAGCTGTTCAGCTTTATTGAGAAGCGCACTACGGGCTGGGCGCACAGGGGCTCGCAAGGCGGGTGATGGGTTTTTTGTACGCCTACAGGCCACTGGCCGTTATGCTTATAAACGAAAACACCAAAAATAACACTTTGTTAGCGAATATCATTGACCTCAACGTCATAGACCGCCTACCGGGCATGCACTGGCGTCTCCACTTTCAAGGACTGCCGCCATGGACGCATTGACCGACCCACCAACACAAGCAAGCAACCCACCTTGGACGCTTTCGGACAAAGCGTTTCTGGCCTTTACGGCCGTGGTACTGGTGCTCGTGAGCTGGCTTGGCATTCTTGCCCACCGTGAGGCACTGAAAACAGAGGGAACCAAGCGCAACGGGGAAAAGCTGGCGGCTTGGATCACCCAGGAAAGCGCTAAACGGTTTACCCCGGAGTATGCGAACGCGGCATGCACGGGTGACGCCAGCCCGACTGGCAAGGATCTCGGCGGCAAAGGTTTGGACACTTCCACTGAAGCGCCCACAACGCAACCCGCCCCACTCACAGCGACTTGGGGGCAGTGCCTTAGCTATCTAACGACGCACACCGACTTCAAGGAAATGCGCAATCCGTTCACGGGTCTGCCGCCCGTCTTTGTTCCCACATGCGACCCATCGAACCACAGCTTGGTGGGCTCGATTGCGATCGACAAAATCACCGCAAACCCACCGGGTTCGGCCATTCCTACGGTGATTTCGCAATTGCAGCCCACGGACTCGATTGCGGCAAAACTACTACTCAAGATCACCGTGTGCGATAAGGGCTCGTACCCCATCAAAATAGCTGAACTTGAATTCTGAGGTGTACCATGGACAATCAAAAAACCATTTCCATCAAGCATCTTGATGTCAAGAGTATCTTAGGCGCAGAAATCGTTGAAGCGAACATTTCGAAAGATTTGCCTATTCGCAAGTGGCTACATTCCTGGCTGCTTGATCCCCATATCCCTGGAAACCACCACAAATCTATCGAAAAATGGATCGGTTTGCTGATCGTCGCAAACCTTTTTACCTTGGTTTTTGAGCAGGTTCCAGGCATCTTCGAGCCCAATCGCCAGTGGTTTCATTTCTTCGATATCGTATCAATCAGCATTTTTACCATTGAGTATTTTTTACGCCTGTATCTGGCACCAGAAGACGAAGAGTTCAAAGCGAAAAAATACGCGCGCCTTGGCTATATAAGCAGTCCCTTTGCTATTATCGACTTTCTTGCGGTAGCGCCTTTTTATTTACAGGCTTTTTTACCACTCGATTTACGGGTATTAAGGGCCTTGCGCCTGTTACGGATACTTAAGTTATTTCGGATTATTGTTCCGGCGTATCAGGAATTCGTTATCCTGAACCGTGGCCGTAGTTTTCGTCAAAAAATGCATGCCTTGGTCTTTGACAGCCCGTATGGCGGCCGCCTTCAAATCATTTTTGAGACCTTTATTGCTGTATGGGTGATGGTTTCGGTGCTAGCGGTCATAGTGGAATCCGTACAAAGTGTTTCCTACATGCTCAACGTCGAGTTTGTGATACTCGACTCGGTAGCAGTTGCCATCTTTACCATTGAGTACTGTATGCGGCTTTACTGCTGCGTTGAAGAGCCTGGATTCAAAGGCGCAATCGCGGGCCGCTGGCGGCAGGCCAAGTCCATCTCAACGGTAATCGACCTCTTGGCCATTCTTCCCTTCTTTCTTGAAGTTTTTCTTCACCATTTGCTCGATTTGCGGTTTCTTCGCGTCTTCCGACTCACACGGTTGCTCAAACTCACGCGGGGCAACGACGCCACCGCAACGCTGGGCAAAGTATTGAAGCGAGAGTGGCCGGTCATTGCGGCGGCTGGCTTCATCATGATATTGCTGGTCGTACTCACCGCCTCTCTGGGCTACTTGTTTGAGTACGAAGCACAACCCGACAAATTTGAAAATATCCCGACAGCGATTTACTGGGCAGTCATCACGCTCGCATCGGTTGGCTACGGTGATATTTCACCGGTCACCGTGCCAGGGCGCATCATGACGGTAGTGCTGGCATTCATTGGCATTGGTATTTTCGCCATTCCGGCGGCTTTGTTGGCATCTGCCTTCAGCGACGAGCTGTACAAGGAGCGGGAAGAACTCAAAGAAAACCTGCGCAATATACTGAAGGATGGAGTGATTGACCCGGAGGAAATTGCGCTGATCCGTAAAGAGGCTCAAAGAATGCACCTTAACGAGATGGAAGTAACAACTCTCATTAAGCAAATTGAAAATGAGCTGGAAAAGGAGTCCAAACTCCAAGCCCTGCCGATCAACACCATCGCAGAAAAACCAGAGCTGGCTATTGAACATTACAAATCTTTACTCAGCCAAATGCGTCAACTTGCGGTGCTGACGGACCCGGTGGCGTTTGAGGCGCTTGCAGCCGCCAAAGGGCGACTTTCACCCAGTGAAATGGATTTGTGGCGGCATATCCAGCAGTAGCCCGCAGGGACCACATTCATCTCAACACTGTCATAGAAGCCCCGCTGGCATCTGAGACAATCGCAGGAACGAGCTACCGGACACCGCAGGAATGCGGTGTTTATTTTTTATATGGTGAATGACTTGAAACGCGCTTTGATGGAGATCCTTGAAGGGTCTCCCAAATACAAAACCAGCCGCTACGTGGAGTGGATGATTACTCTGGTAGTTTTGGCAAACTGCTCAGCGGTTATTCTGGACTCGGTCCCGGAAGTTCACGCCCAATACAAAGACTTCTTTCACGAATTTGAGTTTTGGAGCGTAATGTTTTTCACGCTGGAGTATGTACTGCGCGTTTGGTCGCTGGGTGCCAAATTCATAGACAGCGAGGGCAGCGCCTGGAAGGGGCGGCGCATGTATATGTTCAGTGCATTTGGCCTGGTGGACTTTTTTGCGACGATGCCCCATTACCTGCATATGTTCTTCCCTGCACTGGACCTGCGGATATTGCGCGTACTGCGGCTGCTGCGTATTTTGAAGCTGTCAAAGTACAACACAGCGCTGCAGGATTTGTTTCATGCAGTGCATTCTGAGCGCCGAGCGTTTGGATCTGCCGCGTTCTTGCTGCTGATTGCCACTGTTGTGTCAGCGTCTCTGATGCATTTCGCCGAAGGGCACGAACAGCCCCAGTTTTTTGGATCAATTCCCCACTCCATTTACTGGGCGATTGTGACCATCACGTCGGGTTACGGAAACGTCGAGCCAGTGACCAAAGCCGGCGAGGTGATCGCACTGATGACGGGGTTCCTCGGAGTCTGTATGGCGGCCATCATGACTGGTATTGTGGCGTCCGCGTTTTCGAACCAAATATCACGCAAAAAGGCTGCGTACCAAAGCCAGTTGCGATTGGCACTGGCCGATGGCATCGTCACCAACGCCGAGCGCGAAACCCTCAAGAGCCTCCAGACAAAATACCGGTTGTCCGATGCGCAGGTTCAAGTTTTCATTGACGAAGCTGAGAAGAAAAAGAAATGAGCAGCACCACGACGCCTCCAACGCCAATGGATTCCAAAAGAATCAAACGACGTGTTTTTGAAATACTCGATGGTGCGGTGCACGACGGCGCCAGCAAAGCCTGCGAGATTTTCATCGCCTCATTGGTAGTCGCCAACGTCTTGGCTATTATTTTGGAGTCCATGCACGATTTGCATGAGGCATACGCCCATTATTTCCACTGGTTCGATATGGTCAGCGTGGTCGTATTCTCGATGGAATACGTTTTACGCGTCTGGTCCTATGGCGAAAAGTATCCTACGCAAGCAGGTAGCGCGTGGCGGGGACGCAAAGAATATTTATTCAGTCCCTTCGGTTTGGTTGATTTCGCCAGCACCGCGCCGTTTTATTTGCAGCTGCTTTTCCCTGGAGCCGACCTGCGCGTGCTGCGCATGTTCCGGTTGATGCGTATATTCAAGTTGTCGCGCTACAACAGTGCGATGGACGATTTGCTGGAAGCCATCAAATCGGAAAGAGATTCTTTTTCGTCCGCCTTGTTTCTGCTGTTGATTAGCTGCTTGCTTTTTTCCTCGCTGATGTACCTGATTGAAGGGCACGACCAGCCGGATGTATTCCCATCCATTCCTGCGGCCATGCACTGGTTCATCATCACGATCATTTCGGGCTGGGGCAATGTGGACCCGGTAAGCTTTTTGGGTGTAGTAATGGTTGTTTTCACCCAGGTCTTGGCCATTGCCTTGGCGGCGATCCTGACCGGTGTCGTAGCCACTGCGTATACGGCCCAAGTTCAACGTCGCGAGGCGGTGTACGAGTTGGAGGTGCGCGAGGTGCTGGCCGATGGCATCGTCTCTGACGAGGAAAAGGTCAAGCTCAAGCAAATGCAAGCCAAGTTCGGTATGAGCGACGAGCAGGTAGCCGCCATTGCGGAACAAATTGAATCCGAGCGACGGGCCAAGGAGAGAGAGTCCGCGCAATCCTAATCCGCCCGCGGGTACGATTGTCGTGCGCAGGCGCAGGTTAAGCCGCTTGGGTTCGACCCTAGGTGGGACCGCGAGGCGAGGACTCCGAGCACATTGCAGCAGCGCAATTCCAAACCGACCATGTCCTGGCACGCCCACCTTCAGCTTGACTATACGCACCAGAGCGGGCGTACCGTGGCGCGGCACCTGCACCAAGGGCCGCTGCGTATTTTGCAAAGCCTGTACCCCGAAGGCGACGCGGTGTGCCACAACGTGCTGGTGCATCCACCGGGCGGCCTGGTGGGTGGCGACACGCTGGACTTGCAGGTTCGTGCAGCGGCTGGTGCCCACGGGCTGATCACTACCCCCGGCGCGACCCGCTTTTACCGCAGCGACGGGGAACTGGCCGTGCAGCGTACGCACCTGGCGCTGGAGGACGATGCGCGCATCGAGTGGCTGCCGCTGGAGACCATTTGCTACAGCGGCTGCCGGGCCGAAAACCGGCTCACCCTGGAGCTGGCGCCCCACGCGCAGGTGATGGGCTGGGATGTGACCGCGCTGGGGCTGCCGCACGCGGACCTGCCTTTTGTGGACGGTTTTGTGCAGCAGCATGTGGAACTGCCCGGCGTCTGGCTGGAGCGCGGCCGCGTGGACGCGAGCGACGCGCTGCTGCTCAATGGACCGGCGGGCCTGGCGGGCATGCGCTGCTGGGCCACCATGTACCTGGTGTGCGGCCAGCCCATGGACCGCGCCTACAAAGCAAGCGCGCTGGACGCGGCGCGTGAGGTAATCGCTGCGCACGCCCTGGCAGCGACGGCCGGCGCCACCAGCCCCAACGCGCAAACCGTGGTGGTGCGGGTAGTGGCTCCACAGGTGGAGGCGGTGATGGGATTGCTGCGCCAAATCCGCTTGGCCTGGCGGGTGCAGCTGTGGAACATGGCGGCGAGTTCGCCCCGCATCTGGGCGATGTAAGCGCGCCCACCAGGCGGGACTTGCCGCCTTAAATGGCCACCAGCTCGCGCACTCCGTCAATTTCCATGTTGGCGCCGCGCCCCCGCGCCAGCACCGAGCCGCGTTCCATCACGATGTAGTCGTCGGCCAGCTCGCGGGCAAAGTCGTAGTACTGCTCGACCAGCACAATCGCCATGGAGCCCTTGTCGGCCAGCATGCGAATCACCCGGCCAATGTCTTTGATGATGCTGGGCTGAATGCCTTCGGTAGGCTCGTCGAGCACCAAGACCTTGGGGCCAGCGGCGAGTGCGCGCGCAATGGCAAGCTGCTGCTGCTGACCGCCTGAGAGGTCGCCGCCGCGCCGGTGGCGCATTTCGTGCAACACCGGAAACCACTCAAACAACTCGGGCGGCAGCGGCGTGGAGGCCGGT
>CANFWT010000023.1 GCA_947450895.1 Comamonadaceae bacterium | reverse complement strand
TCGACTTTGGCATTCATGGTGTGGCTCATGTGCACGCCGCCAGCGCCCCAGTTCGGGTCATCTTTGCCGTCCACGGCCATGTCAGAGCTTCCGCCCCAACCGGTAGAGGTTTGGAAGGTGGGTTTGCCAAATGCAAGGTTGGGCGCGCCTTTGCCGGCGCCAGGTGCGGGAGGAGGCGTGGTGGCCGCGTTGCCTGCTGCAGGTGCGCCTTCAACCATGACTTCAGCCAAGGTCAGGTATTCGCCTGGCTTGTTGACCACGCGTACATAGTTACCCACGGTGCCAGCGGGCACAGGGAAGACCATGTTGGGGTTGGATGCAAAGTCCTTTTGGTCGATGACCTTGGAGTACACCACCTCTGACCCATTGAACACTTGCAGGGTTGCGCCCAGGATGCGTCCTGCACAGCAGTCGGTCCGGCCGCCAATTTTGATATTGGAGATGGCAAACGCGCCCAGCAGGTTCACTTCCCAGTACTCGACCTTGGCGTTCATGGTGTGGCTCATGTGCACGCCGCCAGCACCCCAGTTGGAGTCCGCTTTGCCGTCTACGGCCAGGTTGGACGTTCCACCCCAACCGGTGGAGGTTTGGAAGGTAGGCTTGCCAAGGGCAACATTGGGTGCTGCTTGCGGCACGAACACGGTAGGCTTGGACCCAGCCGCGCGAATGGCGCTCCATTCACCCGTCGCACCCCAGCCGGTCATCACGCTAAAGCACAAGGGTTGGTTTGCGCCGGCCCAAGGGAAGTGCGTGGTGCCGGTGTCGGTCCACTTCATGAATTCACCCTGGGTCAGGTCGGTGCCCCGTCCTACGCGGATGGTGCCTGCTGGCATGTCGGTCGAAACCCAGAAGTCGCGGGCCTCCGTGCCACTGAGCATGTTTCCCGTGGCCACGGTGACCTGGTTGGCCTGCTGCGAGCCGCGGCGGATCACGGACTGGGTGTTGCCCCAGCCGCTCATGACGATTTCATAGAAATTGTTGTCGTCACAACCCAGGCGCACGTGTGCGTCGTTGGATGCTTTCACCTTGAACTGCAAAGTCTGGTAGCCGCCTTGGGGCGTGGGGTTTAGACGGAAGGTGGGTTTGGTGCGGTAGACCGCGTCGTTCGCGGTGCTGATGCTTTCGCCACCGGTGCCTGCCGGTAGCACGGCCAGTTTTGGATCGTTGGCTGAGAAGTTAGTCCACTGTCCACCAGCGATCATGTACTGAAAGCTTTGTGCGCCGCTGCAGCAGGGCTCCAAACCAAACACCTGGAAGGTGTGGTTGCCCGCGGGCAATGTGATTGGCTGGGTCATGGACACGCCGCCTGCATTGTTCCAGTTGCCGTCCCACCACTGGTTGGCCGTCACAAAGGTCGCAGGGACTCCATCAATCACCAAACTGCTGGCGGTGCCAGTGTCCAACCCGGCGCGAAACTGGATGGTGGTGGGCTGGGCCAGTCCAAAGGCAAAGGTCGACACCTCGGCAATATTGGCCGAACTGCCGTTGGGCACAAGCGCCTGGTTTTGGACACTGGCGGAGTTGGTGATCACTGCGGAGCCGTAGCCTGCTGCCGGTGTATTGATCGCCGCGTTGACTGCCTGCATCAGTGCGGCAGCGTTGCCAGGGGTTCCCGCGGGCAGTGGCCCGCTTTTGAACGTCATGATGGCGCCGGGTGCGCCCTGGGGCGGGAAGGTGTACGCGGTCTGCGCCATTGCTGCGGCCGATAGACCGCATAAAGAAAGTGCTGCGAGTAGCTTGAGGCTCGCGGGTTTAAAGGCTGATTTCATGGTGAGGTCCTTATTGGGCTGGCCGCACGGCCAGTTTGGAATCAACGGCCGAGAAATTTGTCCACTGACCGCCGGCGGTCATGTACTGAAAGCTCTGTGCGCCGCTGCAGCAAGGCTCCAAACCATAGACTTGGAATACATGGTTGCCAGCGGGCAAGGTGACTGCTTGGGTGGTGGAAACGCCTACCGAGTCATTCCAGTTGCCGTCCCACCATTGGTTGGCCGTGACAAAGGTGAGAGGGCGGCCGTCGACGACGAGGCTGCTGGCCATGCCAGTGTCTAAACCCGCACGGAACTGCATGGTCGTCGTTTGGGCAAGGCCAAAAGCAAACGTCGAAAGTTCGGCGATGTTTTGCGCGCTTCCGTTGGGAATCAGCGCCTGGTTTTGCACACTGGCAGAGTTGGTGATCACTGCAGAGCCATAGCCTTGTGCCGGTGTGCTCACGTTGACAGCGGCATGCACGGCTTCAATAAGTGCTGCAGCGCTGCTTGGCGTGCCAACTTGAAGCGGTCCGCTTCTGAACGTCATGATGGCGCCTGGTGCCCCCTGGGGAGGGAACGGGTATTTTGCCTGGGCTATGGATGCGGCTGACAGGCCGCAAAGCGTAAGTGCCGCCAGCAACTTGAGTCCAACGGGCTTGAATGCTAATTTCATGGTGAATTCCTTCTAAGGAAATAAGTGGATGAGGATTGCGACAAACCAGGTCGTACCCGGCCATCGTTTTTCCACGACCCGAACCATATCAAACATTATTTATATATTTGTCAAAATTTGTATGTAATGCGTGTAAATTACATAAAAATCATTTATAACAAAAGCATTATTTTTCGGCGCTGATGCACGTGTTCTACCCAGCCGCGTTGGGCCCAATACCAACGCAGCGGGTGAGGTGAATCCCCAAAAAATGCGGTTTTTTTACAGCGATTCGCTGTCTTGAGGCGGCGCTTCCGGCGTACATTGCAGCGGTGGCTGCGCCTGCGCTGCGGTGCTTAAGGCGTAAACCACTCCAACACCAACCAGGCGGCCGAAAATGTGCCCTCGCGAACCACCGCCTTGTGTTGCTGGGTATGTGTAATGGCCATGGGAAACGTCTGGCCCACCAGGGGGTGCAGTGTCGACTGCTCAATCGTCCAATTCCGACCGTCCCAGGTGCCAAACGAAATCTCAAACTCAGGGCCGGTAGGCGCACTGGGCCGCACACGCGCCAGGTAGTTGCCCGCCACAAAGATGCGCGTTCCACCGCCTCTGGTGCTGCCGTCGGGCTTTTCTGACTCGGGCTCAGCCAATGCGATGCGCTGGCCCAGCGAGCCCGGCAGGCGCTCCCACACCTCGTGGTAAGTGCTGTGGATGCCGGTCTCGATCACGCGCTCGGGCGCCTCAAACACCATAAAACCTTCGTCCACCGTGGCGCGCGGCGGCTCGTAGTCCACCAGGCGGCGCCAGGTGCAGACTTCACCTTCCGGGCGCTGGCTGACCTCGGTCACGCCGCTAAAGCCTTGCAGGGGCGCGTTGTCGGACGCGGGAACGCGCAAGTCCACATGCCAGCGCCCGAGCTGCATCCAGCGCACAAAGGTGCGGGTGTCGCGCAGCTGCGGGGTTTGCAACAGGGTGCGCGACCACACGCCCCAGTAGCTGGGCGGCACGGGGGCGATGGTGTCCGGCGGCGCGGGCCACAGCGGGGCGGCGGCCTTATTCATAGGGCTGGGGAAAGGTGTGCAGGCTGCGGTAAAAGGCCATGTCGTGGTTGGGCCAGATGCGCGCGCCCGTGGACTGCGCCAGCGCCTTGAGTTTGCGGATGCTGTCAACGGCCATGGCCTCGTTGCCTTGCCACAGGCCGCCGGGGGCGATTTCGTCGTCCAGGTTTTCCTGCAAATCGGCGGCGTCGCCTGCCAGCAGCACGGGCGGGCCTTTGGGCAGCTCGATCCACATCGACATATGGCCGGCGGTGTGGCCGGGCGTGGCCACAGCTTGCACGCCGCTTACCACGCTGTACTCGCCGCGCTGCAGCTTGAATTGCAGGGGCGCGCCCACGTCGTCGTTCAGGTCGTCGGCAAATACGCTGGCGTCCAGGGCGGCGTGTGCCAGCTCGTCGTGTTGCAGATGGATTTCGGCACCGCAGCCGCAGCGGCGCAGCTCTTTGAGGCCACCCGCATGGTCCCAGTGCAGGTGGCCGACAAAAATCAGGTCCACATCGGCGGCGGTCAAGCCCAGGCGCGCCAGGTGGTGGGGGATGCGCTGCGCCTCATCCATCACCGGCGCGCCGTCCGGAAAGCGCTCGGGGGCGAAGTAGCGCGCGCGAAGGGCCGGGTCGTTGATCTTCTGGTGGTCGCAGCCCACGTCGTAGAGGATGCGGCCATTGGCGGTTTCGATCAGATAGGCCAGGATGGGCGCCTCAATCACCTGGCCGCGCCCGCGCTGGTAGGTGGAAATGGTCTTGTCGTAGTGCTGGGTGGCAGTCAGCAGCGGCCAGAGTTTGCGCACTTGGGTCATGGGGTGGTCTGGTGGGTTTGAATCAGGGCGACGGCGGCCGCGCTGCTTAGCACCGCGCCAAACATGCCGCCTTCTACGCCCAGCATATCCAATGCGGGTTGTTGCAAGTGCGCTTCGCTGGCAGCGCAGGCGTCGGCCACGGTGATGCAGCGGTAGCCCAGGTCGGTGGCGGCGCGCAGCGTGCTGTGGACGCAGACCTCGGTAGTCACGCCACACACCACTAGCCGATCGACGCCCTGGCTGCGCAAAATCTGGTCCAAATCCGTCTGGTGAAAGGCGCTGTAACCGGGTTTGTCAACCACCACCTCACCCGCGCGCACTTGCATCTCGTCGACCAGGTCGTGGCCCAACTCACCCCGCACCAGCAGGCGCCCCAGCGGCCCCACAGACCCGATCTCTGCACCAGCGGCGCGGCTGCGGGCCAGCTTGCTGGGCGGGCAGTCGCTCAAATCTGGGCGGTGCCCCTCGCGGGTGAACAGCACCCGCATGCCACTGGCGCGCGCCGCAGCCAGCATCGTCTGTACCGGGGCAATGGTGTTGCGCAAGCGGTCTATGTCCACGCCCGCCTGCGCCGCGTAGCCGCGCGGGTCCAAAAAGTCGCGCTGCATGTCAATGACCAGCAGCGCGGTGGTGGATGCGTCAATTGAATGCATCACCCACCGCTTCGGCCATGCGCTGGGCCAGTTGATGGGCCATGAGCGCGCCCTTTTCGACGGTAGAACCTTTGGCAGACGTGAGTACGCCAGACAAAGGCACCCAGTTTTTCTTGGTGGGATAAATGTCGTAGGGCGGGAAGTCTGCGGTCGGGTCGTCGCCTATCAGGTCTGTGCGCACCAGGCTGGGGTGGTAGTGCAGCATCAGGGAGGTTTCAATCACCGCCGCGTGCTCCAGCGCAAAGCCCGGAAAGCCGTTGGGAAACACATGGGCCAGCGTGGCTTCGGTCAGAAAATCCCAGTACTCTAGGCGCATGACTTGCAGTTTGGCGCCCGGCCCCAGGTCGCGCAGCCCCAGGTCTATGCCTTCGGTCAAAAACCACTGGTTCTCGTAGTGGCCGTTGACCACCACCAGCTTGCTCAGACCGTGGCGGGCAAATTCACGCACCGCGTCCCGCACCGACGCGATGAGCGTGGCGGCGTCCACGCTGGTGGTGCCACAAAAATGCTGGCCGCCGCCGCACTTGGGTTGTGATTTGTAGCCATAAGACAAGGTGGGCGCCACCAGCCCACCGACCAGGCTGGCGGTGTCAAACGCCACGGCGGCGGACAAGAGGCCGTCGGTGCCCAAGGGCAGGTGCGGGCCGTGCTGCTCCAGCGCACCCACCGGCAAAAACACCGGCGGTTGGTCGCGCTGTATGCGCGCTTCGTAGTCGATCCACGAGAGTTGGTTCATCCAGACGGGGTTCATAAGGCTTCCTTGGTCAATGCAGCAGGGTGTGCTGCGGGGCTTGCAGTGCTTGAATCAGTGGCTTCCAACATGGCGGCGGCGGCAATCAGCGCGCCGCCCAGGCATTCGGCTGCGGTCATGGTTTCGCTGCCCAAGAGCGTGGCCGACAGCAGCGCCACCACCAGTTCGGCAATGGCAATCACGCCCGAGCGCCCGGCCTCCAGGCGGGTGACGCTCCATTGCCAGGTGAAGGTGACCAAGCCCATCCACAGCAGCGAAAAGACCAGCAGCAGTGCCAATCCCTGGGCCGTCCAGGGCGGCAGGGTCAAGGGCGGTGCGCCCTGGCCCAAGGACAGCACGCCCAGCATCAGCAGCGAGGTGACGCCGCAGCCCAGCAGCACGCCCACCGTCTTGGAGGCCACAGGCACGGCCTGGGCCTTGCGCGCCAGAATGTTGTTGCCAGAAAATCCCAGCCCGGCGGTGATGGCCAGCACATCGGCCGCACTGGGCGGGGCATCGAATGCCGCCATGCCGCCCACCACCAAAAACGCACCCGCAAGCGACAGGCCCACTGCCGTAGCACGGCGCCCCGACACCCGCTCGCCCAAAAACAAACGCCCACCCAGCACCGACCAGACCGGCGCCAGGTAGAACAGCAGCATCACCCGCACCACGTCGCCCAGCACCATGGCGCTCACAAACGCGGTATTGCCCCAGCCGCCCACCAGGGCAATCCACAAGAGCAATGCGCTTTGTGGCTGCCAGTCCCTTTTCTCGCGCAGCAGCCAGGGCAAGCCCGCCAGGCCCGCACCGCCATACGTCAGCAGCGCCAGCAGCGGGCCCGACAGCCCGGCGCTGGCAAAGCCCTTGAGCGGCCACCAGGTCAAGCCCCAAAGCGCCGACGAAAACAGCAGCACCAGCACCGGCATCCAGGGGCGCGCAAGCAGGGCACTGAGGCGGGTGGCGGACATGGGTGAGCCGGTGGCAGGCATGAAGCAGCCACGCCCCTAGGGCATGACCGAGCCGCCATTGGGTCCGAGCACCTGGCCGGTGTAAAAGCGCGACAAGTCGCTGGCCAGAAACAAGGCGGTGGCGGCGATTTCCGACGGATCGGCAAAGCGGCGCTGCGGAATGTCCAGCTCCAGCGCCAACGTCGCCGCGGACATGGATTCGGGCGACAGCATGGCGGTGGCTACCGGGCCCGGCGCGATGGCGTTGACGCGGATGTGCGGCGCAAACTCCAGCGCCAGCGACTTGCTCAGGCCGATCACGCCCGCCTTGGCGGCGCAATAGGGCGCAAAACCGGCGCGGCCCAAAATGCCGAGGTCCGAGGCAATGTTGATGATGACGCCGCTGCCCCGCGCCACCATCTGCGGCAGCACGGCGCGCGCGACCAAAAACACGGACTTGAGATCCGCGCCCAGCATGCGGTCCCAGTCGTCCTCGGTAGTGTCTAAAAAAGGCTTTTCCTGAATGATCCCCGCGTTGTTGACCAGGATGTCAATGGGCACACCCAGCGCGGCGATCTGGGCCACCAGGGCCGCAACCGAACTTGCGCTCGTCACATCGGCCTCCAGCGCCCAGGCGCGCCCCCCGGCTTGGGTGATCTGGTCCACCAGCGCTTGGGCCAAAGCGGCGCGGCCCAGGTGGTTGACCACCACTGCCGCACCGGCCTGGGCAAACTGCCAGGCGGTGGCCCGGCCTATGCCGGTGGCGGCACCGGTGACCAGGGCGGTGCGGCCGTCCAGCCTCACGCCATCACCTCGCCCCGGCTGGCGACCAGGCTTTGGCCGGTCATGGAGCGCGCACCCGCACTGGCCAAAAACAAGTACACGTCGGCGATGTCGGCCGGCTCCAGCATGTGCGCCATGGCCTGGCCAGACAAAATTTCCCGCTCCACCTCGGCCAAGGTGCGGCCCTGCGTGGCAGCCATGCTGCGCAGCGAGGCCATGGCCGCGTCGGTGCGTATCCAGCCTGGGCACACCGCGTTGACACGGATGCCGCGCGGCCCCAGCTCCCAGGCCAGCGCCCGCGTGAGGCCAATGACGGCGTGCTTGCTCGCCACATAGGCCGAAAAATCGGCCACCCCGGTTTTGCCCCAGATGGACGCCTGGTTGATGATGCTGGCGCCCTCGCCCATCAGCGGCAAAAGCGCGCGGGTGAGGCGGGTCATGCTGCTGACGTTGTTGTCCAGCAAAGCGGCCCAGCGCGCCATGGCGCCGGGCGCGGCGTCAGCCAGCGGCGTGGGGTATTCGCTGCCTGCGTTGTTGACCAGCGCATGCACCGGCAGTTGGCGGCTTGCCAACTGGTCGGCCAGGGCTTGCACTTGGGCGTCACTGGACAAATCACACAGCACCGAAGTGACTTCGGTGGCACCTTGCAGGCTCTGGGCCAAGGCCGCCAGGGCGTGCGGCTCGCGGTCCACCAGCACCACATGGGCGTGCTGCGCGGCAAAGGCGGCCGACAGCGCCCGACCAATGCCGCCCGCAGCACCGGTAATCACGGCGGTGCGGCCATCAAGCCCGTAGCGCAGCGCCATGTCAGACCGCCGTCAAAAAGGACACGCCTACGGCACCCACAAAGCCGTCCGCCCGACCGGGCGCGCCAACCGGCGCTACCGCACCGTAGTCGTTGGCCAAAATGCGTGTGAGGCGGTGCACATGGAAGCTGCGCAGCAACTCGCCCACGGTGACCACTTGCGCGAAGTTGGCCGGGTACAACTCGCGGTGGTAGGCCGGCAGCCGGTACCAGGGCAGGGTGGGGCGCTCGTGGTGAACGTTGTGAAAGCCAAAGTTCAGCCACAGCATGTTGAGCGCCGCCGTGCCCCAGCTGCTGCCCACGCCGACCACGTCGCTAAAGGTGTTGGCCTGCTCATAAGCGCGGTCGCGCAGCTTGTCGGCGGGAATGGGCGTGTCGTCCAAAATCGGATAGGCGTCATAAGTGTGCTGAAAGCAGTCGGCAAAGCGCAGCAGCGTGATGAACACCAGCACCGCCAAGAAGTACAACAACAGTGCTTTGATGGATGCCATGCCCAGCAGCACCAAAGCGCTTGTGCGCACTGCCGCAATGGCCAGCATGCGCCGGCGCTCTACCGCAGTGCCGCCTTTGCGAAACGGCATGGTGATCACCACGGCGCGCATGATGAACTCCACAGCAGGAAAGTAGGCCCACTCCAGCGCCAGTACCGCAGCGCGCAACCAAGCGGGCGACGCCAGTAGAAAGGCTTTGGGATCAAAGGTGATGACGTCGGCGCGCTCCACGTGGTGGCGCATGTGTTTGCGGCGCAAGTCGTCAAAGCGCGCGTAGCAGCTGCCATTGAGCCAATTCATCAGCGTGCCCCAGCGGGCATTGGTTTGGGGGTTTTTGAATATGGCCTGGTGCGCCATCTCGTGCACGAAATAGGCTGACCAGGTCAGGCTCAGCACCAAGCTGCACACGCCCAGCGCGTTCCAGAGCCAGGCGCTTTGCAGAACCAAGGCAAAACCCAGCGGATACAAAACCAGGGTAGCGCCCAGCGCCAGCGTGTTGGGCCACAGACCATCGGGGTAGCGGTACATCGAATTCACGGTGAAGGCCTCAGGTCGGTAAAAAAAGTTCCGGAGCCTCCACAGGCTCCGGAAAGCCCGCCGCAACGCGGCTGGCACAGTGACACCTTTGCTTAAGAGGCCTTACTTCGTCAGCGCAGTAACAAACTGGGCGTCAATCGTGGCCTCCGTCGCAGGAATGGCCTTGATCTGACCCTTGGCGAGCAACAGCTTGCCAATCACGTCGCCGCTACCGTAGTAAGAGGTGGTGTCCGCCGACTTCACAAAGGCCTTGGGCATCTCAGAGAGGGGGATGTTGTACACGCCGGTGAGCTGCTCTTTGACCTCTTTGGGTGTCACACCCATGAACTTGCCGATGATTTTGTAAGACTCTTCCGGCTTGGCCTTCATGTAGGCCATACCGTCGAGGTAGACCTTGAGGATGTTGGAAATCTCGGTGGGCTTGGCTTTGATGACTTTCTCGTCAAACACGAGCACGTCGGCAATCAGGCCGGGCGCGTCTTTGCTGGAGAACACCACCTTGAACTTCTTTCCACCGCCCTGGCTGACGATTTGCGACAGGCTGGGCTCGTAAGTCACGCCAATGGGCATTTGGCCCGAGGCCATGGCCGCAGGCACGCCTTCGGGGGTCATGTTGATGGGCGTGATGTCCTTGTCCGACAGGCCTGCGGTCTTGAGGGCATACGAGAGCAAAAAGTCCGAGGGCGACAGTGGGTTAAAGCCGATTTTTTTGCCCTTGAAGTCAGCCACCTTGGTGATGGATTTGTCGGCCACGATGGCGTCGCCGCCGTTGGAGTAGTCGATGGGCATGACCACTTTTTGCTTTTGCCCGGCTGCCACCTGACCGACCACCTGGTCATAGGTCAGCATGCCGCCGTCCACAGCGCCACTGGCAATGGCCGATGGAATGAGCGCGGGGTCGGTAAAGACCTGCAGGCTCACTTTCATGTTGTATTTTTTGTAGAGGTCCATGGCCTCAGCCACGTAAAAAGGACCGTAGCCAATCCACACCACCGTGCCGATTTTCATGGTGGTGGGGCCTGCGGCAAACACGCTGCTGGCAATGGCAAACAAGATGGCGCCGGCAACTGGCTTGACCACTCGGCCCACCCACGTGCGGGCACGTTGGCTGGAACCGGTCGATGCAAGCGAAGATGCCTTGAGGAATGGTGAGGTGCCCATGGTGAAACTCCAGAAGTGAATAAATGAAAAGCGCAGCAGGAAGAGACGATGTAGTCGTCGCTCTCCCGGGCTTTTATCCCTCCGTGGAGCCCTGGCGCGCTTGCCGCCGGGGCCGGGGCACTCTCGGACCAGACATCCCGCAACACAAAGCGTGCGAGACCGGAACCCTAGTGCCCCTATCAAACGTGCGAGACCTGGTGTGAATGGTTTGGGCCATTCGCAACCGTCCTGCCTGCATTTCTGTGGTGAGCAACATGTGTGCCAGCTTGGCCTGGGCTGCGGGGCAGGTACCGGTGCAAAAATCCGCGCTACCGCAGCTTGAGTGGCACCGAACTGGCCCAGGCTTGGCTATTTTGGTGCGTCCAGGTAAGCGCGCCATCCACCGTGGTGCGTAATGTCGGTCGCGCCCTCAGCGGCAATGGCTTCGCAGACAAAACCTTGCACCTTGCCACCGTCTTCCAGCTCCACGGTGCCAATGCCCAGCGGCGCACCGATGCCGGCCACAAATGAGCCAAACTCGCGCGCGGGCAGTTCCCAGATTTCCATGGCAATGGTTGCGCCACCGTCCTTGACGCGCACCATGCCCGGGCGGTGCGGCGGGCCACCGGGCAGGGCATAAAACTTGTAGACCGGCGCGCTGCGCACCGAACGCACCAGCCGACCGCCGCGCTGGGTGAGCTGGTGGTTCAGCGGCAGGCCGCTCAGGTGCGCGCCGCATACCGCCACCTGCACCAGGCCCGAAGGAAACGCCGCCGCGTCGGGCGCCGCGCCATTTTTGTGCGGGGCGTGCGGCGTAGCGCCCACCGTGGACACCGCCCCGGCGTGCAGCTTGGCCGCCAGGCTGAGCAGCGGGAAATCCTGGCCGCACTGGGCGATCAAGGTCACCCCGCAAGGCATACCCTTGTGCATAAAGCCCGTGGGCACCGCAAGGGCGGACAGGTCGAGCAGATTGACAAAGTTGGTGTAGTGGCCCAGGTTGGAGTTCAGGCGGATGGGGTCGGCCTCTACCGCCGCAATGGTGTAGGGCGAGCAGGCGGTGGGCACCACCATGCAGTCGATGCGGTCCCACACCGGGCGGGTTTGCAATTCCAGGTCCTTGAGTCGGTACAAGGCGGCGAAGGTGTCGGGCGCGCTGATGTGAATGCCTTTTTCGGTGATGGCGCGGGTGACCGGGTGCAGGGCCTCGGGATGGGCTTCGATGAAGGGGCGGATGGCGGCGTAACGCTCGGCCACCCAGGGGCCTTCGTACAAGAGCGTGGCCACGGCGCGAAACGGGGTCAGGTCGACCTCGACTGCCGTGCCGCCCAGGGCGGTGAGCATGGCCACTGCGGCTTGGAACTGCGGCAGGCCTTCGTCGTTGCCATAAAACTCCAGGTCTTGCGCGCGCGGCACGCCAAAGCGAAACGTGGGGGTGGCGCCAAAGTTCACACCATAAGGCGCCATGGGGCGGGCAAACGCATCCTTGCCGTCCACGCCCTGCGCTACGGCCAGCACGCTGGCCGCATCCGCTGCGGTCAGGGCAAAGATCGACACCACATCCAGGGTGCGGCAAGCCGGAATGACGCCGGTAGTGGGGATGCGGCCCACGCTGGGCTTGAGGCCAATCAGGTTGTTAAAGCCCGCCGGCACACGGCCTGAACCGGCAGTGTCCGTGCCCAGCGAAAAGCTGGCCAAGCCCAGCGCCACCGACACCGCAGAACCGGCCGACGAGCCGCCTGACACGTAGTCGGGGTCAAAGGCATTGCGGCAGGCGCCATGCGGCGAGCGCACGCCGACCAGGCCGGTGGCGAACTGGTCGAGGTTGGTCTTGCCCACCGGAATGGCGCCTGCGTCAATCAGGCGCTGCACGACGGTGGCGCTGTGCGTGGGCGTGTAGGCGTAGTCGGGGCAGGCGGCGGTGGTGGGTACGCCGGCGAGGTCGATGTTGTCCTTGATGGCAAACGGTATGCCGTAGAGCGGCAGGCTGGCCGGGTCGCGCCCCTCCAGGGCGCTGGCGTAGGCCTGCATCGCCTCCAGGGACAGGCGGTGGATCCAGATGTGGCGGTCCACCAGCGCGTCCTCGGCCAGCATTTGCGCATGCAGTGCGTCTACCATGGCGGTCGGGGTGAGGTTGGCGCTCAAATAGCGCTGGCGCAGGCTGGCAAGAGAGAGATCAAGTCGCATAAGTACTCCAAACAAATCAACAAAAGTTCAGTGCATCAGCACCAAAGCCTGGCCCGCGCTGACCGGCTGGCCTGCGCTGCACAGCAGCTTGTGGATGCGGCCGTCGGCTGGGGCATGGACGGTGATTTCCATTTTCATGGACTCCACCACCAGCAAGGCCTGACCAGCCTGAACCAACACGCCTTCCTCCACCAGCACAGCCCACACGCCACCAGAGACCTGCGACGAGACCACTTCACCGGCAAAGGCGTCCACAAGCGCGGCGTGGTTGGCGCTGTCGCCGGACGCTTCTTCGGCGGGTGTTTCCAGCAGGCCCGCCGCTGCCCAACGCTCGCGTTCGGCCTCAAAAGCGTTTTGCTGGCTGTGTTTGAAGGCGGCAATGGATTCGGCGTTGTCGGCCAGAAAGCGCTGGTAATCGGCCAGACTGAACTGCCCCTCTTCCATGCGAAGTTTGGCCCGACCGGCGGGAAAGTCTTGGCGCCATTGGGTGAGTTCGTCGGCACTCACCGGGTAGAAGCGAATCTGGTCAAAAAAGCGCAGCAGCCAGGGCTTGCCCGCTTCAAAATCGGCAGCTCCGTTGCGCGCATCGCGCCAGCGGTTCCACATTTGCACGGTGCGGCCCACAAACTGGTAGCCACCCGGGCCTTCCATGCCGTAGACGCACATATAGGCGCCACCTATGCCCACGGCGTTTTCGGGCGTCCAGGTGCGCGCCGGGTTGTACTTGGTGGTGACCAGGCGGTGGCGCGGGTCCATGGGCGTGGCCACTGGCGCGCCCAGGTACACATCGCCCAGGCCCAGCACCAGGTAGCTGGCCTTGAACACGATGTCGTACACCGCTTGCCAGTCGTCCAGGCCGTTGATGCGGCGGATGAACTCGATATTGCTCGGGCACCAGGGGGCGTCGGCGCGCACCGACTGCATGTACTTTTCAATGGCCAGGCGCGTGGCCGCGTCGTCCCAAGACAGCGGCAGCCACACGGTGCGGCTGGGCACGGTGATGTCGGCCTGCGCCGCATCCAGGCAGCCGGGGCGGGCGTCTTGCACGCGCTGCACCAGGGCGTGCAGCGCGATGGTGGCCGGGTCGTAATGCACTTGCAGCGAGCGGATGCCGGGCGTGAGGTCAATGATGCCGGGCAAGCTGCCCTGCGCGCGCCAGTTTTGCAGTTGCGTCATCAGCGCATGCACATGGAACCGGAGCACCAGGTCCAGCTGCAGGGCGCCAAACTCGATGAGCAAATTGCAGTCGCCCGAGCGGCGAAACACCACGTCCACCCCACCGTCTTGCGCCGGGAGCTCCAGCAGGACGGCGGCGTTGGGTAGCGCCAGTGGCGCGGAGGCCGTTGTGGCTTCAGGAGAGGCAAGCACTGGCGCACCACCGAGCATGGCGTCCTGCGCCTGGGCCAGCGCGTTGGCGGCTTCCAGCGTGACCGGGCAAAAGCGCACCGTGTTGCCCGGCGAGAGTTGGCCAAGCTTCCAGAGTTCGGCGCGCACCACAGTGGCCGGGCAGACAAAGCCGCCCAGGCTGGGGCCGTCGGGGCCGAGGATGACTGGCATGTCGCCAGTGAAGTCGATGGCGCCAATGGCGTAGGCGTTGTCGTGGATGTTGCTGGGGTGCAAACCGGCCTCGCCACCGTCACGCCGCGCCCACTGGGGCTTGGGGCCGACCAGGCGCACGCCGGTGCGGCTGGAGTTGTAGTGCACCACCCAGTCGGTGGCAAACAGCATGTTCATGTCCTGCGGCGTAAAAAAGTCGGGCGCGCCGTGCGGCCCCACCAGCACGGCAATCTCCCAGTGCGTGGCGTACTGCGGGCGCAGGGCCTGCAATTGCGGTGCACCAAGCGCGGGCAAAGCCGCTGCGCGGGTCACGTGCAGCACATCACCCGCGCGCAGAACCCGCCCGCCGTGGCCGCCAAACTGGCCCAGGGTGAAGGTCGACTTGCTGCCCAGATAGTCCGGCACATCGAAGCCGCCCAACACAGCCAGGTAAGCGCGGCAACCCGCGCCTTCCACACGCCCAATTTTGAGCACCTGGCCGGCCGCCACCTCCAAGGCGCTCCATTGCGCCACCGCCGCGCCGTCCAGCAGCACTTCTAGCGGCGCGCCACACACGGCCACGCGCATGGCGCTGCGAAAGCGCAGCGTCGGCCCGGCGGCGGTAATCTCCAGCGCCGCTGCGCCTTGGGCGTTGCCCACGATGGCATTGGCCGCACGCAAAGCCAGTGCGTCCATGGGGCCGCTGGGCGGCACGCCCACGTCCCAGTAGCCCAGGCGCGCCGGCCAGTCCTGCACCATGGTGTGGACGCCACCGGCTTGCACGTCCACCGCGTGGCTGGGCACGGTAAAGTGGCTCAGGCTGCGCGTGGTGTGGGCGCCTTGCACAAAGGGCGCAAAGTCCATCAAGGCGCGCAGGTAGTGCAAATTGCTCTCCAGCCCGGCAACGCGGGTGGCGTGCAGCGCGGTGGCGAGCTTGGCGATGGCGTCTTCGCGGCTGCCGCCCAGCACCACCAGCTTGGCCAACAAGGGGTCGTAAGACGCACCCACCTCGGTGCCGCGTTCGACCCAGGTGTCCACGCGAATGTCGGTGGGGAAGACCACCTCGGTCAGCACGCCGGTGGCTGGCTGGAAGTTTTTGAACGGGTCTTCGGCATACAGGCGCGCTTGAATGGCGTGGCCTTTGGGAACTACTTTAAAAGTGTCCAGCGCGGCCAGGTCGCCTGTGGGCAGCTTGACCATCCATTCCACGATGTCGACGCCGGTCACCGCCTCGGTCACACCGTGCTCTACTTGCAAGCGGGCGTTCACCTCCAAAAAGTAAAAGGCCTGCGTGCGGGCATCCACCACAAATTCCACGGTGCCGGCCGAGCGGTAGTTCACCGACGCGGCCAGGCGCTGCGCGGTGGCGTGCAATGCGTCGCGTACCTCAGGGCGCAAATGCGGGGCCGGGGTTTCTTCCACCACCTTTTGGTTGCGCCGCTGCAAGGAGCAATCGCGCTCGCCCAGCACCCGCACACCGCCCGCGCCGTCGCCAAACACCTGCACTTCAATATGGCGCGCGTCGCTAATGAAGCGTTCCAAAAACACCCCCGCATCTGAGAAATTCGACTGCGCCAGGCGGCTCACCGTCTGGAAGGCCGCGCCCAGCTCGGCGGCGTCGCGGCACATTTGCATGCCAATGCCGCCGCCTCCGGCGCTGCTTTTGAGCATGACGGGGTAGCCAATCGTGTCGGCCGCAGCCAGTGCGGCCTGGGCGTCGGCCAGCAGACCGGTGCCCGGCAGCAGCTGCACCTGGGCTTGGGTAGCGAGCGCGCGCGCGGAGTGTTTGAGGCCAAACACGCGCATTTGCGCCGGCGTGGGGCCTAAAAATACCAGCCCGGCGGCCTCGCAGGCCTCCACAAAGGCCGGGTTCTCCGACAAAAAGCCGTAGCCCGGATGGATGGCCTGGGCGCCCGTTTTTAGGGCGGCGTCAATGATGTTGTGCGTGGCGAGGTAGCTCAAGGCCGGTGCCGCCGGGCCGATGCACACCGACTCGCTGGCCAGGGCCACGTGCATGGAGCCCGCGTCCGCCTCGGAATACACCGCCACCGAGGCAATGCCCAGGCGGTCAAGGGTGCGGATGATGCGGCAGGCAATGGCGCCGCGGTTGGCTATTAGGACTTTGGTGAACATTCAGACGCCATCCCAGACCAAAAAACGCACGGGCGTGGGGTTGTAGGCGTTGCAGGGGTTGTTGAGCTGCGGGCAGTTCGATACCAGCACGATCACGTCCATCTCGGCGCGCATTTCAACGTACTTGCCCGGCGCGGAAATGCCGTCCTCAAACGTGAGCTGGCCCTCAGGCGTGACCGGCACGTTCATGAAGAAGTTGATGTTGCTGACCACATCGCGCTTGCCAAACACGGGCGCCCCACCCAGCGGCGCTGGGTGCGCCTTGACCCCCAGCGGCGCTGGGTTGACCTCAGCACCCAGCGGCGCTGGGTGGGCCTCGGCGTAGCGCGCAATGGCCAGCATAAAGTTGTCGCGGCAGCTGTGCATGTGGCGCTTTTCCAGCGCGTAGCGCACGGTGTTGCTCTCGCACGAGCAGGCGCCGCCCAGGGTGTCGTGGCGCCCGCAGGTGTCGGCCACGATGGTGAGCATGGCACGGCCTTCGCTGGACATGATGTGCGTGCCCACAGTCAGGTACAGCGCGCCCTGGGCCTGGATGGTGTGGGTGGCGCTGTAGCGCTCGGTCAGGTCGGCGGCGTTGTAGAACAAGGTGTCTACCGCCTGGTTGCCTTCTAGGTCAACGATGCGAAAAATCTGCCCATTGCGCACGGTGTGCATCCAGGGCTCGCCCGCAGGCAGCACGGTATCGAGCACGGCGGTGGCGGTGGAATAGTGGCTCTCAAGAGTTTGCATGGTGGGTCTTCGGTTCAGAGGTAGTAGCGTTCGGTGTTGATCAGTCCGCGCCCGTTTTCGGGGCAGTGCAGGCGGCAGGCGTCATCGGCCCCGGCCGTGCCCGAGCGCCATACGGTGAGTGCCACGTCCTTGGGGTCGTACATCGGCTTGGGGTCCAGCGGATGCGGGGTGGTGGACAGCACCACCAGCGTGTTCATCTCAAACCGCAAGTCCACCCACTGCCCTGGCGCGCGGTGCGCAGCGTCAAAGTGCAGCGCGCCCGAGGCGTTGCTTACCACCTTGCTAAACAGGTTGAGGTTGGCCACCACGTCACGCTTGTCCATGCCCCACTTTTCCAGCTCCACCAAAAAGCTGTCCTGGCCGTTGCGAAACATGGCGTTGCGGTGCGCCTGGTAGCGCGCCTGGCCGTACTTGGCCTGCACGCCCGCCGCGTTGGAGGCGCCGCACACCGTGTCGTGCCAGCCACAGGTGTCCGCAGAGATGGAACACAGCACGCGCCCCATGTCGGAGTAGCACACGTGCCCAGCAGTCAGGTAGGCCGTGTGCTGGGCTTTGAGCGTGTCGGGCATGTTGTAGCGCTCGGTTTTTTCTTCGGCGTTGTAAAGCATGAGCGACACATTGGCCGCACCGTGCGTGTCCGTCAGGCGCAGCGTGTTGCCACGGCGCACTACGCCCGACCAGGCGGTGCCGCCGGGCACGGTGTCGGTCCACAGCGCCAGGGCGGGGTCAAAGGCGGTGGAGTGGTCTGGCACAGCGGCGCGGGCCAGGGGGGTGATGGTGTCAAAACTGGTTTGCATGGTGACGGGGGTGGGGGAGGTGGATTTAAACGGCGTCCGCAGCGCGGCTGAGTTTGTCGAGCAGGTCTTGGTCGGTGGCCATGCCGGAGCTTTCGCGAATGCGCGCCAGTATTTCGGCCTTGAGGGCGCGGAATTCGGGCGCATGCTTCATCTCCTGGTGGCGCCGTGCGGGCAGGGGCACCGGGTACATGCTGTGGATGCGCCCGGGGCGCGGCTGCATCAGCACCACACGCTGGCCCAAGTAGATGGCTTCGTCCACGTCGTGGGTGACAAACACGATGGTGGTTTTCTCGATGCGGTGGATGTGCAGGATCAGGTCGTGCATCACCTCGCGGGTCTGGGCGTCGAGCGCACCAAAGGGCTCGTCCATCAGCAGCATGGCGGGCTGGCCCATCAGCGCCCGGGCAATGGCCACGCGCTGCTGCATGCCGCCAGACAATTGGTTGGGATAGGACTTGGCCACTTTGCTCAGGCCAATCAGGTCCAGCAAGGCGTCGGCGCGGCCGGAAGCCGCCTCTACGTCGGAGGAGCTAAGGTCCTCGCGGTTCACCCGCAGGCGCCGACTGAACTTGATGTTGTCCATCACATTGAGCCAGGGGTAGAGGCTGTAGTGCTGAAAAACCATGGCCCGGTCGGCACTCGGGCCTGTTATGGCTGCACCATTGCAGTGCACGGAGCCACTGGTGTGGTGCTCCAGCCCCGCAAGAATGCGCAACAGGGTAGATTTGCCGCAGCCGGACGCGCCGACCAGCGTGACGAATTCGCCGTCTTCCACTGACAAATTGACGTCTTGCAGCGCAGGCACTGCATTGGTGCTGGCGGCGCCAAACACCTTGCCGAGCTGCTGAATGTGAACTTTGGACATAGATTCAGCCTTGCGCGTGGAGCCAGGGGAAGGAGCGGCGGTGCAGCCAGCGAAAGGCCTGGTCCATCAGCAGGCCGATCAGCCCGATCAGGATGATTCCGCCAAAAATGGTGTCGGTCTTGAGAAAGCGCTGCGCCTTCAAGATGGAGTAACCCAGGCCGGAATTGGCCGCCACCAGTTCGGCCACCACCAGGTAGGTCCAGGCCCAGCCCATGGTCAGCCGCAAGGTGTCCAAAATGGCAGGTTTGGCGGACTGCAAAAGCACCAGCTTGATGATCTCGCCGCGCGTGGCTCCCATGGTTTGGGCCGCCTCAATTTGTGCGCTGGGCACCAGGCGCACGTTTTCAGCCACCATCAGCACCATCTGGAAAAAAGTGCCGATAAAGATGATGGAAATCTTGGCGCTCTCGCCAATGCCTAACCACAACATCACCAGCGGGATAAAGGCCACGGCCGGCATGTAGCGTATGAAATCGGTCAGCGGCTCGAGCACCGCTTCCACCGGCTTAAACGCGCCAATCAACAAGCCCAAGGGCAGGGCGATCACCGCCGACAGCGCAAAGCCCGCCATCACGCGGTACATGCTAATCAAGGTGTCGCCCCAGAGGTCATCCTCCACCAGCCAGCCCAGCAGGCGCGTGAACACTTGGACCGGTCCCGGAAGAAAAATGGGGTCAATCAAGCCCGAGCCGGAGAGCCAGGCCCAGCCCAACAGGGGCGAGATCAAGCCCAGACCGGCAAACAGCCAGTACTGCGTGCGAGTGATGCGGGCGGCAATGCCCCAAATGCTGGGTTGCGCCAAAGGGATGGAAATCCCCGGGGATGGTGTTTGTGGCAAGTCAGGCTCCGTTGGTAACAAAAATACGCGAGATATCCGTCGGCGTTAACCGTGATCTCCCGGGCTTTTGTCCCTCCGTGGAGCCGCACTACAAGTGCAGCCGACCGCTCTCGGACCAGTCAAACCGCATCCGCGGCTCCGGAACCCTAGCTGTCTTGTATGACTGGTGGCGTGTGATTAACTTTGTGACGTTTACCTCTCAGTTTTTATCTAGCAATATAAGTGCCAGAATTTGCGCCACTGCGTGCCAAACTGCTGATGTTTTATTAACATAATATACATCGTATGCAGTAAGGCTTGTGGTGAGATAATACGGCTCAAGGCGTGGCGGCCACACCCATTCGCGCGAACAATAGCTTGTACGCCGCCTCACGTTCGCCGATCCGCGCGAAATCCAAAGCATTGAGCCCCGCTGCATTGCGCAGCTGCAAATCAGCGCCGGCATCCATCAGCAACGCGACCGTCGTCGCATTGCCGTAGCGCGCAGCCATCATCAGCGGCGTCGTTCCGTTGGGTGACTCGGCGTCGATGTACGCAAAATGCGTGAGAAGCAAGCGCACGATGGAATCGTGCCCACCAGTAGCCGCATAGTGCAAAGGCGTCCAGCCGGTCTTGTTGACATCCGCGTCCAGCGCAATCAGCTGCTCACAAGCTTCGCGCATACCGGCAAGCGCGGCCAGCATCAAAGCGCTTTCATCGTTGGCGTTGCGAACCTCCGCCTGAATGCCTGGCGACCTCAGCAGCACCGCAACCGCCTTGGGAGACGGCTGACGGATGGCCATCAACAGGCCGTGCAATCTGCTGGGACCGATGGTATTGACGTCAAACCCACGCACCACCAACTGCCGCAGCTTGCTCTCATCGTCTTGGGTGATGGCGGTGAAAAAATCCTCGTAAGAACCAGCGCCCGCCAAAGAAAAACCAATTAAAACAATGGCGTATAGCAGAAACCTCAAGTTTTGCATGAGACTTTATAGCGCCACGCCGCTAAAAAGCCGGGTGAAATTGGCACTGGTAGCCGCCGCCACCGTCTCCACGCTGCAACCACGCAGCGCCGCAATTTGGTGCGCCACGTGGGGCACGTACGAAGGGTTATTGGTCTTGCCGCGAAAGGGCACAGGCGCCAGATAGGGGCTGTCTGTTTCAATCAGCATGCGGTCCATCGGGACCCATGCCGCCACGTCCCGCAGCTCCTGGGCCGTTTTGAAAGTCAGGATGCCCGAAAAAGAAATGTAAAAACCCAAGGCAAGCGCTGCTTCGGCCACTGCGGCTGTTTCCGTGAAGCAGTGAAATACGCCGCCCGCAGCTCCAGCGCGCCCGTCTTCCCCCTCTTCCCGAAGAATGGCCAGGGTGTCATCCGAAGCGCTGCGGGTATGTATGACCAAGGGTTTATGCAAGGCCTGCGCCGCACGGATATGGGTGCGGAAACGCTCGCGCTGCCAGTGCATATCAGCCGCGCTGCGTCCGTTTAGCCGGTAGTAGTCCAGTCCGGTCTCACCGACCGCTACCACACGGGGCAAATTGCCGCGCTGCAAAAGGTCATCCAAACTGGGCTCGGTGACACCCTCGTTGTCAGGGTGAACGCCCACGGTGGCCCAAAAATTGTCATAGTCCAGGGCCAGGCGGTGGACGTCGGAAAACTCTTCCAGCGTGGTGCAAATACACAAGGCGCGGCTGACTTGGGCCTGGGCCATGGCGTCCCGGATCCGGCTTAAGTCAGAGCTGAGTTCGGGAAAATTCAGATGGCAATGGGAGTCAGTAAACATGCGTGAGACCGTCACACCGTCAAATTAAGGCGGTCCGACAGCAGCAATGCGCCCAAACTGTCCTCTATCTTGCGCTTGACCGCAGCACCCCGGGCATCACTGGGGAAGCGAATCCCCACGCCCTGTGTGCGTCCGGTCAGGGTGTTGGCAGGCGTCACCCAAGCGACCAATCCAGCTACGGCGTAGCGCTGAGGGTCTTCTGGCAGCGTCAGCAGCAGGTACAACTCGTCTCCCAAGGCGTAGTCACGGGAGGTTTGTATAAAAATGCCACCGTCTTTGAGCAGCGGCATGTAGGCGGAAAACAAGGACGACTTGTCCTTGATCGTCAGCTGCACAACGCTGGGGCGCGAAGCCGCAGACGCCAAAACGGAATCAGACCAGACAGGTGGGCTGCCAGAGGGCGAAAAACTGGGTGAGGTGCTCATGTGCTAGTTCGGAACAGCGCAAATACTAACGCACCGGGGCAGCCAGCACTTGCTGCGCCCGCATCACCATGGTTTCAAGCAGCAGGCCGGGGTTGAATGGGTGGTCAATGGTGCGTTGCTGGCTTTGCAGCCATTGGCTCCACTGCGACAGCACTTCGACCGACGGGCCTTTTGCCAAATCCTCCACAGCGAAAAAACGCGGAGCGGCGCCCACCGCCACCGCCAGTAGGTCGTGGCACAGCTTGTGCAGAGTTTGGAGCAACTCTGCAGGCCCCCAGTCGCGCACAAAACCCAAGTCACCACGGGCCATCGCTTTTGGAAATGCCGACCACGCGCCAGGGTCGCGCCCGGACCGCACATGGTCCAAAGCATCCTCGGGCCGTCCCCCGCTGGCCCGAAGCGCCTGCTGGGCCGCGGCCGTGGTGAGCCCCTGCGCCTGCAGCCATTGCTGGCTCGCGACCGCGTCGGGCCAGCGCATGCTGTGGCCCATGCAGCGGCTGCGTATGGTGGGCAACAGGTGGTGGGCTGACTCGGTGGCCAGTACAAACTTCACATCACCCGGGGGTTCTTCCAAGGTTTTGAGCAAGGCGTTGGCGGTTACCGTGTTCATCGCCTCGGCGGGAAAAACCAGCACCGCTTTGCCCCGCCCGCGTGCGCTGGTGCGCTGGCTGAACTCCACCGCATCGCGCATGGCGTCTACCCGAATCTCTTTGCTCGGTTTGCGCTTTTTGTCGTCAATTTCGCCCTGGGCTTTTTCACTCAGCGGCCAGCCCAGTGCCAGCATCGAGGTCTCTGGCATGAGTACGCACAAGTCCGCGTGCGTGCGCACCTCAATGGCGTGGCAGCTACTGCACTGGCCACAGGCGCCCTGAGGGCTGAGGCGTTCACACAGCCAGGCGCGCACCAGCTCCAGCGCCAACGCATATTGGCCCAATCCAGAAGGTCCGAACAGCAACCAAGCGTGGCCTTTTTGGCCCAATAAGTCGGCCGTTTGCGCGGCAATCCAAGGCGGGCGCCGCGCGCTGTCGCCCTCAGGCATGGGCGCCGTCATGCGAGCAAGCCCTTGGAGCGCACCGCAGCCAGTACGTCGCGCCATACCGTTTGCGGGCTGCTTTGGGCATCAATACGCGCAAATCGCGCGGGGCTTTGCGCGCAGCGGAGGCCATAAGCGGCGGACACCTTCTCAAAAAATGCACCGGGCTGGGATTCAAACTTGTCGGGCACGCGGGCACCTACCAGTCGCTGCGCTGCGACCGCGGCAGGCAAGTCAAACCACAGGGTTAAATCGGGTTGCAGCAGTTCGGGAAGGCCGGGGCTTTGAGGCTCTTGGCGCGCTTGCACCCAACGCTCCAGCATGCGCAGCACCTCCCAGTCAAAATCACGCCCACCGCCCTGGTAGGCGAAGGTGGCGTCCGTAAACCGGTCACACACGACGACGCGGCCTTGGGCCAAAGCGGGAGCAATCACACGCTGGATGTGGTCACGCCGCGCCGCAAATACCAGGAGCGACTCGGTCAAAGCGTCCATCGGCTCATGGAGCACCAAATTGCGCAGCGTTTCGGCCAGGGGCGTGCCGCCGGGCTCTCGGGTGAGGGTGACCGCCCTGCCCTGCGCCTCGAAAGCCTGCGCCAAAGCCGCAATGTGGGTGGACTTGCCGGCACCGTCGATGCCTTCAAAACTAATGAATAAACCGTTCATGGGGGCTATTTTCCGCGCTGGTACTGGTTGACTGCACGATTGTGGGCCTCCAGCGTTTCGCTAAACACACTGCTGCCGTCGCCGCGGGCCACAAAATACAGCGCTTTAGAGGCCGCCGGATGCACTGCAGCACCCAAGGCCAGGCGTCCAGGCATTGCGATCGGCGTGGGTGGCAGCCCCGCACGGGTGTACGTGTTGAAGGGCGTGTCGGTCAGCAAATCCACCTTGCGCAAATTACCGTCGAACCGGGCGCCCAGGCCGTAAATAACGCTCGGATCGGTCTGCAAGCGCATGCCAATGCTTAGCCGGTTGTTGAACACGGCAGAAATTTGGGCCTGGTCACTGGTTCGGCCGGTCTCTTTTTCGATGATGCTGGCCAAGACAAGTGCCTCGTCGGGCGACTGCAGTGGTAATTTGGGATTGCGCTGGGCCCACACAGCGCCCAAGCGCTGGTCCATGGCACGCAGGGCACGCTTGAGCACCGCAATGTCGGACGACCCTTTGGAATAGGTGTAAGTGTCCGGAAAAAACCGCCCTTCGGGCGCCAACGTGGCGCGACCGAGCAGTTCCATCAGCTGCGCGTCGCTCAGCGCCGCCGCTTCCGGCCGCAGATTCTCCGCCTTCAGCAGCGCCTGGCGCACCTGCCGGAAGGTCCAGCCCTCTACCAGCGTCACGCTGCGCGAGGCTTCATCGCCTTGCACCAGCTTTTGCAGCAGGCTGCGCGGGGTGACCACGCCCTCAAACTCATAACTCCCCGCCCGAATTTGACGCGCCTGGCCCGAGAGCCGAAACCACCCGTACAGCAGGGGCGGCTGCACCTGAATTCCGGCTTTCGCCACCAACACCGCCACCTCCCTCGGACTCGCACCCGGCTCTACCCACAGGTCTACCAAAGGCGCAGCCAAGCGCAAGGGCTGGTTGACCCACCAGTAGCACAGCGCTGTGCCCACCCCGCAAAGGCCCACCAGCAGCAATAGCAGCGTGCGCAGCACACGGCTCCAGTTCAATCGCACGGTTTGGATGCTCCCCAGCTCAGTAAAGCTCCCATGATAGAGCGCTGCGTCCCGTGCTGGCCCGCTACTGCCCGCGCGTTCCCGGGTCGAGCGCCTGCGCACCACAGGCCCATGGGCCGTGTCGGCAAATGTTCCCCTCACTTGACGGTGATCAAACACCCGTGATTTCGGTCGATCTAATGCGAACCAGTCGCATCCATGGCGGCCTCCCTACCCTAAGCTTTTGCCTTATCGGGCCAACGTGCCTTTAAAACGCGGGTACGCATGGAATATTTTGCACAGGATGGGCGTAGCGTCGTTGCCGGTTTGCTGGCGCTTTGTGCCCAATCAGGACTGAAAACCTGGCCCTTGCGGGGTCGTACGCTGATACCCGTGGTGCAAGGCGGCATGGGCGTGGGCGTTTCTGCCGGTGGACTGGCGGGCAGCGTGGCGCGCGAGGGCGGTTTTGGCACCATTTCTTCGGTGGACTTGCGCCGTCTGCATCCCGACCTGATGGAGCGCACCGGCCACTTGGACAAAGAGCCCGACGCAGCCCAGACCATTGATGCGGCCAACTTGGTCGCCTTGGACCGCGAAATTCAGCGCGCCAAAAAGCTCTCACAAGGCCACGGCGTGGTGGCGGTCAACGTCATGAAGGCGCTGAGCCAATACGCAGCTTATGTGCGCCAGTCCTTGGAGAGCGGCGCCGACGCATTGGTGGTGGGTGCCGGTTTGCCGCTGGATTTGCCCGAACTTGCGCGCGACTTTCCGGACACGGCACTGATCCCCATTCTGTCCGACGCCCGGGGCGTGCAGCTGGTGGTGCGCAAGTGGGAAAAGCGCGGTCGCCTGCCCGATGCAGTGGTGATCGAGCACCCGCGCCTGGCCGGGGGGCATCTTGGCGCTACCAGCGTGGCCGACCTGGCGGATACGCGCTTTGATTTTGAGGTGGTGGTGCCCCAGGTGCTGGCGTTTTTCAAAACCGCAGGGCTGGAAGGCCGTATTCCGCTGATTGTTGCCGGTGGCATTTCGTGCCAGGCGGACATTGCTCGCTTGCAAAGCCTGGGCGCATCAGCGGTTCAACTCGGTAGCGCCTTTGCCGTCACCCAGGAATGCGATGCAGCACTCGCATTCAAGCGCGTGCTGGCTGACGCCAAGCCGCAGGACATGGTGGAGTTTGTCAGCGTCTCGGGCTTGCCTGCACGCGCGGTGCGCACGCCGTGGCTGAACAAATACCTGCGCATTGAGCCCCAGCTCAAAGCCGCCGCACACCTGAAGAAAAAATGCAATATGTCTTTTGACTGCCTGGCCCACTGCGGCCTGCGCGATGGGGACGCCAGTATTGGCCAGTTTTGCATCGACCAGCAACTCGGCCACGCTGTGGAGGGCAATGTGCACAAAGGCCTGTTCTTTCGGGGCGCGGGCGCCCTGCCCTTTGGCGACCAGATTCGCAGCGTGCACGAGCTCTTGCAATGGATGCTGGGTGCAATCCCTCCAACGCCGCTGCAGGAATGGACCCTATAAAGCACACGGCCCGCCAGAGCCGGGACCCGCTTGCCGTGCAAGAGACCATCGAGGACCCTATCCGAGGAACATACCCCAAGGACGGCGAAACCGGTGCTGGCGATGTGTTACAGCGCGTGGCCAAAGCGCCGGCCCAGGCAGATCCACCTCAAAACCAGGCCCAATTCGGGGCTATGTTTTTGCGCAACGTGCGCGAGGGTGCCATTGGCGCCGCGCGCATCATGAGCGCGGCATGCCCCGCTATCGGCGCGCCGGGCTAGTCAACTGCTTTGCGCACGCCGTGGCACTGCAAGTACGCGCCCAGGACCCTGTGCGGGACTTGGCCTCCTTGCCGCTGCCCCAGCAGACCAAAGCCGCCGCCAAGCCGTGCACCGGCGTGGGCTTCACCGACTGGCTGATAAGCGCAAGGAGGACCGCCAGCGCGGGCAGGTGCGCTTGGAAAGCTATGGGCGGGCCAGCCATTTGTGCATCTGCGGCTGACCTGGCTTGCCCATCTTCGCACGGTGATGGCGCCCTAAAACCTGGGTTTGGGTGTGGCCACTTCGGCCGCAAGCGCCGCTTGCTCAGACACGAACGTCGACGCGGCTGCCCTTGTCTCTGGGGGGGGAAGCATCGTGCCGGGGCGACACGGCGGACACCTGGCTGCTGGCCATGCGCGTGGGCTGGCTCACCTGCCTGGCCTGGCGCGACTCCAGTGCGTGCTGGGTGTCCATGCGCTGCGTTTTAGGGGCTTGGACCGGGGTGTAAGGCGCGCTTCGAACTGCAGAAATACCCATCGCTGTTTCCCCTTGGTAAGCGTGTGCTGGTGCGTGAGTGTAATCAGTCGCGCCCCATGGGGGGGTGCAAGCCGGCGCAACCATGGCGCGCCAGGGTAAAGGCGGCGACAATAGGCGGTTATGACGGACTTCTACAGCGCCCTTGGCGTGCCCAGCAGCGCCAGCACCGCCGACATCAAAACCGCGTTTCGGCGGCTGGCTGCCCACTACCACCCCGACCGCAACGCCAGCCCCGACGCACCGGCGCGCTTTCGGGCGGTGCAAGAGGCCTACGAAGTGCTGTCCGATGACGACAAGCGCCAGGCCTATGACGACAACCGCCGACGCAACCTGCTCGACGACCCGCTGCAAACCGCGCGCGACATCTGGGGCAACTACCTGTCCCGGATCACTGAAACACCTTGAGACCTGACTGATGCAAACCTCCTCCTTTTTTGGCCAGCTGTGCTCGGCCTACGCCTCTGAGATTGACGATATGACCTTCGATTCGGAGGGCAAAAACGTGCTACGCCAGCGCCTTGCCGCACGGCGCAAAGAGCTGACTTTTCTGCGCCAGATGATGGAACTCAGCCCGGAAATGGTGTCCGTGGTGTTCCACCAAGGCTTTCGATTCAAGAACCCGGCGCTCATGGAGCATGTGCTCAGCCTGGAGTCCGACGAATTCCCCGCCTGGGACACTTTGAGCGACGCCATCGCGCTCGAACCCTGGGCGCAGCAACTGGCCGACGAGTTGTGCAAGGAACCCATGGGCGAGTGGCTGCTGACCGTGGCCGCAGGCCTGGAATACCTGTTTGCCAAGCCCGAACGTGCTAGCGCCAAGGACCACAGCGAGGACGACGACGAGGACGCCGAAAAAGACGCCGACGGCGACCATGACGGCGAAGACGAAGAAGAAAAAGACGCCCGCGCCCGCGAAGAAGCCGGTCAGGACTGGATGGTCGAACAAGGCTTTGACCGCAAAGACTGACCCCCTTCGCACGCAAATACCAAGGACCACGCCATGAACCACCTCGCCCTGATTGCCAAAACCCAAAGCCTGATTGCCGCTGGCGACATCGTGGGCGCCGAGTCCGCGCTGGTGGAACTGGCCGACGCCGAGGGCGACGGCGCCTTGCTGGTGGTGCTGGAGCAGCTACCGCCCAAGGACATTCTGGCGGTGATGCGGGAGTACGACGACTCCAAAGAGTCCGTCATCAACCTGCTCGTCACGCCTGCCCAGTTTGCCCGTGCGGTCGTCATTGAGAAGCAATACAAAGACCTGAGCCGCACGCATTTGCGCGGCATGGTCAATTCGGTCATCTTTCGTGCCGATGGCGACCCGGTGGCGTTTTTAACCGCCATTGGCGACTTAGAAGGCGGCAGCGAAGCGCTGGCCGACTACTTTGCCGAGCGCTGGAGCCGCGTGGAAGCCTTTGCCCGCACCGGCCACTTTGAAACGGTCGAAGACGACGGCGACATGCTGTCTGAGGCCGACCTGTACGCCAACGCCTACGCCAAAGCCCGCCTGGACGAAGACGAAGTGGCCGACCAGGACTGGATGCAAATGGCTTTCACCCTGCGCTACCAGCTGCCCGACCTGTTTATTGAAATGCTGCTGGTGCTGCGCGCCAAAGCCCGCGCCCATGACCTGGGCCTGGGCGAGGAAGACGAGCTGGAAGACGACGGTAAGGTCGAGACCGGCGACACCGACCGCGGCAAAGCCACCCCTGCCGCCCGCGAAGGGCTGGACGCGGACGAAGAATCGGCCATTTAAGCCGCAGCCACGCACCACCATGAAAGACGCAACCCCGTCCGCCACGAGCGGCATGGCGCTGTTTGACGAGCGCCCCTTTTTTGAAAAAGCGCTGGCCCACGGCCTGCAACACGGCCTGATTGACGCTGACAAGCTGGCCGCTATCCGCGCCGATGGCCCAAAGGGCATGGTGCAAATCGCACGCTACTTTGGCAGCGAGTTTTTGCGCCCCGAACTGGAAAAGGCCAAAGACCGCATCATCAACCTCATCAGCCTGAACCTGCAACACAGCAGCGGCGGTGACTTGCAGGCGGCGGCGCAGGCGCTGCGCGAGCACTCGCTGCTCTCGCGCTCCAAGGGCGGCTCAGACCTGCTCAAGGCGCTGATCGTCATGCCGCAAAACACCCACTTTGGTATGGCGGATGCGCGCAGCTTCTCGGACGAACACATCCCGGTGCTGGAGCGCTGGACGCTCAAAAGCTACGCCGAATACCAAGCCGAATACGCCAAACGCAAGCACGTGGCCGACGTGGTGGACGCCGCCATCTGGTGCGCCGCGCAGTACGAGCTGGACATCGACGCCCTGCAAGAAGAAGGCAAGGACGCCGAAGCCGTCATCCGCACCGCCTTGCTGCTGGGTTTGAGCAAGCGCACCGAAATGCCGGACTGGCCAGGCTTCAACCAACTCATCACCGCGCTGCGCAAAAAATACGCGGCTGGCGGCCAGCTGCCGCCGCTCGCCATGCCCAAGGGCCTGCCCGCGCCCTGGCAGCCAGCGGTTGAAGCCCTGCTTCAGTCCGTGCTGGCCGACTGGCCGCGCATCATGGACGCCGCCGCCACGCCCAAAAAGCTGTTCGACCAAACCCCCGCCTTTTTGGGCCGCTATTTCTGGCTGGACGACGCGCTGGCTGAAGTGGACGACTACGAGCGCAGCGTGTCCGCGACTTGGGCCAAAACCACCGGCGGCCATGAAGACGAAGGCTCGCTGCTCACGCTGCTGCTATGCGTGGCCGCTGGCAGCGCACCCAAAACGCTGCTCACCGAGAAAGCCGCCAGTACCCTTGTGCGCAAAATCCGCAAGTCCGGCCTGCAATCCGACGCCGCCGTGGCCTTTGTGTATGACCACGCCCCAGCGCAGTTTCAGGCCGACTATGTGGACATGTGGCAATCCTTCTTAGAGGAAGCCCTGCCCACCCTGCGCAGCGACGCCGATTACGCGCTGCACGACGCCCTGGCGCTGCTACGGCGGGAGTGCAATGTGGCGGCTTGAGGCCGCTGGCTTAACGACCGAGCGGGTGCTCGGTAATGAATTGGCGCAGGGCGGCATTCACACGGGTTTGCCAGCCCTTGCCGGTGGCTTTAAACGCTTCAAGCAGATCTGCGTCAAGCCGGATGCCGGTGAATACCTTGGCGTCATCCGTCTTGGGTCGCCCGCGTGGGCGTTTGGCAATCAGTGCTGCATACAGTTCGGGCGGTAGCACTTCACTGGCCGGGCGCGCGCGGGCGAAGTCTTCGGCCATCCACTCCGGGTTTTCTGAGTCAGCGGCGATGGCTGCATTAATGGCTGCATCCTCGTCGGTGCTTGGGCTTATGTGCCCCGTTTTAAGCCTGGGCATATCGTTTTTCCTCTCGGCGGTTGGCCTTGCGCAGGCTGATGACACGAATGCTGCCCGCGCGTTGGCAATAAATCATGACGCACAAACGGTAGCCGATGTAACCGGTGGCTTGAAACCTTGTTTCAGCGTAAGTCTTGCGCGTGTCCTCGCTAACCATGGCGGTGTCCCATTCAAAGTCCTGCGCACAAGACAAAGACAAGCCGTGCTTTGTCAGGTTGCTTTGGTCTTTGCTGGGGTCGAATTCGTAGCGCACTAAATTATCGTATATACAAAAAATTTCGCGTCAAGAAAATTTGCAAAAAACCTGAGGGCACCGGCGGCTGGACCACACTATAAGAGCCCACTCAGCGCAGGTGCTTGAACAGCTTGGCCTGAAATCGCTCTGGAATGCTCGCCCGCCGGGGGCCGGGCAGCAGCGTACCCCATTTACCCGCTTGTACGGTGCCGGGCTGGTCCACTGCCAAATCGAAGCCGCACAAGCCGGTCTGCGCCATTAGCTTGGACGCCTGGTTAAAGCCCATGGCCACGTTGAATTTGAAGCAGGGTTCGCGCGGCTGGGTCACGCGCAGGGTGCAGTCGGCAAAAAATTTCCTGGGCACGTGCAAGCGCAGCCCACTCTCGTCAATCCTGCGCCACGCCGCCCACCATGCGCTCAAAGGCCGCTTCCATGGCCCGCGTGTGCGCCACCACGTCCCAGGCGGGGCGCTCCTGCAAGCGCTGGCGCAAGCTGCGCTTAAGCGCCAACAGCCCCAGCCTGTCTTTGGCCATTGCATTGGCCACGGCGACATAGCCCGCATCGTCATCAGCCACCCATTCGGGCAAGCCTGCAGCCGTCATGAAACTCGCGCCCATGCGCGAAACAAAGTGGGAGCCCCGCTGCGTCACCACCGGCACGCCCATCCACATCGCCTGCAAGCTGGTAGTACCGCCGTTGTAGGGCACCGGGTCCAGCGCAATGTCCACGTCGGCGTATTCGGCCATCATGTCGGTCAGGCCCGTGGGGCCGCGAAACTCCACCCGCACCAAATCAACGCCCAGTTCTTGCAAGCGCTGGCCAAACAAACGCACCGCGCCAGCATCGGCAAAACTCGGCGCTTTGAGCAGCAAGCGCGCATGGGGCACGGCGGCCAAGATATTGGCCCACAGTGCCAAGGTGCGCGGCGTGAGTTTGGGCACGTTGTTGAACGAGCCGAAAGTCAACGGTCGCTGGGCCACCGCGTCCGGCAAAGCCGGGTAGGGGTAATCCACCTCGGGCGCAAAACAAAACACCGTGCCCGGCAAGCGGGCAATGCGCTCGGAACACAGGCTCTCGCTGCCCTGGGGTGTAACCACCTCGTCGCCTAGTACCCAGTCCATGTTGGGCACACCGGTGGAGCCGGGGTAACCCAAATACGTGGCTTGCACCGGTGCTGCACGCTTGGCAAACAAGGCCATGCGCTGCTGCCCGGTGTGGCCGGCCAGGTCAAGCAACAGGTCAATGCCATCGGCGTCTATGCGCTTGGCCAGTTGCGTGTCGTTGAGCGTTGTGGCCTCCACCCAGTGCTCTATGCGCTGCTGGGCCAATCGGGTTTGGTCGTCGTAGCTCACGCCGGTGAAGTACAAAAACACCTCAAAGCGGCTGCGGTCGATCTCACGCAGCACCGGTTGCATGAAGATGTTGACCGGGTGCTGGTGGTGAAAATCCGCGCTCACCAGCCCCAACTTCATGCGCCGCCCGGCCAGCGGCGCGCGCACAAAGCTCTCACGCGCACGCGCGCCCTGTCCCAGGGGGGCAAACAGCGCGCGGTGCAAGTCGGCCACTTCTTGGGCCGACAGCTGGTCGCTGTAAAGCGAGGACATGGCCGAGCTGGAGGCAAACATGCCCTGCTCGCCCGCTTCTGACGCCAGCTCGCGGTACAGGCGCAGCGCCGTGTCCGCGTCGCCCTGCCGCCCGGCAATGGAGGCGCGCATGCTTTTGGCTCCGGGCATGGGGCCCAGCGCTTCGGCCTCTTGGAGCACCTGCTCGGCCTCGTCCATTTGCCAGCTCTCCGCCAGCAGATGGGCCAAGTTCCAGCGGGCCGTGGGGCTGTGGGGAAAGAGATCCACACATTTGCGCAGCACCATCAACGCTTCTTGCCACAGGTTGTGTCGAAACGCCATGGCGGCCAGGCGGGCCAAAGTGGTCTCCAGGGCAGAGGCCGAGGCGTGGGTGAGCGCCTGCAAGCCCGCCGTCTGCTGGCCTAAGCGCAGCAGCGCATCGCCCAGGTCGATATGGAGTTCGGCCTCTGGATTGGGAAGGGGCGCCGAGTGGTCGCGGCTTGCTTGGGCGGCTGCTGACACGGCGTTTTGCGCCTGACCGGACAGCTCCTGCAAAGCCAGGCGCAGCACCTGCACCGCTGCGTGGTTGTCGCCCAGCTCCAGCAGGTATTGCCCCATGCGGTGCGCCACGTCCGAGGGCAGCAGGGCCTGCCCGCTGGCGCGGGCATGGGCCATGGATTGCTCAAAGGCTTGGGCCGCCAGGGGCTTCTGGTCCAACTGGTGCAGCACCCGCGCCATGGCCAGGGGCGCCTCGTAGCGCTGGGGCGCTGCGTCTATGGCGCGCTGGTAGGCCGCAGCGGCTTGGCGCAACTCGCCCATCTGGCGGCACAGGTGGCCGGCTTCGAGCCAGGCGCTGTATTGCCCGGGCTCTAGCCGCAAGACAGCGGCAAATGCCTCGCGCGCGGGCATCCACTGGCCCATGCGCACCAGCGCACGGGCACGGCCCAGCAGTGCCAATGCTGAGGTGGGCTCGACCGCCAAAGCCGCCTCGTACCCGGCCAAAGCACCTGCCCAGTCTTGCACACGCCACGCGGCATTGCCAGCGTTGAAATACGGTGCGGCAGCTTCTGGAACTGCATTTTTGATGTCTGACATTTATTGCTTTAAATGCTTGGCCATCCTCAAATCACCACCAAGCCCACCTGCACATACAGCGTGGCCAGGCTGGTATTGTTGTTCCACACCGCATAGCTGACCGAATCGATCGTCACGTCGGTCTGCGCATGCGTCCAGCCCGCGGTGTCTTGGCCATCGGCCAGATCCACCCAATCGCCCGAATCACCCTTGACCAGCAACTGCTGACGGCCCGTGCCCTGAAAGAGGTTGGCCGAGCCCATGTCCAGCACATCCTTCGCCGTCAGCTTGATCCCGTTGTAGTGCGTGCCCGTGCCGGTAAGGTCGATTTTTTCGATGCTGTCGATGCGGCTGCCACCGTCGGGGTTGCTAGCCGCCTGATTGGCTACAAGGGTCAGATCCAGCGTCAAGTTCTCACCCAACAGACCGATGGTGTCTATGCCGCCTCCGCCGTCGATGCGGGCTAATTGCGCCGTGTTACCGCCGCTGCCCAGGGGCGACTGCAAGGCTGTGACCATGGCCGCGTTGATGGTGAAGGTGTCGTTGCCCGTGCCGCCTAGCAAGACGCTCGCCGCGGTGGCCGTCAGTGTGTCGTTGCCCGCACCAGCCGCCAGCGTGCTGGCCGAGCCCATGTCATTGTGGCTGTCGTCGCCATCGGTGCCCACCCAGTCCACGGCGGTTTTGTTGAATGCGCCGCTGGTGCTCCCGAAAATGACATAGCTGCGGCCGTTATAAGAGGCAGCCATCGGCGCGCCCACAATCAGGTCGGCCAAACCGTCGCCGTTTACATCGCCGGCGGCGCTGACACTGTCCCCGATAGAGTCACCATTGATGGCAAAACCGCCCTGCCCTGTGGCCACGTCCGAAAGATCGATGGCAGGGGCTGTGGTCTTGCCAAACACCACGTAGCTTTTACTAGGATTGAGGCCCCAAGCACCTGAACCAACGATCACATCGCCCAGACCGTCGCCATTCACATCACCAGCGCCAGACACATTGCCGGCGTAGCCGTTGATGGCAAAGCCACCGGAACCGCTAGCCACTGTGGACAATTCGACGGTGCCGGTGCCAGTACTGTCGCCAAAAACCACGTAACTTTGCGGACTGTACGTTCCCCCGCCCATGATCACATCCGCCAGCCCATCGCCGTTCACATCGCCTGCAGCGCTGATACTTTCGAAGGCACCAGACAAGGAGGAGCCATTAATCACAAAGCCGCCCACGCCTTGAGCCACCGCCGATAGATCAATGCCGTCGCCCGTGGTCTTACCAAACACTATGTAGTTGCGACCAGCACCGCTGGCCGCCACGATCAAATCGGCCAGACCGTCCCCGTTTACGTCGCCCGCGCTGGAGACGCGGTGTCCACTTTGGTCGCCCCTATAAGCGGAGGGGTCGTTGGTATTGCCCTGTTCTCCGCAATAGCCTTTGATCACGAAGCCGCCACTGCCGAGTGCCACCGCGGCCAAGTCAACCGCAGACCCTGAGCTCTTACCAAAAACCACATAGCTGCGGCCCGCTTGTGTGTTCGCACCTTCTGCGCCAACAATCAGGTCCGCCAAGCCGTCACCGTTCACGTCGCCCGCCGCACTTACGCTCCCACCCACGTGATCTTGGTTCGACACCGAATTGATCGCAAAACCACCATTGCCTTTCACTACGTCGGTCAAATTTACGCTGGGAAAGCCTGTGCTCTTGCCAAAAACAACGTAGCTTTGTCCCTTTGCTGAATCGGCTAGGATGGCCCCCACAATCAGGTCGGCCAAGCCGTCACCGTTCACGTCGCCCGCCGCGCTCACACTTCCGCCGCTGCGGTCATTCTGGTAAATCCCGTTGATCTCAAAGCCGCCTGTGCCGCCAGCGATGGCCGACAAATTCACGCCAGCGCCCGTGCTTTGGCCAAACACCACATAGCTGCCACCTGCGTAGCTGTTGGCAAGCTCGGCGCCTATGATCAAGTCGGCCAAGCCGTCGCCGTTGACGTCACCCGCACCGCTCACGCTGCTGCCGCTTCGGTACTGTCCGTTTTGCCCGTTGATGACAAAACCACCCACACCGGCGGCTAAATCTGACGTTTCGATGGGTACGTAAAACCGACCCACATCCAGCGTCAGCGCCTGCACGCCAGACACGTTGCCGACTGCATCGGTCTGGCGCACTTCCACCTGGTAACGGCCGTCGGCCGTGCCGTCAGTGGCGGGCTGGGCAAAAGTGTTGCCCCAGTTTCCAAAAGTACCTGCCTGCGTTTTGATACGGTATTCCACCGTGGCTCCAACCTCAGTGTTGGTAGGCGCGCTCAGCACGCCTGCCAGCGCAGTGGCGTTGGGCGTGGCGGCAAAGGCGTCCACCTTGAGGCTGCTGTTGGCGGCCAGGGCGCTGTACGTCAGCGCGGTGGCTGTGTTGCCGGTGGTGTCCGCAATCAGCGCCCCATTGAGGGTCAGCCCATTGGGAGGCAGCGCAATGCCGTCGGTGTCTATCTGGCCTGCTGCGATGGTGGTGGTGAAGCTCATCTGCTTGCCGCTCACGCCCGCATAAGCCGCCTGCACCGTGGTGCCGCCCAGCTCTAGCGCCAAGGTGGGACTGCCAGCGCTGGTATTGACCATCACTTCTTCGCTGAAGGTCACCGTGGCTGTCACCGTGGCACCTGCTTTGAGGGTGCCCGCTTGCTGGGCGCCGTTAGCCGCCGCCAGCGCGACGCTGCTGAGGGTGGGTGCCACATCGCTGGCTACCGTCACAGTGCTTTGCACCAGCAACTGCGCCAGGCCGTTGTCAGACTGGTAGAGCTGGTAGGTCTGACCCGCCAGAGTCGCGGTGCTGTTGGTGTTGGTCCAGCCGCTGGGCAGGTTGACGCTGTCACCGGCGTCGCCGTCAATGCGCAACTGGTGGCGCGTCACGCTCGCGCCCAGGCCGGTGCCCGTCCAGCCATTGCCGGTGTTGAACACGTTGACGCCGCTCATGGCCACCACGTCAGCTACCGTGGGGGTGATCATGTTGTTGCCGGTACCGGTCAGGTCCACCACCTCAACGCTGTTCAAACGGGTGCTGCCCAGGGTATCGGCGATGCGGGTGAGGTTCAGATGCTGTCCGCTGCCGCCCAGCGCGAGCGTGTCGACACCGGTGCCGCCGTCCACACGGGCCAGCTGCATGGTGTTGCCACCGCTACCCATGGGGTTTTCTAAGGCAGTAAGCATGGCGCTGCCCAGCACAAAGCGGTCGTTGCCAGCGCCACCATAAAGCACGCTGGCGGTGTTGGCTGTTAGGGTGTCGTCGCCTGCCGTACCTAATTGGTCCGGCTGCATTTTGAGCAAAGCGCCTAGGCTGTTGCCCAAAATCACATAGACGCGGCCGGCGTCATTGCCATTGGCATCCACACCTTTGGCGCCCACGATCAGGTCGTTCAGGCCGTCGCCGTTGATGTCGCCGGCGCTGGCTACGCTGGAGCCCACCTGGTCGCCACCCGTCACACCCGACAACACAAAGCCACCCTG
>CANFWT010000022.1 GCA_947450895.1 Comamonadaceae bacterium | reverse complement strand
ATCTTCTCGATCACGAAGTTCAACGACGCGGCAACCACACAGGCGATCAGCAAGGCGATGATCAAAATGACGAAGCCGGGTGTTGCTGGCATGGACTCCTGCATGAGCCCGATGATGGTCCAACTGGTCAGTGCACCCACCATCATTACCTCGCCGTGGGCGAAATTGATCAGGTTGATGATGCCGTACACCATGGTGTAACCCAAGGCGATGAGCGCGTACATGCTGCCCAGTACCAGGCCGTTGATGACCTGCTGAATAAAAATATCCATTACAAACCTTTGTGCGAAGTTCTTGTGTGTGAACCGATGTGCCTGTGACCACTGGTGGTGTCACGGCTTGAATAGCAAAAAATCGGCCAGTCCCGAGGGTTTCGGGGCCGCCGATCAGTGCGAGGACGGATTCTAGCCACCTGCCGTACTTGATTTGCCACTGCGTCTCTCGGGTTTACCCTGAAGCCAGTGCGCCCTGCCGCACCAAGAAACGGGGATGTCGTAATTGCCCAATCAGCACTCTGCAATGGGGCGCGTTGCCTGCGAAGGCGACACGCCAGGCGCACGCCAGCACCCTCAGTAGCCTGCTTTGCTATTGGCGCGTCGCTTCGCAAACAGCCCCGCTGACTTCGCACCTTGGCGAACAAAGCGCTCACGCCGCGCCACCTTGGGGTCCACGGTCAGCGGCCGGTACAGCTCTAGCCGGTCAGCATCGTGCAGGGCGTGATGCAGGGCCACTTTTTTCCCCCAGATGCCAATACCAAGCTCCGGCATTTGCACCGTACCGATGCCCAATTGCGGTGCGGCCAGCGCCAGGGCGTCTGCGACCAAGCACCCTGATGGGAACTGCATGACGAGTTCCTGGGCCGTGCGGGGTGCGGCGCTGTAAACCACGGTTACGGTGACCTGCGCGCCGGCGTCAGACTCATTCGCCATAAACCTGGCGCGCGCGCTTGACGAAGGCCTCCACCAGCGTCGCTGCAATCTTGTCAAACACCGGCCCCACAAGACGCCCGAGGACCGCGCTGTCAAAGCCGTAGTGGAGCGACAGTTCGACCTTGCAAGCCCGCTGCGACCCATCGCCCACCGGTAAAAAGTTCCACTGCCCATCCAGCTTAGAGAATGGCCCTTTGACCAGCGCCATACCCACCTGGCTGGGCGCTGTATGCGTATTACGGGTGGTGAAAGACTGGTGGATGCCGCCAAACGCGATGCCCACTTCGGCGGTGACGCCGCTGTCGTCCCGGCTCAACACGGCTGCGCGGTCACACCAAGGCAAAAACTGGGGGTATTTGTCCACGTCGGTGACCAAGGCGTACATTTCCTCAGGGCTGTACCAAAGCAGGACGGACTTGTGAACGGTTTTCATAGAATAGGGAGTGCGGGATTGTAGTCACGCTCTCTTTGGAAACTGTCTTTCATCCCCACCTCCCTCCCATGGCCAAAAAACCCGATACCGCGTCCCGCATTGCCGATAACAAAAAGGCCGCGTACAACTACTTTTTTGAAGAGCGCTTTGAAGCCGGTCTGGTGCTCGAAGGCTGGGAAGTGAAATCACTGCGCGAAGGCAAGGTGCAGCTCACCGACGGCTACGTGGTAGTGCGCAACAAAGAGCTGTTTTTGATCGGCTTGCAGATCAACCCGCTGGGCACCGCGTCCACCCACATCAGCCCGGACAAGGTGCGCACCAAAAAACTACTCATGCACAAGGCCGAAATTGAGCGCCTGATCGGCAAGGTCGAGCAAAAAGGCTACACCCTGGTGCCCATCAACCTGCATTGGAAGGCCGGCAAAATCAAATGCGAGATCGCCCTGGCCAAAGGCAAAGCCGAGCACGACAAGCGCGACACCATCAAGGACCGCGAAGGCAAGCGCGAAGTCGAGCGCGCCATGAAGGTGCACCACCGCTAAGGAGCATGCCACCACCTTTCGGGGTGACCTGCCAACTCGGACCCTTGGGACCTCAGTCCAAGGCGCGCAGCGGATGCGCCTGCGGTGGCCAAGGGCTGACAAAAAACGGCGCCACCATCTCGGGTGTCACGTCTTCCACCCGCATCGGGTTCCAGCGCGCTTGGTGGTCTTTGTCCACGGCCAGAGCCCGAATGCCCTCCACAGTTTCGCTGGCTGCGCCGCTGCGCCCCAAGTGCGCGGTGAAAAAGCAATGGCGCACCATGTCGCGCTCCATGCGCAAATCGTCTGCCAAGCCCATGGCGCGGGCGCGGCGCACTTGCTCCAGCACCACGTGCAGCATCAGGGGCGAGCGGTGGCGCAAGGTGACAGCCGTGTGTTGGCTCCAGTCGTCGACTTCGGCCTCCAGCGCTTGCAGCATCTCTGGCACCGAGGCGAGTGAAAAGACCCGGTCAATGCGTTCTCGCGCCACACCGCTTGGCGCCGTCGGCGTCAGCGCGAATTCGGCGAGCCACTGCGCCAGCCCTGCGCCTGCGGGCAAGCTGCCCAAGGCTTCCCATGCCGCATCCAGACGACCGGCATCCAGACAGTGGTCCGCCAGGCCCAACTCCAGCGCGCCCTGGGCGTTGAGCACCGCGCCAGTCAGCGCCAGCCACTCGCCGGTGCTGCCCGGGCAGCGGCTTAAGAAATAGCCACCGCCCACGTCCGGGAACAGACCGATGTGCGTCTCGGGCATGGCCATCTTGGTGTTGTCGGTGACTAGGCGGAAGCGCGTGCCCTGGCTGATGCCCATGCCCCCGCCCATGACGATGCCATCCATGAAAGCGATGTAGGTCTTGCTATAGCGGTGAATCAGGTGGTTGAGCGCGTACTCTTCGGTAAAAAAGTCCTCCAGCGCCGGGTCGCCGCCCAGCGCGGCCTGGTGGAAAAAGCGGATGTCGCCACCGGCGCAAAAGCCGCCAAAGTTACCCAACTTGCTGGTGCCGCGAATGGCAACGGCCTGTATCGCCGGGTCGTGCTCCCAGACCAGCAGCGCCTGGGTCAAGCCGCGCACCATATCAAGATTCAGGGCATTGAGCGCCTTGGGCCGGTTCAAGGTGATGAAGCCCACCTGGCCGCGGACTTCGGTGATCAAAAACTCAGACATGGTACAAACCTTTCGCATCGCGGCTAAAACAAACCGCATTCGCCATAAAAAACAGCGCCCCAAGGGGCGCTGCGTTGTGCTGGTCGAGTCTAGGCCCTTTGCGCCCCGCTTCGACCCGTTAGCCGATTAGCGTCCCGCGCGCTTGCGCTCGCTCTCGGTCAAATAGCGCTTGCGCAGGCGGATGGACTTGGGCGTGATCTCGACCAACTCATCATCCTCGATAAATTCCACACCGTACTCCAGCGTGCAGTCAATCGGGGGCGTGATCTTGATCGCGTCTTCCTTGCCAGAGACGCGGAAGTTGGTCAGCTGCTTGGTGCGCGTGGCGTTGACCACCAAGTCGTTGTCACGGCTGTGGATGCCCACGATCATGCCTTCGTACACCGGGTCGTTGGCCTTGACGAACATGCGGCCCCGGTCGTCGAGCTTGCCCAGGGCGTAAGTGAAAATTTCACCGGCGTCCATGGAGATCAGCACGCCGTTTTTGCGTCCGCCAATGTCACCCTTGTGTGGCTCGTAGCTGTCAAAGATGTTGGAAATCAGGCCCGAACCACGGGTCAAGTTCAAAAACTCGTTGGTAAAGCCAATCAGGCCACGCGCCGGAATGCGGTATTCCAGGCGCACACGGCCACGGCCGTCCGGCTCCATGTTCACCAACTCGCCCTTGCGTTCGCCCAGGGCTTGCATCACGCCGCCTTGGTGGGTTTCTTCAATGTCGGCGGTCACCAATTCGATAGGCTCGTGCTTGTCGCCGTTGACTTCGCGGAACACCACGCGGGGCTTGGAAACGGCCAGCTCGTAGCCTTCGCGGCGCATGTTTTCCAACAGAATAGTCAGGTGCAACTCGCCGCGGCCCATGACTTCAAAAATGCCTTCTTCGTCGGTTTCTTTGACGCGCAGCGCCACATTGTGTTGCAGCTCTTTCTGCAGGCGGTCCCAGATCTGGCGGCTGGTCACATACTTGCCTTCACGACCGGCCAAGGGGCTGGTGTTGACGCAAAAGTTCATGGTAAGCGTCGGCTCGTCCACTTTGAGCATGGGCAGTGGCATGGGATTGGCCGGGTCAGTAATGGTGACTCCGATACCAATTTCGGCAATGCCGTTGATCAGCACAATCTCGCCCGGACCCGCCTCGGTAGCCTGCACGCGCTCCAGCCCCTGGAAGGTCAGCACCTGGTTCACACGGCCTTTGAGGGGTTTGCCGTCCGGGCCTTCCATCACCACCACGTCCATCATCGGTTTGATCGTGCCCTGGCTGATGCGGCCCACGCCGATGCGCCCGACAAAGGTCGAGAAGTCCAGCGCCGAGATCTGCAATTGCAAAGGCGCGGCCGGATCGCCTTTTTGCGATGGCACGTGCGCCAAGATGGTGTTGAACAGGGCCGACATGTCAGGACCCCATTGTTCGCCAGCCTCGCCCTCAACCAGCGAGGACCAGCCATTGATGCCCGAGGCGTAAACCACCGGAAAATCGAGTTGCTCATCGGTAGCGCCCAACTTGTCAAACAAGTCAAATGCAGCGTTGACCACAAAGTCTGGCCGCGCACCGGGCTTGTCCACCTTGTTGACCACCAAAATGGGCTTCAGACCCAAGGCCAAGGCCTTCTTGGTCACAAAGCGGGTTTGGGGCATGGGGCCTTCTTGGGCGTCAATCAGCAGCACAACGCCGTCGACCATGGACAGGGCGCGCTCCACCTCACCGCCGAAGTCCGCGTGTCCGGGGGTGTCGACGATGTTGATGTGCGTGCCTTCCCAGGTCACGGCGCAGTTCTTGGCCAAAATCGTGATGCCACGCTCTTTTTCAATCGCGTTGTTGTCCATCACCGTGTCGACCACTTTTTCGTGCTCGGCAAAGGTGCCGGACTGGCGCAGCAGCTGGTCGACCATGGTGGTTTTGCCATGGTCAACGTGGGCGATGATTGCGATGTTGCGGATTTGCTTGCTACTCATGTTTCACTTTCTTTCAACAGATTCAAATTTCAATTCGTATTCATTGCCTCGGACAGCGCCACACTTTGCGCTTGCGCCTGGGCAATTTCCAGCGGACTCAACAGCCGCCCCGGGATCAATTCCCCTGCCTTCACATGGCCGGTGCCCAGCAGTGCAGCAGGACCCGCGGCGTAGACCGCCACCTGCTGCGCGTCAGGCCATTCGCCTCTGCGACGCACACCACTCAAAAACCGCCCTGCACTCTCGCTCTCCAGAGTGACGCGGTGATGACCTTCCAACAAGACATCAACCGGCAGCAGCAGGCCCAGCCGTTGCGCATCGGTCATTGCCTCCAAGGATTCCAGGCTCACGCATTGCGTTTGCCCAAACATACCTGTGCGAGTGCGGCGCAAAGTGCTCAGATGCGCACCGCAACCCAAAGCTTCCCCCATGTCCTCACCCAGGGTGCGGATGTAGGTTCCCTTGCTGCAGCTCACTTCAATCTTCAGCGCGTGCGGGACCGCCACCGTGGGCATTTCCAGCACGCGCAAAGCGTAAATCGTCACCTCGCGCGCCGCGCGTTCTACCTCGATACCGGCCCTGGCGTACTCGTACAAGGCCTTGCCGTCTTTCTTTAAAGCGCTGTGCATGGGTGGCACCTGGCTTATGGGGCCGGTGAACTGGCGCACCACCCGTTCAATATCTTGCACGCTCACCTGCACCGCGCGTTCGCTCAGCACATCGCCCTCAGCATCTGCGGTGCTGGTCTTCACCCCCAGGTGCAGTGTTGCTTCGTACACCTTGTCGGCGTCTAAATGCATCTGACTGAACTTGGTCGCTGCGCCAAAACACAGCGGCAACACGCCGGTGGCCAGCGGGTCGAGCGTGCCGGTGTGGCCCGCTTTTTCGGCCCGCAACAGCCACTTGGCCTTTTGCAAAGCCTGGTTGCTGGAAAAACCCAGAGGCTTGTCCAGCAAAATCACCCCATGCACGGGGCGCCTTGCAACCCGTGCACGTGGCGCGTTCATCTTTTTTCAGTCCTCTTTGGCGCGCGACGATACCGCGCGCGCGATCAGGGCATTCATATCCGCCGCACGCTCCGTGGTCTGGTCGAACAAAAAATGCAGCGTCGGCACGGTATGAATGTGCAGGCGCTTGAACAAACCCGAACGCAAAAAACCAGCCGCTTGGTTCAGACCCTCGGCGCACTGCACCGGGTCGCCCACCAAAAGGCTGAAATACACCTTGGCGTGCGCGTAGTCCGGCGTCACCTCGACCGACTGGATGGTTACCATGCCCACGCGCGGGTCTTTCAACTCGCGTGCGATCAGCTCGGTCAGATCGCGCTGAATCTGATCGGCGACGCGAAAACCGCGGTTGGGGGCGGAAGACTTTTTCTTCACAGGCACGCTCCGCCCGCCACCGTACCGCCCCAAGGCGTGCGCCGGCCCCGCCGGGGGGCAGCGCAGTACACGAAGTGTTCTCGGAGAGCGGCGAAGCCACCAGCGTGGAGGCTCATATGGTGCGCGCGATTTCTTTGATCTCGAAGAATTCCAACTGGTCGCCCACGGCGATGTCGTTGTAGTTCTTGAGTTTGATACCGCACTCGAAGCCTTCCTTGACCTCGCGCACATCGTCTTTCATCCGCTTGAGCGAATCGAGCTCGCCGGTGTAGATGACTGCGTTGTCGCGCAGCAGGCGGAAATGCGCGCTGCGGTTGACATGACCACCAGTGACCATACAGCCGGCCACCGTGCCAATCTTGGACGCCACGAACACCGTGCGAATCTCGGCAAAACCGATGACTTCTTCCCGCTTTTCCGGGGCCAGCATGCCCGACATGGCGGCTTTGAGCTCGTCCACCGCGTCGTAAATGATGCTGTAGTAGTGAATATCCACACCATTGTGTTCGGCCAGTTTGCGCGCGCCGGCATCGGCCCGTACATTGAAACCGATCACGATCGCCTTGGACGCAATGGCCAGGTTGATGTCGGACTCACTGATACCACCCACGGCGGAGTACACCATTTGCACCTTGACCTCGTCGGTCGAGAGCTTGAGCAAAGACGCGGCCAAGGCTTCTTGCGAACCCTGCACGTCTGCCTTGACGATGATGGGCAGCATCTTGACGTCGCCGCCCGACATGTCGCTGAACATGTTCTCCAGCTTGGCCGCCTGTTGCTTGGCCAGTTTGGTGTTGCGGAACTTGCCCGCACGGTAGGTGGCAATTTCACGTGCTCGCCGCTCGTCGGACATCACCATGAACTCGTCACCCGCCTGGGGCACATCGGTCAAGCCCTGGATTTCCACCGGAATCGAAGGACCGGCTTCTTTGATTGGCTTGCCGTTTTCGTCCAGCATGGCGCGCACGCGGCCAAAGGTTTGGCCTGCCAGCACTACATCACCGGTCTTGAGCGTCCCCGACTGCACCAGAATCGTGGCCACGGGACCGCGGCCTTTGTCCAAACGCGCCTCAATCACCAGACCCTTGGCCATGGACGCTACCGGGGCGCGCAACTCCAGCACTTCCGCCTGCAATAGCACCTGTTCGAGCAACTGGTCAATGCCCTGGCCTGTTTTGGCCGATACGGGCACAAAAGGCGAATCACCACCAAACTCTTCAGGCACCACCTCTTCGACCACCAGCTCGTTTTTCACGCGCTCGGGGTTGGAGTCAGGCTTGTCGATCTTGTTGATCGCCACCACGATGGGCACACCGGCTGCTTTGGCGTGTTTGATCGCCTCTTTGGTTTGCGGCATGACACCGTCGTCGGCTGCTACCACCAAAATCACGATGTCGGTAGCCTGGGCACCGCGGGCACGCATGGCGGTAAACGCCTCGTGACCGGGGGTGTCCAGGAAGGAAATCATGCCGCGTGGCGTTTCCACGTGGTAGGCGCCAATGTGCTGCGTAATGCCACCGGCTTCTCCAGAAGCCACTTTGGCGCGGCGGATGTAGTCCAGCAAAGACGTTTTGCCATGGTCCACGTGGCCCATGACGGTCACTACGGGAGCGCGTGGCAGCGACTCAAACTGGGCTTGCGCCACGTCGTCGTCGGTGAAGGCTTCGGGATCGTCCAATGCGGCAATCACGGCAGTGTGGCCCAGCTCTTCGACCACAATCATCGCGGTATCTTGGTCCAGCGGCTGGTTGATGGTCACCATCTGGCCCAGCTTCATGAGCTGCTTGATCACCTCAGAAGCTTTCACCGCCATCTTGTGCGCCAACTCGGCCACGGTAATGGTCTCAGGAACGTGAACTTCGAGCACGCGCGCTTCGACCGGCGCGGCTTGCACATGGTCGTCACGGTCACGGTCGTTGCCGCGTCGGCCACGGGGGCCGGCGCGCCAGTTGGTCGAGCGTCCGGCGCCTGCGCCGGTGTCACCGCGTGTCTTAAGTTCTTTCTTTTTGGCCGGGTCACCCGCCCAGCTGCTCGACAGCTTGGCGGACTTGACTTCCTTGCCTGCGCCTGGCGCTGCTGCGGTGGCGCCGGGTTTGGCTGGCTTGGCCACGGTGGAACCCGTGGCGGGCTTGTGCAAGGTGCCTTTGATTGCGCCCTTGGGATCTACCACCGGCTTGGGCGGCTCGGGCTTCTTCAGAGGCACTGCCACTTTATTTGGCGTGGCCATCATCAGACGAATTGCCGCTGCTTCGGCTTCGGCCTTACGGCGGCGCTCTCCCAACTCCGATGCACGCTTGGTCTCTTCGGCTGCGGCGGCTTTGGAAGCAACAGCCGCACTGGCAATCGCCGCTTCGCGCGCCACAGCAGCAGCCTTGACAGCCGTTTGAGCGATTTCCGGGTCTGGCTGTGCCTGTGGCTCTGACTGCGCGGCGGCGCTAGACGCCTGCGGCGCCAGCTTTTGTTCCAACGCTTTCGCAGCAGAATCAGCCTGGGCCTGGGCGGCGGCTTCAGCAGCCGCCTTCTCGTGCGCAGCCCGGGCTTTGGCCTCTTGCTCTTCCCTTTCCTGGCGGCGAGCGGCCAGCTCTTCCTCTTGGCGGCGAATAAATTCAGCCTGGTGGCGCGCTTCCTCTTCGCGGCGCACCAATTCTGCATCGCTAATTACCGGCTCGGCGACCGCAGGCGCGGCAGGCGCGTCTGCGCCCTCAGGCAAGGCATCGAGCCCATCCTCACGGCGCACAAAAGTTCGCTTCTTGCGAACCTCCACTTGGATCGTACGGGCTTTGCCACTGGCGTCGGCCTGCTTGATTTCGGTTGTCTGCTTCTTCACCAAGGTGATTTTCTTACGATCAGCACCGGCCGTTCCGTGGCTGTTTTGCAGGTAGTTGAGCAGACTGTGTTTATCTGCATCGGTCAAGACGTCGCTGGGCGACGCCTTGGCCACCCCTGCGGACTTCAGCTGATCGAGCAGGGTTTCAGGGGATTTTTTGAGCTCATTGGCGAACTCAGCGACAGTCGTGATTGACATTTATGGGCTAACCTTTCATGACCGTGACTCTTGAGAAGCGGCGTCATTGGAGAACCAATGCTCGCGTGCCTTCATGATCAGGGCCGTGGCTTCGTCCGCAGACTGGCCAGTGATTTCTGTAAGTTCGTCAGTGGCAAGATCGGCAAAATCATCCAGCGTATGCACGCCAGCTTCGGCCAATTTGGCAATCGCCTCAGGACTCAAGCCCGCAAAATCGCGCAAATCTTGTGACACGGCGCCGACATTTTCTTCGCGGGCGATTTCCATGGTCAACAAAGCATCTTTGGCACGTGTACGCAACTCGTTAACGGTGTCCTCGTCAAAGCTTTCGATCTCCAACATCTCTTGCAAGGGCACGTAGGCCACTTCTTCCAGGCTGGTAAAGCCTTCCGCAATCAGGATGTCGGCGATTTCTTCGTCTACATCGAGCTTGTCCATGAACAGTTTGCGGCCGGAATCGGTTTCCACTGCCTGCTTCTGTGCCGATTCGGCGGCGTCCATGATGTTGATTTTCCAACCCGTGAGCTCAGACGCGAGACGAACGTTTTGGCCGCCACGGCCAATCGCGATCGCCAGGTTTTCCTCGTCCACCACCACGTCCATGGCATGGCGCTCTTCGTCCACCACGATGGACGACACATTGGCCGGCGCCAGCGCGCCGATCACAAACTGCGCAGGGTCTTCGCTCCACAGGACGATGTCCACCCGCTCGCCGGCGAGTTCGTTGGTCACGCCATTGACGCGGGTGCCACGCACACCCACGCAGGTACCAATCGGGTCGACGCGTTTGTCGTGCGACAAAACCGCAATCTTTGCGCGCGAACCGGGGTCGCGGGCGCAGGATTTGATCTCCAGCAGGCCTTGCTCGATCTCGGGAACTTCCTGGCGAAAAAGCTCAATCATGAAGTCCGGCGCGGAGCGCGACAGCACAATAGGCGCACCGCGCAAGGTAAGGTCCACCTCCATGATCATGGCCCGCACGCGGTCGCCAGCACGGAAGTTTTCCTTGGGGATCATTTCGCTGCGGCGTAAGCGGCCTTCGACGCGACCACTTTCGACAATCAGGTCACCCTTGTCCATGCGCTTTACTGTGCCGACGAAGATATTGTCGCCCCGTGACATAAAGTCATTGAGCAGCATTTCCCGCTCGGCATCACGGATCTTTTGCAAAATCACCTGCTTGGCCGCCATCGCGCCGATGCGCCCGATGGGAACCGACTCAATCGACTCTTCGATGTATTCATCGACCTCGATGTCCGGAATCTGCTCTTTTGCTTCAAAAAGCAAAATTTCCTGGTCAGGCAATTGCAAGCCCGCCTCATCAGGCACTACATGCCAGCGTCGGAAGGTCTCGTAGTTACCGCTGTCTCGGTCCAGCGCGACACGAATGTCTACCTCACCGGCATACAGCTTTTTAGTGGCTTGCGCCAGTGCCGCTTCGACGGCGGCGAGCACAACATCCCGCTCCACGTTTTTCTCGCGTGAAATAGCCTCAACCAACATTAACAATTCGCGATTCATGCCTTGACTCTCCTGAACACTCTATTCAATGACTACGAAACTGATTCATCACCATCCAAAGCTGCAGCACCGCCGCGCCCTTTGAAACTCACTATGGGCGCCAAGCGTGCCTCGCGCAACTCGTCCAACGCAAAGCCGAGGGCCTGCAAGGGCGGTGGCACGCGCTTTTTGCTTACCCGCTGACCAGGTTTGACCTCGGGCGCATCGCTCCAGACGATCTGCCACCCCACTTGGCCCTGCGCATCTACGGTGCGCTCCAGCGTTCCGCGAAACTTCTTGCGGTTGGCGCTGATTTGGCCCGTCGCCGCCGCACCAATCGCTGCTTTGAGCGTGACGTCGACCACTTGGCCCGCAAAACGCTCAAAATCGGCGACGTGGCGCAAAGGTCGGTCAATGCCTGGGGATGACACTTCAAGCCTGCGGTAGTCAACTCCGTCGACCTCCAGAGCAAACTGCAATTGACGCGTGACCTTCTCACAGTCCTCGACCGTTACGAACTGCTCTACTTGGGCCTCGCCCTCGGCCGCTTGCACCCATGGCAAATCAATCGTAATGCGAAGCAAACCACCAGCCGACCGGTCAATTTCAACCAGGTCATAGCCCAAGCCAGACACTATTTGCGCCACGATATCTTGCAATGCCACGCTCGTTCAATCCATTTCAATCAGGCTTTGCCGCCGGCGCCTTGCCCGCAGCAATCAAAAAACAATCGACCAAAAAAAACGGGCGGTAAATACCCGCCCGTTTGGTCGTGAAGCGCGGATTGTAGCCTAGAACACGGAAAAGAGCCTTGATTTATTTGGGTTTTTAAGTTCGGTCCAAGGGGGTGTACGGCCTCCGACACCGCAATCGCAGGCGCGCGCAGGCCCGATTTTCGCGTGCGACAATTCTCGTAAGAATTTATCCAACTTGATTCAGAGGACAGACATGGGCTTTCTAGCAGGCAAAAAACTATTGATCACTGGCGTGTTGTCCAACCGCTCCATTGCTTATGGCATCGCCAAGGCCTGCCACGCGCAGGGAGCTGAATTGGCGTTTAGTTACGTGGGCGAACGCTTTAAAGAACGCATCACCGAATTTGCAGCCGACTTCGGCTCCAGCCTGGTATTTGATTGCGACGTAGGCGACGACGCGCAGATTGACCGGCTGTTTTGCGATCTTGCAGCGCATTGGCCGCAATTTGACGGATTTGTGCACAGCATTGGCTTTGCACCGCGTGAGGCGATTGCGGGTAACTTTCTCGATGGACTGAGCCGGGAGGGCTTCAAAATAGCCCACGACATCAGCGCCTACAGTTTTCCCGCCATGGCCAAAGCTGCGCTGCCCTACCTGCGTGACAAGTCTGCGCTGTTGACATTGACCTACCTGGGCTCAGAGCGCATCATCCCCAACTACAACACCATGGGCTTGGCCAAGGCATCGTTGGAGTCGTCAGTGCGTTACTTGGCAGAGGCGGTGGGCGACAAGGGCATCCGCGTCAACGGCATCAGCGCAGGTCCGATCAAAACACTGGCGGCCAGCGGCATTAAAGACTTTGGCAAGTTGCTCAATATGGTGGCGGTCGCCTCGCCCATCCGGCGCAACGTGACCACGGAAGATGTGGGCAATGTAGCGGCCTTTTTGCTCAGCGATCTGGCAAGCGGCGTGACAGCAGAGATCACGTACGTGGACGGCGGCTACAGCAAGACCATGGGCGTGTTGAATGAGTAAGGCACAGCGGGGCTGTTGCCCCGGCCAAGGCTCGGGAGCGCCAGACGGGCGCTCTTTTTTTGCCTGTGCGCGCGCAGGTCACGTCGCTTTAGCCCTGGAGCGGCGCTGATGCACTGCATTTGCTAGAGTTCGCCCAATGTCTGTCACCCGTGCCTTGGTCTGGTTCAAACGAGATTTGCGAGTGCATGACCATGCGCCGCTGGTGGCGGCTCTTGGCCACGCCGACGCGTTGGGCCTGTTCGTCATAGAGCCCGAGTGGCTGCAAAGTCCCGAGTGCGATTCCAGCCACGTTGACTTCGCATTGGGCTGCCTGAGCGAGTTGCGCGCGGCGCTGGCCATGCGGGGCTTGCCATTATTGGTGCGCGTCGGGTCCTTGGTACCCGTGCTGTCGCAGCTGCACCGCGAAGTCGAGTTCACACATGTGCTCAGCCATGAAGAAACTGGGGCAGGCTGGACCTATGCGCGAGACCTGCAAGTGGCGGCGTGGTGCAGCAACGCGAGGGTAGTGTGGCAAGAATTCACCCAGACCGGGGTCGTGCGCCGATTGCGCAGCCGAAGCGCCTGGGCTACGCGCTGGCAAGCGCGTATGGACGCGCCGCTGAACTTGCTCGACGGTGGATTTGCACCGGCAGTTTCATTGGATCAACCAACCTTACCAACACTTGCCACCCTCGGATTGGCGGCGCATGGCAAAACCTTGCAAGCTGCGGGCGAACGCGCCGCGCGGCGCACCCTGCGGAGTTTTTTGCAGGTGCGCGGCTATGACTACCGGCGGGCACTGTCGAGCCCGCTTACCGCCGAGGACGGCTGCAGCCGCTTGAGCCCGCACCTGGCCTTTGGCACCTTGTCCATGCGCACCGTGCACCAGGCCACGGTCGTGGCGATTGCTGAAACTCCGGATGCGGCACTCGCGCGGGCGCTGCGCAGCTTTGCGGGGCGCTTGCGCTGGCACTGCCATTTCATGCAAAAGCTCGAAGACGAACCGCGCATAGAGTTCAATAACTTCGCACGGGTGTGCGATGGCTTGCGCGAAAGCGAATTCAACGCCGCGCACTTTGCCGCCTGGTGCGAGGGCCGCACGGGCTACCCGATGGTGGACGCGTGCATGCGCTCTTTGCGCGCCACAGGCTGGCTCAACTTTCGCATGCGGGCCATGCTGGTGAGCTTTGCGAGCTACCACCTTTGGCTGCATTGGCGCCCAACGGGATTGTTTTTAGCGCGCAATTTTTTAGACTTTGAACCAGGTATTCATTGGAGCCAGATGCAGATGCAAAGCGGCACTACGGGCATTAACACCCTGCGCATGTATTCACCCACCAAGCAAGCCCAGGACCAGGATCCCGAAGGGGTATTTATTCGCCGCTGGGTGCCCGAGCTGGCCCGCGTTCCGCTGCCCTATTTGGCCCAACCCTGGAAGATGGAGACAAGCGTTCAGCATCTGGCCAAGTGCGTTGTGGGACTGGACTACCCCTTGCCTATCGTGGATGACAAATCGGCCGTCGCTGCAGCCAAAGAGCGGATGTACGGGCTTCGTAAGACGGACGAGTCGCGCGCTGAGGCACGTGAAGTGCAAGAGCGCCATGGCTCGCGCAAAAGCGGTCTGCCGCCCTCGGGACAGCGGCGCAAGGGGACACGCCCAGTAAAAGACACCAAAGCTCCGGCGGCCCAGGGCGACTTGTTTGCCTAAACCCCGGTGCAGCATTCCATCCAAGCCGTCGAACCATCGCATGAAAAACGATTTCAAAGGCAATAAACAATCCCTGCCTAGCAAGCCCTGCGCGGCGTGTGGGCGCACCATGACGTGGCGCAAAGCCTGGGCCAAGAACTGGGAATCCGTGCGCTACTGCTCCGACGCCTGCCGCGCAAGCAAAGGCAAGCACAAGCCCTGAAGCGGACCTTATTGACGTTTCGGCAAGGCCCCACCCGCAACTCCCCTACACCCAATCCATGACCTTCAATACCAAGCCGGGCGCAAGCCTGCCCGCCAAAGCGCGAAAGCTCGTCATCGTGCTGGGCGATCAGTTGGACGAGCAGTCTGCTGCGTTACAAGGCTTTGACCCCGCGCAAGATGTGGTGTGGATGGCCGAGGTGGCGGAGGAATCTCGCCATGTCTGGTCAGCGAAACAGCGCATTGCGGTGTTTCTGAGCGCGATGCGCCACTTTGCAGACCACCTGCGCGGCCAAGGCCTGCCTCTGATTTACACGCGGCTTGAGGATGCCGACAACATAGGCACGCTGCACGCCGAACTGGGAAAGGTCATCATGCAGTTGAACCCGGTGGAACTGGTGATAGTTGCCCCGGGCGACTGGCGTGTACTGCAAAACCTGCGCGCCACCGCCCGCGCACATGGACTCCCGCTGGATATCCGGGACGACACGCATTTCTTTAGTACCGTGCGCGACTTTGCGGCGCATGCTAAGGGGCGCAAACAACTGCGCCTGGAATACTGGTACCGCGAACTGCGGCGCAAACATGGCGTGCTGATGGATGGCAGCGAGCCGGTCGGCGGCCAATGGAATTTTGATGCCGACAACCGCGAGTCCTTTGGTAAAACCGGGCCGCAGGACGTGCCGCCGCCCACACGCTTTGCGCCGGACGCCACCACGCGCGAAGTGATGGCACTGGTGAACCACCGTTTCGCCGACCACCCGGGAACACTGGCGAGTTTTGGCTGGCCAGTGACGCGCGTGCAGGCGCTAGAGGCCTTGCACGCCTTCATCCAACAGCGCCTGCCGATGTTTGGAAAATACGAGGACGCCATGTGGTCCGGCGAGGTTTGGCTTTACCACTCCCACCTAAGCAGTGCGCTCAACCTCAAACTGCTGCATGCCCGAGAGGTGGTGCAAGCGGCTGAGGACGCGTACCACGCCGGTCGCGCGCCGCTGGCTGCGGTAGAGGGCTTTGTTCGCCAAATACTGGGCTGGCGGGAATTTGTGCGCGGCGTTTACTGGACCCATATGCCAGAGTACTTGGAGCGCAACGCACTGAACGCGCAGGCCGCGCTGCCTCAGTGGTATTGGACTGGCGACACCGATATGGCCTGCCTGAAAGACGCCATCCACCAAACCCTGGAACACGGCTACGCCCACCACATCCAGCGCCTGATGGTGACTGGCTTGTATGCCCTGCTGCTGGGCGTCCAACCGCAGGCGGTACACGCCTGGTACCTTAGCGTCTATGTCGACGCGGTCGAGTGGGTAGAACTGCCCAACACCTTGGGCATGGGCCAATTTGGCGACGGCGGCCTGATGGCAAGCAAACCCTACGTAGCAAGTGGCAAATACATCCAACGGATGAGCAACCACTGCCAAGGCTGCCGCTTCGATCCGGCACTGTCAACCGGAGCGCGCGCCTGCCCTTTCACCACGCTGTACTGGGATTTCTTGATGCGCCACGAAGAACTGCTGAAGAAAAATCCGCGCATGGCGATGCAGCTCAAAAATCTGGCGAGGCTGGACGTGCAAGCGCGACATGCCATCCATGCACAGGCGCAACTGCACCGGGGGCAACCAAGCGCATAGACAAGCTCTGTGCTTTTTTAAAGGAGCCTTGAAATCAACAACAGTGTGGCCGGATAAAGCAAGGACAGTGCAATTGCGTAACGGGTAGAGTGCGTGATCGCGCGCGCTTCATCTCCGGACAAAAAGTCCCGAAACGTACGGACCGACCCCACCACCGAGAAGACGATAAACAGCACCGTCGTTTGGTAAAACACGTCGCCCAAAGTGAGTCCCTCACCGTCGGGCAGACTTGCTGCCAGCACCCCCTGTGTACCAGACGCTATGAAAACGGCCGACAACGAGAACGCCAGTCTTGCATCAATATGGTCAGCCCGCACCAAAAATGCGGCGAATGCACAGTAGGCTGCAAGAATCATCAAGGAAAAGTTTTTGACCAAGAATGCATTCCCTGCGCGCTGCATTGCCACGGCCATGGTCAGGCGTGGTACGACTGAATCGGCACCACTGGCCCGTGTCGGATCGCCGTAGGTAGTTTTGTATTTTGTTGTGGAAGCATAGGTTTCGGCTTTACCCAACACCCATCCTGGCACGCTAATCTTGGGATTGGTATCCGAGTTTGCCTTGTCCTCTTGGTATACCAAGCGGCCTGACCGGTCTTCAATTTGAATTTTGATGGCTTGTGCATCCATCGGATAGCGTGACATGTCGAAATTGCGGTGGATAGTAGCCTCCACCCGAACCAACGCATAGTTCATGGAGCCCACTTTTTTCGTGACGACCACCTCTTTGTTGTCGATGTGTCCATTCACAATTTCAAAGGTCTCTGCGGGGTTAATCGCGCCATCTTCCCAGCGAAAGAACACTTTGAAATCAACCTGGAATTTCTTTTCTTTGAAGGTAATGGAAGGAATATCCGACAAGTAGATACCCACCTCCACGACCGCAGGATCAGCTTGAGGGAGAAGATCGCCGCTTTGCTTCGCAACAGCCTGGCCCATGCAAGCGCTCGCGAGTACGAGCAAAGCGAGCCAACGCAGAAAGAAATGAAATTTCATGAATGGATACCACCGTGCGTGGTTTTTACACTTGCACGCAATCGGCAAAGTAATGCTTTTTGCCGTCTGCGCCCTCTTCTTCCACCAAGCCGTGAATGTCAGTCTCAAAGCCCGGGCACTGGCTGTTGAACTCGCGCGCGAACTTCAAATAGTCCACGATCTTCTTGTTGAAGACCTCGCCGGGAATGAGCAGGGGAATGCCCGGTGGGTAGGGCGTCACCAGGCCCACGGTAACGCGGCCTTCCAGATGGTCAATCTCGACACGCTCGGTCTTGCGTAGCGCAATGTGGGCATAAGCGTCGCTGGGCTTCATGGCCGGGGTCAGGTCGCTCAGGTACATATCGGTGGTCAGGCGGGCGATGTCGTACTTGGCGTAGAGCGCGTGCAGGTGCTGGCACAGGTCGGCCAGGCCCATGCGCTCGTAGCGCGGGTGCTTTTTGCAGAACTCCGGCAGGATGCGCCACATGGGCTGGTTCTTGTCGTAGTCGTCCTTGAACTGCTGCAGCGCGGTCAGCATGCTGTTCCAGCGGCCCTTGGTGATGCCGATGGTGAACATGATGAAGAAGCTGTACAGACCGGTTTTTTCCACCACCACGCCGTGCTCTGCCAAAAACTTGGTCACGATGCTCGCCGGGATGCCGGTTTTGGCGAACTTGCCGTTCAAGTCCATGCCGGGCGTGACGATGGTGGCCTTGATCGGGTCCAGCATATTGAAGCCGGTGGCCATCTTGCCAAAGCCATGCCAGTTGACGCCGGCCTTGGCCTTGGCGGACTCGCCCTTGATGATCCAGTTGTCAGCGCGGCCAATGCCTTCTTCGGCAAACTTCTCGGGTCCCCAGACCTTGAACCACCAATCGGTGCCGTATTCCTCGTCCACCTTGCGCATGGCTCGGCGAAAGTCCAGCGCCTCCACAATGCTTTCTTCCACCAGCGCGGTGCCGCCGGGCGGCTCCATCATGGCCGCAGCCACGTCGCAGCTGGCAATGATGCTGTACTGCGGGCTGGTGCTGGTGTGCATCAAATAGGCTTCGTTGAACAAGTGCTTGTCCAGCTTGACGGTTTGCGAGTCCTGCACCAGCACATGGCTGGCCTGGCTGATGCCCGCGAGCAACTTGTGGATGGACTGGGTGGCGTAGACCATGGCCTTTTTGGGGCGTGGGCGCTTCTTACCCATGGCGTGGTAGCTGCCGTAAAACGGGTGGAAGGCGGCGTGGGGCAACCAAGCTTCGTCAAAATGGATGTTGTCTACGTAACCATCGAGCATCTTCTTTACCGTCTCGGTGTTGTAGAGCACACCGTCGTAGGTGGACTGCGTCAGCGTCAACACCCGGGGCTGGATGGTGGCGGCGTCTACGTCGGCCAAATGCTCCTTGATGAGCGGGTTGGCCTTGATCTTGGCGCGGATGGTGGCCGGTTCAAACTCGCTTTGCGGAATGGGGCCAATGATGCCGAAGTGGTTGCGCGTGGGCTTCAAGAACACTGGAATCGCGCCCGTCATGATGATGGCGTGCAGGATGGATTTGTGGCAGTTGCGGTCCACCACCACCACGTCATTGGGCGCTACCGTGTGGTGCCAAACCATTTTGTTGCTGGTGCTGGTGCCGTTGGTGACAAAGAAACAATGGTCAGCGTTAAAAATGCGCGCCGCATTGCGCTCGCTGGCGCCAATGGCGCCGTTGTGGTCCAGCAACTGGCCCAGCTCCTCCACCGCGTTGCACACGTCGGCGCGCAGCATGTTTTCGCCATAAAACTGGTGGTACATCTGGCCTACCGGGCTCTTGAGAAAAGCCACGCCGCCCGAGTGGCCGGGGCAATGCCAGGAGTAGGAGCCGTCTTCGGCATAGTCCAGCAGCGCCTTGAAGAACGGCGGCTGCACGCCTTCGAGATAACTTTTGGCCTCTCGGATGATGTGGCGCGCCACAAACTCGGGCGTGTCCTCAAACATGTGGATGAAACCGTGCAGCTCGCGCAAGATGTCGTTGGGGATGTGGCGGCTGGTCTTGGTTTCGCCGTAGACGTAAATAGGTACGTCCAGGTTCTTGCGCCGCACTTCTTCAATGAAATGGCGCAAATTGAGCACCGCCGGGTCCAGATCGGGGCCGGGGGTGAACTCTTCATCGTCAATCGACAAAATGAATGCGCTGGCGCGGCTTTGCTGCTGGGCAAACTGGCTCAAATCACCATAACTGGTGACGCCCAAGACCTCCAGCCCCTCCGACTCGATGGCCTGGGCCAGGGCGCGAATGCCCAGCCCGGAGGTGTTTTCCGAGCGAAAGTCTTCATCAATGATGATGATGGGGAAACGAAACTTCATCAGGGCGCTCCAACAGCTAAGCCGCAAAAATAATGGGAGCGCGAAGTGTAAGGACTTATTGCGACACTGACGCTGCGGTGCAACACCGGGCGGCCACAATGGCAGTAGTTGCGCACCCTGGTGCGACAAGTGAAAAGGAGGCCAATGCAATGGACGATTCAACAATCTGGTGGGTTGCGGCGGGCTTGGCGGTAGCCGCCGAGCTGATCACCGGCACCTTTTACCTGCTCATGGTCGCCATCGGCCTCGTCGCGGCGGCCTTGATAGCGACGACCGGTGCTGCCACGGCAACACAAATCGCAGTGGCGGCAGCGGTGGGCGGCGGCGCGGTGCTGGTATTGCGCTGGGGCCGGTCACGCGGCATATCTGCGCCGTCGGCGCAGGCCAATCCGGACATCCACCTGGACATTGGCCAGACCGTCCATATTGCGCGGTGGAGCGCCGACGGCAGTGCGCAAGTGCATTACCGGGGCGCCAACTGGACGGCGATTCACCGCGCTGGCGTGACGCCCAGCCCGGGCGAGCACCGGGTGGCCGAAGTCATTGGTTCGCGTCTGTTGGTCGATAAATCGTAAAGAGGGAGCTTGTATGGAAATCGCCGTTGTTCTTTTGGTCATCGCCGTCATTTTTGTGACCCAGTCCATCCGGGTGGTGCCACAGCAGCATGCCTGGGTGATTGAGCGTTTGGGCAAGTACTTGGGCACGCTGACGCCCGGATTGAACTTTTTGGTGCCCTTCGTAGACCGCGTGGCCTACAAGCACGTGCTCAAGGAAATACCGCTAGACATCGCCAGCCAGGTCTGTATTACCCGTGACAACACCCAGTTACAGGTCGATGGCATCCTGTATTTCCAGGTGACGGACCCCATGCGGGCCAGCTACGGCTCATCGAACTACATCGTGGCCATTTCGCAGCTGGCGCAGACCTCGCTGCGCTCGGTCATCGGCAAACTTGAGTTGGACAAAACCTTTGAGGAACGCGACATCATCAACGCGCAGGTGGTGGCCGCCATTGACGAGGCGGCGCTCAACTGGGGCGTGAAGGTGCTGCGCTACGAGATCAAGGACCTGACCCCACCCAAGGAGATATTGCATGCCATGCAAGCCCAAATTACCGCCGAGCGAGGAAAGCGCGCGCTGATTGCCGCGTCCGAAGGCCGCCGCCAGGAGCAAATCAACATCGCCACCGGCGAACGCGAGGCCTTTATCGCCCGCTCTGAAGGCGAAAAGCAGGCCGTCATCAACAAGGCCGAAGGCGAGGCGGCGTCGATTACCGCTGTGGCCAACGCCACGGCGCAGGCGATCGAGCGCATTGCCGCAGCCATACGCCAACCAGGCGGCGAGCAGGCGGTGCAACTCAAAGTGGCCGAGCGGGCGGTAGACGCCTACAGCCGGGTAGCCGCCGATGCGAGCACCACGCTGATCATTCCAGGCAATATGAGCGAAGTGTCCACCTTGATCAGCACCGCCATGAAGATGGTCCAAAGCGCCAAATAAAACGCCTCCACCGCTCGCCCGCCGCGGGCAGGCCTTGGATTCGGAACCGTTTGCGGCGGCAAGAAGGTCAAAATGCGCCCATGACCGCCCACCGCTGCATCCAGAACACTTCATGAGTCTTGGCAAATGGCTAACCGTGCTGGTGTTTGTGTTGCTAATGCACATCGGCGTGCTTGGAGTGCTTCAGAGGCTTTGGGAACCCGTACGCGCGTTACAGCCCATGGCGCAGCCCCTGTTTTTGCACACGGTCGTAGCCAAGGCGCCGCCGGCGGTGAAGACGGCATCGCCATCCAAGCGGACGGCAGGCGCCCTGGACAGTCACTCCAGTGCGCAGGCGGACCTGGCTGGGCAAGCACCTGTCGCCAGCCAGAGCGCCCTGGTGCCAGACGAGCCCAGAGCCACACCTGAGGTGAGCGTCGAGTCAACTTTCCAAAATCCCTTGAACACTCCGGCGGTGCCCGACGCCCACGCGCCGGCTGCGCCCCCTGACGCCAAGCCTACTGAGACAGCCACCAGCCCTTGGCCGGCAGATACCCGCGTGTCCTACCGCATGCGGGGCTACTACCGCGGCGAGGTGTATGGAAGCGCCCAGGTGCAGTGGCAACGCCAGCAAGAGCGGTACCAGGTGCAGCTGGACATGCGCATGGCGCTCTTGTTCCACGTGAGCATGACCAGTCAAGGAACACTCACCGAGGCTGAACTGCTACCCCAGGTTTATGAAGAGCAGTTCTTGTCCGTACGCCGGGGTGTGTCCTTTGACGGGGAACAGCTTCGGCTGCAGGATGGAAAACAAATACCTAAACCACCAGGCGTTCAGGACACCGCCAGCCAGTTCGTGGCACTTAGCCAGCGGTTTGCCACCGGACGGCAAGCGCTTGCCTTGGGAGAAGTGGTCAATATTTGGCTGGCACGACCGTATGGCGTGGATTTATGGACCTACGACGTGACCGAGCAGGTAGAACTGCAAACGCCAGAGCTCGGGCAGATTTCAGCCTTTCACCTCAAACCGCGACCCCTGGCGCGGCCGCGCGGAGACATCGTTGCCGAATTGTGGCTGGCTCCGAGCCTGCAATACCTACCAGTGCGTGTGCGCATCGCCCTCGGTGGCGATAACTATGTCGATCTCACCCTAGAAAAGATAGAACAGAGTGATCCAACGCCAGCCCCCCAAAAGCGCAGCCCCTAAGGCTTGCTGCGCAAAAGCCGGGCGAAATTCCAAGACACGGCCCACACGCCCAGCGCACCGATCACGATGATGCCGGTGGTGCCCACCAGATCGATCAGCTGGCCGTTCACGGCGACGCCCAGAGACTGGCCGATGAAAAAACACGATGCAAACGCGGCAACTGCCGCGCCCCGGCGCTCTGGCGCCATTTGGGTAGCGTTGATTTGCAATGTGTTGTGCAGCATATAGAACCCCAGACCGGCCAAGCAACACGCGGGCATGGACCACCACCAGGAATCAGCCAAGGCCACCACCAAAAACGCGAACGTCACCAACACACCACCCCATTTGCACAGTCCGACCTCCCCAAGGCGACGAACCAAGCCGGTTGCAGCCAGCGCAAAAAGCAAACCGCCGAGCCCGTACAACATGACCACCTGGCCCGCCGTTGACAAGGACAAGCCATGCCGGGTGTGCAAATGCGACACGATAAACGCGAAGGATCCGTACAAAAAAGCACCTTCCGCGAAAACAGTGCATAACACCCTGCGCGCCCAAGGCAGCGCCAGCACCTGCGCGAACTCAGACACCAGGCGTGAAAGCGCAGGGCCCTGGGCTTGGTAGCGCCGCTGCGCCCGGGCTGGCAGGCGCTGGTTGAGTACCAGCAGCCAGACTGCGATCGATAAGAAAACGAGTGCAATCAAGACAAACGGCGCGCGCCAATGCAAATGTTCGGCTGCATACCCGCCCAAGGCCACGCCCCCAGAGAGCCCCATGATTTGCCCAATCAAAAACCGCGCCAACACCGGCTGACGCAGTTCGTAGACGATAACGTCGCCAATCCAAGCCATGGACAGTGGAATGATGGAAGCGGCGGTCGCACCGGCCAGTGTGCGACCCACCAACAACAACCCATAGCTGGGTGCCAAGGCACAACTGGCGGCAGTGACTGCACAAGCCAGACACCCCAGTGCCACCACCCGGTACTTGCCATAGCGGTCACCCAATGGGCCAAACAGAAGTTGCGCCAGACCGTAGGCCACCGCAAATACAGTAATGACCGATGCCGCCGCCCCTAAGGTCAAAGAAAACTCTGCGGCCAGGCGTGGCAGCATGCCGTCCATGACCCGCAATGACATGCCACTGCCAAAAGCCGCCATGGACAGACCAACGATGGCACCTCGGGGTAGCGCAGCGTCTGCGTCCTCGGACGCGATTACGCGAGGGGATGAATGGAGCGCCATGGCAGAAATACACCTTCAACACAAATCAGCCCGCCAAGCGGCCCACCCCGAACCACACGCGCCCTGAATTCGCACGGGATGGCGCCTGAAATGGCAAGCCGAAAACGGCCAATCGAGGCCGAGCTGGCCTAAAAAATAAAAAAACCCTTGCAAATCATGGACTTGCAAGGGTTATCTGGCGGAGAAGGCGGGATTCGAACCCGCGGAGGGTTTTACCCCTCGCACGCTTTCCAGGCGTGTGACTTAAACCGCTCATCCACCTCTCCAGAGCCACTGAGTTTAACCTGCAATCTGCCCTTTTTACCGCCCACGGGTTTTTGGTAGACAGTTCGTACGCAATTTATGCGCATTGCAGCGGTCGTCGCACGGGGATTGCGAGGTCCGCTCGCCAATCGGCGAGGTCATGGGAGGCAAATGCGAGGCAGCTCTGGACTCACACGGGGCCCGGGCGGGGCCGACTAGCTGCGCAATTGCAGGTCGTGGCGAATGATGTCGAATCCACGGACGGTATAGCGCTTCCAGCGCTCGCGGGCCATGGCGCGATCCTGCGCGTCAGTGCTGACGACCTCGATCACCCGTTGGTAGCGTTCAAAGTTTGGCGGCATCTGCGCACCCAGGTTCACCAAAACCGGTAACGGATGCACCGGCGCGTCAACGCCCTCAAAAGCCAAAACCGCCGCAGACAAGGCCAGCACTTGGGCTGACGCGTCTGCGAAGCAGTGGGGCAAAAATTCGCTCGGGGCACTGGCCCAGAGCGCCGTGTCGAGTTGCTGGACCAGTGGAGCCTGGCCCAGCACCAACACGCGGGCGCCGGCGCCCATGGCCTTGCGCAACAGCCGCACCGCGTACGCCACTTTGTCCGGCGCGCCGAAATGAAATGCGACTTCGGTCACCGCAAGGATCACTTGTCAGTGGACTGGCTCAACAAGAACTCCACCAGCAAGCCAACGGGGCGGCCGGTCGCGCCCTTCTGGGCACCGCTTTTCCAGGCGCTGCCCGCGATATCCAGGTGCGCCCAGGGGAATTTTTCCGTGAAGCGCTGAAGAAATTTAGCCGCGGTGATGGCCCCCCCGGCACGCCCGCCAATATTGGCCACGTCCGCAAAATTGGACTTCAGGCCCTCGGCGTATTCCTCGTCCAGCGGCATGCGCCAGCACAGGTCTTGCGCGCGCTCGCCCGCGGCTGCCAAACTCTGAGCGATCTCGTCATTGCCCGAAAACATGCCGCTTCGCACCGCACCAAGCGCCACCACGCAGGCGCCCGTCAGGGTGGCGATGTCCACCACAGCACGCGGTTTGAACCGTTCGGCATAGGTCAGCGCGTCGCACAACACCAGGCGGCCCTCGGCATCGGTGTTAAGAATCTCGATGGTTTGACCATTCATGCTGGTCACCACATCGCCAGGTTTAACGGCTTTGCCATTGATCAGGTTCTCGCAGGCAGGTATCAAACCCACTACGTTGATGGCGGGCTTGAGCAGGGACAAGGTCTTGAAGGTCCCCAGTACGCTGGCAGCGCCCGACATGTCGAACTTCATCTCGTCCATTTCACCGGCGGGCTTGATGGAAATACCGCCGCTGTCAAAGGTGATGCCCTTGCCCACCAGCACCGTCGGCGCTTTGCTCTTGGCCGCGCCGTTGTAGCGCAAAACAATAAACCGCAGCGGCTGGTCCGATCCCTGGGCCACCGCCATGAAAGAGCCCATGCCAAGTTTGGCTACTTCTTTAGGGCCCAGCACCTCGCAGCTGATCTTGGCGTGGCCGGCCAGCGCCTGCGCGGCCTCGCCCAGCAGTTGGGGCGTAGCGTGGTTGGCTGGCCGGTTGGCCCATTCCTTGGCCAGTTCGACTCCGGCAACCGTGGCTACAGCCCGCTCAAACGTGTCTGCCACCTGGGGCGGATTGGGCACGCCGATCACAGCCTTTGCCAGCACGCGAGGCGTTGGCTTGGACTTGGTGGCGGTGTAGCTGTAGGTGACTTCTGCTACCGCGTTGACGGCGGCGCGCACTGCGTCCTCCTTGGCGGCAGCCGCAAAACAAACGACGAGTCTTTTCATCGTGGGCGATTTGCCTTGCGCCAGGGCTGCAAGCATCGCCAAGCGAACGCCCCGGGCGCCTGCATCGGCCACCTGCGCCACAATGAGCCGGGTGGCCGCAGCCTGCAGCGGACGAAACAGCGCAAGGCATTTGCCCGCTGCGGCTTCCAGATCGCCCGTCTTCAGCGCGCTGGCAATCAGCACCGAAAGCTCGTCCTTGCCGGCTTTGAAATCTTGGGGTACCAGCACAACCAGCAAGTCGGTTTTTTCGTCGGCAGCGCCGACCAGGTCCAGGTGCTTAAGTTCGAAGTTCATAATTCAGCCTTTCAATCGCTTCCATGTTATTCCATTCCTCCCTTCGCAAAGAGCTGGCCCGCACCTTTGGCGCGACGCTGGTGGTGCTGGTGACGGTGGTAATGACCATGACCCTGATTCGCACTTTGAGCGAGGCCACGCGCGGGGTGTTCAATCCGGCCGACGTCTTGATCATCATGGGCTATACCGTGCTTTCAGACCTGCCCATGATTTTGTCCCTGAGTTTGTTCATCGCTGTCATCAGCGTAATTACGCGCATGTACAAGGACAGCGAAATGGTCATCTGGCTGGGCAGCGGCCGGGGTTTAGCCTCCCTGTTGCAGCCGCTGTTACGTTTTTCATGGCCGATATTCGTGGTGATTTTCCTGCTGGCCTTTGTGGTGCTTCCCTGGGCTTTCGGACGGATTGAAGATTTGCGAGACCAGTACGAAAAGCGAGGCGACATTGCACGAATTGAGGCGGGGCAGTTTCAGGAATCGGCATCAGGGGACAGGGTGTTCTTCATCGAGCGGGATGCCAAGGACAAACTGGCTGGTACCCATGTGTTCATGGTCACCCGGGACAGGGGCAAGGAAACCATCACCTCAGCGGCACGCGGCACAGTGCAGACCATCGGCGCAGACCAATTCTTGGTGCTGGAAAACGGGCAGCGCCTCGAAAAAACCGAAGACAACGCCGCATTGAATCTAAGCACCTTTGCGCGCTATGGTGCGCGCGTCGGCGCGGACAACCCCTCGGCGCGTTCGGTGACCCCTCCGAGCACTTTGTCGGCCATTGCACTGACCGAGGCGCCCACCGCACGCAATTTGGCGGAACTGGCCTGGCGCTGTGGTCTGTGCCTGGCTGCGGTGAACCTGTTACTTATTGGACTGGGCGTGGCGGGGGCCAACCCGCGCTCGGGCAGGACCGCCAACATGGCGCTTGCTTTCCTGATTTTTATTGTGTACTTCAACCTCCTGGTGCTTGGAAAGAGCTGGATAGAGACCGAGAAGGTGTCCATCAGCATCTACCTGCTGGGCTTGCATGGAGGCACCTTGGCGCTCGCCGCACTCTGTTTGGCGGCAAGGCATAACCAATGGACGCCGCGTTTTTCGTTGCAACGCAGGGTTACGCCATGAAGACGGTGCGGCGGCTGCTGTACCGCGAGGTGTTCTTGGCGGTGGCCATGGTCACGCTGGCCTTCGTATCGCTGTTTTTCTTTTTTGACTTTGTCGACGAACTGCAAGCGGTAGGGCGCAACAGTGCGCTGGGGTACTCTGTGGCGCAGGCGCTGGCCTATGTGACCTTGATGGTGCCCAGCCATGTGTACGAGCTGCTGCCCATCACCGTGCTGATTGGGACGATCTTCGTTATGGCGCGACTGGCCAACAGCTCGGAATTCACTATTTTGCGTACCAGTGGTCTGGGGCCCTGGCGGGCCCTGCGCCTGCTGTTGGTGATGGGTTGCTATTTTGTGGCAGTGACCTTTGCCGTGGGCGACTATGTGGCACCACTGGCCGACAAGACAGCCCAATTGCTCAAGGCGAAGTTTGAGGGGCGTATCACGGTCGGGAAAACAGGCGCATGGATCAAAGAGCGCCAGCCCTACAGCAGCTTTTCGGTCAATGTGGCCGCACTCGCCAGCGACGCAAGCATGAAGGGGATTCGCATTTTTGAACTCAATAACCGCGGTGAAATCATTTCGCTGACCGAGGCCCGCAGTGGCGCTTTTGGCCCCGGTGACTCCTGGCTGCTCAGCGGCGTGACACGCACCGAGTTTTTCCATCCGGACAAAGGCCCTGCCCGCGCGGTGACCACCCAGCAGCCGACCTTTTCCTGGATCAACAAGCTCAGCGCGGAGATGGTCTCGGCGGCCGTGCTACGCCCAGACCGCATGGGCACGCTGGACCTCTTTCAGTACATGCGGCATTTGAGCGCCAATGGCCAGTCGGCGCAGAAATACGAAATCCAGTTCTGGAAAAAAGTGTTCTACCCACTGAGCTGCCTGGTCATGGTGATGTTGGCGCTGCCCTTTGCCTATCTGCACTTTCGCTCGGGCAGTACCACGTCCATGGTTTTTGGCGGCGTGATGGCGGGTATCAGCTTTGTGTTGCTCAACAACGTGCTGGGCGACCTGGGCTACTTGCAGGGCTGGCAGCCTTGGCTGACCGCCGCCCTGCCCGGCCTGATTTATTCCTTTGCTTCCCTGTCGGCCTTTGGCTGGCTGGTACTCCGACGATGACCATTGCTACTCATCCTTCTCCAAGCGACGCCAACGGTTTGCAGCGTGGCATTGTCTTGTTCGCCCACGGCTCGCGCGACCCGCTCTGGCACCGCCCCATGCAGGCTGTAGCGCAACAGATGTTGAAAAATTCCACCGCCTTGGGTGTGGAATGCGCCTACTTGGAACTCAGCACACCTGACTTGCCGACCGCCTGCCGCAGCCTGCTCGCGCGCGGCGTGCGAGCCATCACCATCGTTCCGATGTTTCTGGGTGTGGGTAAGCACGCACGCGAAGATTTACCGGTATTGGTGGAAGCACTGCGCGCAAACCACGCTGACACTGTTTTTGAACTACAGAGCGCCGTAGGCGAAAACCCGAGGCTGATTGCCCTGTTGGCAGACATTGCCCTGGAGCGCCCCTAGGTACTTCGAGCAGCCGGTCGACATTAGGAGAATACAGCATAATAAATACCTTCTATAGCTGATATTTGACATGAACCTTCACCAGTTTCGCTTTGTCCAAGAGGCGGTGCGCCGCAACCTCAATCTCACCGAGGCGGCCAAGGCCTTGCACACATCGCAGCCGGGCGTGTCCAAAGCAATCATCGAACTCGAAGACGAGTTGGGCATCGAAATTTTTGCCCGCCACGGCAAGCGGCTCAAACGCGTCACCGAGCCCGGACAGCATGTGCTTAAAAGCATCGACCTGATCTTGCGCGAGGTGGGCAACCTCAAGCGCATTGGCGACCAATACAGCCGCCAAGACAGCGGCACGCTGTCGATTGCCACCACCCACACCCAGGCGCGCTACGTACTGCCAGAGAAAGTGGCCGCCCTGCGCGCGACCTTCCCCAAGGTCAACATCAGCCTGCACCAGGGCGCTCCCGACCAGGTGGCGCGCATGCTCATGGACGAGGTGGCCGAAATCGGCATCGCCACCGAGTCACTGGCCGACTACGCCGAGCTTGTCACCCTGCCCTGCTACCAGTGGCAACACATGCTAGTGATGCCCATAGACCATCCACTGGCGCAACAGTCGCGTATTACGCTCGAGGAAGTGGCGCGCGAGCCGCTCATTACCTACCACCCGTCATTTACCGGTCGCACCAAGATCGATGCGGCCTTTGCTGCGCAAAAGTTGGAGCCACGCATTGCGCTCGAAGCCATTGATTCCGATGTCATTACCACCTACGTGCGCCTGGGGCTGGGATTAGGCATTGTGGCCGAGATGGCGGTACGCGACATCATGGAGCAAGGTGGCAAAACCGGCCTGGTGGTGCGTCCAGCGGGCCACTTGTTTGGCCAGAACACCGCGCGCGTGGCCTTCAAACGCAGCGCCTATTTGCGCAATTTTGTTTACACCTTTGCCGAGCTTCTGAGTAGCCGCCTGACGCGCGAGACCGTAGCGCGCGCTATGGCCGGCCATCTCAGCGATGCTGACCTTTGACCAGCGATCACGCCACTTTGCTCAATATGCACGCCCCCCGCACCCCCGCATTGCAAAGCCGCCTGCCAGCCGTGGGCACCACCATTTTTACCGTCATGTCCGCCCTGGCAGCGCAGCACCAGGCAGTCAATCTGGGCCAAGGCTTTCCAGACTTTGGCTGCGATCCGGCTTTGCTGGACCAAGTCACCCGCGCCATGCAAGCCGGCCACAACCAATACCCGCCCATGCCCGGCGTGGTGGCGCTGCGCGAAGCGGTGGCCACCAAAATCGAGCGCCTGTATGGGCACTGCTACCGAGCCTCGGACGAGATCACCATCACCGCAGGTGCCACCCAAGCTATCTTTACCGCGCTGCTGGCCCTGGTGCACCCCGGTGACGAGGTGATCGTGTTAGAGCCCTGCTACGACAGCTACCAGCCCAACATCGTATTGGCAGGCGGCGTGGTGGTGCGTGTGCCCCTGACGCCAGGCACGTTTCGCCCCGACTTTGCCAAAATAGCGGCAGCACTCACGCCCAAAACCCGCGCCATCATCATCAACACCCCGCACAACCCGAGTGGCACGGTGTGGAGCCAAGCGGACATGCTGGCGCTGCAAGAATTGCTAGAACCGACGAACGTCTTCGTCATCAGCGATGAGGTGTACGAGCACATGGTGTTCGATGGCGCGCAGCACCAAAGCACGGCGCGTTTCCCCCGCTTGGTTGCGCGCGCGCTGATCGTCTCGAGCTTTGGCAAGACCTACCACGTCACAGGCTGGAAAGTCGGCTTTGTGGCCGCGCCCGCAGCACTGACGGCCGAGTTCCGCAAAGTGCACCAGTTCAACGTATTTACCGTCAACACGCCAGTCCAGCACGCCCTGGCCGCCTACATGAGCGATGTGGCTCCCTACGAAAGCCTGCCGGCTTTTTACCAGCGCAAGCGCGATCTGTTTCGCGATGGCTTGGCGCAAACCGCCTTCAAGCTGCTGCCCTGCGAAGGCACGTTCTTCCAGTGTGCAGATATCTCCGCCATCAGCGACCAGAGCGAAGCAGAGTTTTGCCAATGGCTCACGCGCGAAGTCGGCGTTACGGCAATTCCCATGTCCGCCTTTTACGCCGGTGGCTTTGACCAGCGGGTCGTGCGCTTTTGCTTTGCCAAGGAAGAGGCCACCTTGCATGCAGCCCTGGCGCGTCTTAAAACACTTTAAGCCTATTTTCTTCACCGAACCACGGCACCCAGACCATGTCCTACCTTGACGACCCCCGCGTATTTTTTGCTGCCGAACGCACCATGCTGGCCTGGCAGCGCACCTCTGTGGCGCTCATTGGCCTGGGCTTTGTGGTGGAACGTTTTGGCCTGTTCGTACGCATGATCAACGCCACACACACGGTGGTGCAGGAAAGCACCAAGCCCACGCTCTGGTTTGGCGTGGCGTTTCTGGTGCTGGGCGCATTGGTGTCGGCACTGGCGGCGTGGCAGTACCAACGCTTTGTGCTCACCCTCACCCACCCCGAGGTGCCGCGCGGCCATTACACCTGGATGGGACCGGCGCTGAACTACGCCCTGGCGGTGGCCGGTTTGGCCATGGCCGCATGGTTTATCTGGAGCGGCACCTAAAGTGCTGCGCGGTTAGCCCCCATCGATCCCCCGATTTCCCCAAGGACCACCATGTCAATTTCCATCAGCCAACACACCGAACAATTCGCCACCGCCCCGCAAATCAGCCCCCAGGACATGGCAGCCATTGCAGCCCACGGCTTTCACACCGTCATCAACAACCGCCCCGATGGCGAGGGCGGCCCCGACCAGCCCACGTCGCAGGCCATGGCGCAAGCCGCCCAGGCGGCCGGACTGGCTTACCACTACCTGCCGGTCATCAGCGGCCAGATCACGCCCGAGCAGGTGGCCGAATTTGCGGCGCTGGTGAAGGCCGCGCCAGGGCCCGTGTTGGCGTTTTGCCGCAGCGGCGCGCGGTCCACCAATCTCTGGCACCTGGGTCAATAAGCGGCACCGTTCCCAGGGCGATGCCCCCGACGTTGAGGCTGAAGTCTCGGCCGAAGCCTCGGATGACGTTTCGGCTGCCGTTTCGTGTGACTTTTGGGCTGGCCTTGGTGCCGAAACTCGGGTTCAGGCCAGTTGCGTCCACGCTTTTTCAAGTCGTTTGACGCTGACCGGCTGGGGCGTGCGCAGTTCCTGGGCGAAAAAGCTCACGCGCAGCTCTTCCAGCAACCACCTGAATTCAGCCATGCGCTCATCGACCACGCCCTTGCGCTCGGCCACCAGGCGCCAGTAGCGCTGCTCCAGGGGCCGCAGCTCGGCCAGGCGGGCGGCGTCACGCGCCGGGTCGGCGCGGTACTTGTCCAGGCGCAGGGTGATGGCTTTGCAATAGCGCGCCAGGTGTTGCAAGCGGTCCCAAGGCGTGGCCAATAGAAACTGTTTGGAAATAAGCCGCTGCAACTGCTGCTGCGCGTCCGCACAGGCCTCAGGCGCGTTTTTGCTGTCCTTGATTTTGCGGGCCGCTGTGGCAAATTCGATCAACACCACTCCCGCCAGCCGGGCGACCTCATTGGCAATCAGCGTGAGACGCCCCCGGCCCTCATCCAGGCGTCGCTTGAAGGCGAATTCATCGGTGGGCAGCGGGTCGAGCAAAAAGGCGCGGTCCAGCGCCAGCGCGATGATCTGGGCGCGCAGCTCTTCCACCGTGCCGCCCAGTTGCGTGGCGCCCTCGCCGCGCCCCACTTGCAAGTAGGACACGCCCATTTTTTGCAGCTCAGGAATGTTTTTTTCCAGGTACTTGAGCGCGTCCTTGATTTGCAAGGCAAACAGGCGGCGCAGGCCGGCGCGGTGCTTGACGGCCGCCGCCTCGGGTTCGTCAAACACCTCTACTGTTACCGCGTCCCCGGCGTCCATCAGGGCCGGGAAGCCGATCAGCGTTTGCGCACCCTTGCGAATCTCCAGCAGCTCGGGCAGCTCGCCAAAGGTCCAGCCGGTAAAGCGCTGGTCCAGGATGCTGGCTTGCGCGGAGGCTGCTGGGGGTTTGGCAGTGCCGGGGGTTTGGACCGGCGCAGTTGATGCCGCCGAACCGCGCTGCGCAGGCGCCACGGGTGCGCTACCGGGCGCACGGGCCACAGGGGCAGACGCCGCGCCCGCCCCAAAAGGCGCAGTGCCCGCGGCTGCGGTTGGCGCGCCAGCGCCCTGCCCTAGCTTCAAAGACGCCAGCGCCTGAAACGCCCCGCGCGCCTGCTTGCCCCACTCGGCTTTGAGCGCGCCCAAGTTACGACTTTGGCCCAACTGGCGGCCATGTTCGTCGACCACCTTGAAGTTCATGAAAAAGTGCGGGCTGAGCATGTCGATTTTGATGTCGGCACGCACCACGTCCAGCGCCGTGGCCTCGCGCACCAGCTTCAATACCGCGTCCACCAGGCTGCCCGCGCCAAAGCGCTCGTCGCTCAAGGTGGCCGCCATGCGGGTGGCGGTCTCGGGCAGCGGCACCAGGCGCGAGCGGGGGCGCTGGTGCAGGGTTTTGAGCAAGGCCTGCACTTTTTCTTTCAGCATGCCCGGCACCAGCCATTCGCCGCGCTCGTCGTTCACCTGGTTGAGCACAAACAGCGGCACCGTCACCGTCACCCCGTCCAGCGTGTCGCCCGGCGCGTGCAAGTAGCTGGCCGCGCAGTCCACGCCGCCCAGGCGGATGGTTTTGGGAAAGGTGGCGGTGGTGATGCCTGCGGCCTCGTGGCGCATCAGCTCGTCACGGGTCAGCAGCAAGAGCTGGGGCTGCTTTTTCACCTCTTCGCGGTACCAGCGCTCGCAGCTAAAGCCGCTGCACACGTCGGCGGGCAGCTGCTGGTCGTAGAAGGCGTAAATCAGCTCCTCGTCCACCAGCACGTCCTGGCGACGCGCCTTGTGTTCCAGCTCTTCCACCTGCTTGATGAGTTTCAGGTTGGCCGCCAAAAACGGCAGCGGGCTGTCCCACTGGCCGGCCACCAGCGCCTCGCGGATAAACACCTCGCGTGCACCGGCCAAGTCCACCCGGCCGTAGTTCACCCGCCGCCCGCTGTAGACCACGATGCCGTAAAGCGTGGCGCGCTCCAGCGCCACCACTTCGGCGGCTTTTTTCTCCCAATGCGGGTCCAGCAACTGCTTCTTTAACAAATGGCCGCCCACTTGCTCCAGCCACTGCGGATCAATGTTGGCAATGCCCCGCCCAAACAGGCGCGTGGTTTCTACCAGTTCGGCCGCCACAATCCAGCGCCCCGGCTTTTTGGCCAGGTGCGCGCCCGGATGGGCAAAAAACTTGATGCCGCGCGCGCCCAGGTATTCCCCTTGCTGGCCCTCGTTTTCTACCTTGCAGCCCACGTTGCCCAAAAGCCCGGCCAGCATGGACAGGTGCAACTGCTCGTAGGACGCCGGCGTGGTGTTCAACCGCCATTTGTGTTCGGCCACCACGGTGTGGAGCTGGCTGTGGATGTCTTTCCACTCGCGCAGGCGGCGGACGTTGACGAAGTTTTGGCGTAAGAGTTGTTCGTATTGGCGGTTGCTGAGTTTGTGGGTCGAGGCAAAGGGGGTCGGATCCCGATTTCGCGCAGCGGGTGAATTGGGGTCGGATCCCGATTTCGCAAAGCGAAACTCCGGCTCTGACCCCAATTCACCGGACCCAAATTCATTTGGTTTCTGCGGGGAGCGTAAATTGGGGTCAGAGCCCGAGTTTCGCTGCGCGAAATCGGGATCCGACCCCAATTTCCTTTCACCACGCGCATCACTAATCCACTTCCACAGCTTCAGATAACCGCTGAATTCGCTTTTTTCGTCATCAAACTTGGCGTGCGCCTGGTCGGCCTGGGCTTGCATGTCCATGGGGCGGTCGCGCACGTCTTGCACGCTCAGGGCCGAGGCGATGATCAGCACTTCGTCCAGCGCCTGGCGACTGCGCGCCTCCAAAATCATGCGGCCCACGCGCGGGTCCAGCGGCAGGCGCGCCAGCTCCTGGCCCAGGGGCGTGAGTTCGTTGGCCTCGTCCACGGCGCCGAGTTCGTTCAAAAGCTGGTAGCCGTCGGCTATGGCGCGCCCGGAGGGTCGCTCGATGAACGGAAAGTCTTCCACCACGCCCAGGCGCAGCGACTTCATCCGCAAAATCACCCCGGCCAGCGAGGAGCGCAAGATTTCGGGGTCGGTAAAACGGTCGCGCCCCTCAAAGTCTTTTTGTTCGTACAGGCGAATGCACACGCCGTCGGCCACACGCCCGCAGCGCCCGGCGCGTTGGTTGGCCGAGCTTTGGCTGATCGGCTCCACCAGCAACTGCTCCACCTTGCTGCGAAAGCTGTAGCGCTTGATGCGCGCCGTGCCCGCGTCAATCACATAGCGGATGCCCGGCACCGTGAGCGAGGTTTCGGCCACATTGGTGGCCAGCACCACGCGCCGCCCGGTGTGGCCATCAAAAATACGGTCTTGCTCGGCCGGACTCAGGCGCGCAAACAGCGGCAGCACCTCGCAGCCGCGCATCACCGGCTGGTGGCTCAGGTGGCGGCGCAGGTGGTCAGCAGCCTCACGAATCTCGCGCTCGCCGGGCAGGAACACCAAAATATCGCCCCCCACCCCGCCGCGCCACAGCTCGTCCACGCCATCGGCAATCGCGTTGTTCAGGTCGTATTCGCGGCTTTCCTCAAAGGGGCGGTAGCGCTGCTCAACGGGAAACATGCGGCCAGACACCATGATGACGGGGGCCGGTGTGGATGGCCCCCACGCTCCGCGCTGCGCGTCGTCGCTGCCCCCCGAGGGGGCGTCGCCTGCCTTGGGGCGGCCCGGCGGCAGGCGTTCTTCTGGCCCCCACGCTCCGCGCTGCGCGTCGTCGCTGCCCCCCGAGGGGGCGTCGCCTGCCTTGGGGCGGCCCGGCGGCAGGCGTTTTCGCGTCGCAAAGTGGTCCGCAAAGCGCTGCGCGTCAATCGTGGCCGAGGTCACGATGATTTTCAGGTCTGGGCGGCGCGGCAGTATCTGGCGCAGGTAGCCCAGCAAAAAGTCGATGTTCAGGCTGCGCTCATGCGCCTCGTCGATGATGATGGTGTCGTAGGCGTTGAGCAGCGGGTCGGTCTGCGTCTCGGCCAACAAAATGCCGTCGGTCATGAGCTTGACCGACGCGTCACGCGAGAGCCGGTCTTGGAAACGCACCTTGAAACCCACCACCTCGCCCAGCGGCGTCTTCAACTCCTCAGCAATCCGCTTGGCCACACTGCTGGCCGCGATGCGCCGGGGCTGGGTGTGGCCAATCAGCTTGCCGCGCGGCGCGGGCCGGCCGTCCGCCAGCGTGGTGGGGTAATTGCAAAGCCCACGCCCCATGGCCAGCGCAATCTTGGGCAGCTGCGTGGTCTTGCCCGAGCCGGTCTCGCCACACACGATGATCACCTGGTGCGCCGCCAGCGCGGCCATGATTTCCTCGCGCCGGGCGGAGACGGGCAGGTTTTCAGGGAAGTCGATGTGCAGGGGGGTGGGGGGATGGGGGGCGTTCACTGGGGGATTATCCCAGCGTGGGGCCTAGACTTTGCCGGTGCTGATGCCTTGTCGCACGAAGGCAAGCGCCCCGGCAAAGGTTTTCCGACTTTATGAACGTGCCCAGATTCCCCAAAGTGCAGACGGCACCTGGCCCGGCGCAGGGCCCCTTCCCCGCCTTCGCTACATTAACGGCTAGTCAACCCCCGCTTCGCAGCCACACCACCGCCCATGACCTCCGTCTTCAATTTCACCTTCGTACCCTGGTTTCGGTCGGTCGCGCCCTACATCCACAAGTTTCGCAACCAGACTTTTGTGGTGGGCATTGCGGGCGAGGCGGTGGCGGCGGGCAAGCTGCCACATTTGGCGCAAGACCTGGCCATGATTCAGAGCATGGGGGTGAAGATTGTGCTGGTGCACGGCTTTCGGCCCCAGGTGAACGAGCAGTTGCAGGCCAAGGGCCATGTGCCCAAGTATTCCCACGGCATCCGCATCACCGACGAAGTGGCGCTGGACTGCGCGCAAGAGGCAGCCGGCCAGCTGCGCTACGAGATTGAGGCTGCATTCAGCCAGGGCCTGCCCAACACGCCCATGGCGGACTCCACGGTGCGGGTGATTTCGGGCAACTT
>CANFWT010000021.1 GCA_947450895.1 Comamonadaceae bacterium | reverse complement strand
GCGTCGGGCCGTAAACGCGTCCGCCAGGACGTCAAAATCAACGCCGCGAATACCTCGCTGCGTTCCAAATACCGCACCGCGGTGAAAAACGTCGAAAAAGCAGTGTTGGCAGGTGACAAGACCAAAGCCAGCGAACTGTTTGGCAAGATGCAAGCGGTGGTGGACACCATCGCCGACAAAGGCATCTTCCACAAAAACAAAGCAGCACGCGACAAGAGCCGTTTGGCCACCAAGGTGAAAGCCTTGGCACTCGCCGCCTAACTCGTTTAGGCAACTCGCACGCATCCTGACCCCAGGATGCGCCGTTTGAAACGGGTGCGCTACCAGCAAAGCAAAAAGCCGTCGAAAGACGGCTTTTTTGCGTCTGGCGCCAACCGGCTGGGCCGACTAATTCTTCAGCGGCCACGCCATGCGCGTCGCTAGGAAAGCGTGCCACTCCAAAAAACCTTGTGCCTTGAAAAGCAACTGACTCCGACATTGCTTTCAACATTGCTGACGATTACCATCGTCACCCGAGTAGCATCCTTCAGATCAAGTCGTAGTTGGTACAAATGATGGCCGAGAACCTGCAAACCCTGCTGCACCAGCACCATGATCTCAGCAAGACGCTGCTGAGCACCGTATACAACCAGAGCGTGGACGGTTGGATAGAGCGCAACAACGGCACGCACCGCCTGTCTGCCGCGCACAAGCCGGTACTCATGGGCGCGCTGGCCGCCGCGATGTGGAGCCAGGGCAGCGAACTTTGGAGCGCCGAACAGCTAGATGCCTGGCTGGCGCGCAGCGTGGTGCAGCTTTTTCCCACGCAGTTTGACGCGCGCGAGCTGGCCGCGCTGCAAGAAGACCTGCGCACGGCCAGTTTTACTGCGCACTCGGATGTGGATGAGTTCAGCTTCGTCCACAACAGCTATGGCGAGTACTTTTTGGCGCGCTTCGTCCTCGACGGCTTGCGCATGGTGCGCCAGGGCGAATGGTCGCTGGCGCAGTGGCGCGCGTTTTTGCCCACCCGCGCCCTCAATGCCGAAGTCCTGCAGTTCCTCACCGAACTATGGGATACCCAGCGCCACCAGCACGCAGCCATTGACATATCCACCGCCTGCCGCTTGTTGTGTGCGCTATTGCAGGACGACGCGCCGACTGGAGCACATGCCGAGGGGCAAACGCCCTCATTGATACCCGCCCCCGCCGTCAACGCCGTGTGGTGGCAGCTGCTACGTGCAGTCAAAGAGGTGAACTTGAGTCCGGCGGATGACGGTAACGCGCGCCCAAGCAGCGCACCAGAGGCGCTGCCGCCAAACGCACCGCTTAATCTGCGTGGCCTTAACTTGACCGCGCAGCTTTGGCAAGGTCTTCGCCTACGAAACACCCCGCCGCTTGACCTGCGCGGCAGCAACCTGCGCGGCACGCATTTGCGAGATTGCGAGCTAGGCGAAGTCTGGTGTAACGGCCAAACCAATCTGGCGCAAACCGTGTGGCGCGGCTGCGACGTAGCGCGCGTGCAGTGGGCCGATGCGCAGCGCGGCGGCATGCTGCAGCGCACAGCCCAATCTGCGTTGGAGACTGCCCTGGTCGCAAGCCCCAACGCGCCGTTGCAAGCAGCTGGGCAGAAAAAAGCTGCAAACGGCTTGGCTGGTCCTTGGGCATTGCCCAGTTGCAAAACGGACTTTTATTGCGTGGCCGTGAGCGCCAACGGTAACACCCTGGCCACCGGCTCAAATGATCACACCGTACGCCTGTGGGATATCCAAACCGGGCGCGAACTGCGACTGCTGAAGGGCCATGTACAAAGGGTGACGAGCGTGTCTTTCAGCCCCGACGGCACCATGCTGGCTACCGGTTCAGGCGACAAGACCACGCGCCTGTGGGATGTGCACAGCGGGCGCGAACTCCGGGTAATGCAAGGCAGTAGTGACTTGGTGTACAGCGTATCCTTTAGCCCCGACGGCACAACGCTAGCCACCGGTTCAGAGGACAAAGTCGCGCGACTGTGGGATGTGCAAACCGGACAAAAACTGCGTGTGTTGCGTGGCCATGGCGACGAGGTATGGAGCGTGGCGTTCAGCCCTGACGGTACCATGCTGGCTACCGGCTCCAAAGACCAGACTCTGCGCCTGTGGGACGTGCAAACAGGGTGTGAACTTCGTATGCTGCAAGGCCATGACAACGTGGTCGCAAGCGTAGCCTTCAGCGCCGACGGTACCATGCTCGCCACAGCCTCCTATGACCACACCGCCCGCCTATGGGACGCGCAAACCGGGCTCGAGTTGCATGTTTTGCGTGGCCATGGCGATGAGGTGACCAGCGTGGCCTTTAGCCCTGGCAGCACCATGCTGGCCACCAGCTCACATGACAACACCGCTCGCCTGTGGGACGCGCAAGCCGGCTACGAACTGCGCCTGCTGCAAGGCCATGGGGACGGAGTGTCGAGCATAGCCTTCAGCGCCGATGGCACCATGCTTGCAACCTGCTCCTATGACCAAAGCGCGCGCCTGTGGTGCGCACAAACCGGACGCGAGCTGCGACTGCTGCAAGGCCATGGAGACCGCGTAGAGTCACTGGCCTTCAGCCCCGACAGTAAAACTCTGGCGACCGGTACAGGATATGTCACCACTGGCCTGTGGGAGGCACAAAGCGGATGTGCACTACGGGAGCTGAAAGAAGACCATGGCACCAGGATAACCAGCGTCTCCTTCAGCCCCGACGGCACCATGCTGGCCACCGGCGCCTATGACTACACTGCGCGCCTGTGGGACGCACATACCGGGCACGAGCTGCGACTGCTTCAAGGCCATGGCGACTGGGTGACGAGCCTGGCCTTCTGCCCGGACGGTGCCGTGCTGGCCACCGGCTCCTGGGATGACACCGCGCGCCTGTGGGATGCGCAAACCGGGCACGAACTGCGTTTGCTGCAAGGCCATAGCCACATGGTGGCCAGCGTTGCATTCAGCCCTGACGGCACCATGCTGGCCACCGCCTCCCGTGACCATACCGCCCGCCTATGGGACGTGCAAACCGGGCGCGAGTTACATGTGTTGCGCGGCCATGGCGATGAGTTGACCAGCGTAGCTTTCAGCCCTGATGGCACCATGCTGGCCACCGGCTCTTATGACCACACTGCACGCTTGTGGGATAGGCAAACCGGGCGGGAACTGCGGGTGTTGCAAGGCCATGGCGAACCGGTGACGAGCGTGGCTTTCAGCCCCGACGGCACAAGGCTGGCCACCGGCTCCTATGACTGCACTGCGCGCCTGTGGGACCCACAAACCGGCCTTGAGCTGCGGCTGCTGCAAGGCCATGGCGACTGGGTGACGAGCCTGGCCTTCAGCCCCAACGGAACCATGCTGGCCACGGTCTCCCATGATGCTTCCGTGCGGCTATGGCATTCGGATGGTACGGGTTACCGGGTTGTGGTGCCGTACCCCCCGCCAACCTTCGAGCCATCGTGGGCAGAGTTTGATAGCGACGGCAATTTACTTGACTGGAGCGAGTCTGCCGCCGAGCACTGGCTGTTTTTGCAACGCGGTGGTCGCTCGGAGCCGGTAGAAGCGGCTTTGTAAAGTCGGTTTCGCAGGGAAAGCCCCTGGTATTCGCAGAATCTACGCTGTGGGCGTAAAAACATAAGGAAGTTCGATTCAGGCGAGCAATGCCCGCATGAAAATGAGGAAAAAAGCGATTACCTTGCGCACCCGTGGTATCGGAATGGCGACGGGCTCAGCGTGGCCGGTACATCTTGAAAAGCTGCTCCGGCCCCACCGTAAAGTAGTCTGCCGGGCCACCACCGCGCAGCACGTGGCCAGCCGCTGCGGTGTCGTACACGCCGTCTTTGAGCAAGGTCTGGTCAATGTGTACCGCCACCACCTCGCCCAACACCAACCAGGTCTTAACTTGCGCGCCGTCAGCGCCCTGCAACTGCAAAATCTGCGTGCGCTTGCACTCCAGAGCAACCGGGCTCTCGGCCACCCGGGGCGGCGCAACGACCGTGGACGCCAGCGGCGTGAGGCCCGCCAAATCAAACTCGCTCACCTCCGGGCCCACTGCGGCGCAGCTTTGGTTCATGGCGTCTGCCAGCGCGCGGGTGGTCAGGTTCCAGACGAACTCGCCGGTTTCTTCGATGTTGCGCAGCGTGTCTTTGTAGCCAATGCTGGCAAAGCCGATGATGGGCGGCACGTAATTGAAGGCGTTGAAAAAACTGTAGGGCGCCAGGTTGTTCACGCCGCTGGCGCTGCGGGTAGAAATCCAGCCAATCGGGCGGGGGCCGACGATGGCGTTGAAGGGGTCGTGCGGCAGGCCGTGGCCCAGGCGCGGTTCATACGAGTAAAAGGCAGTTTGCATGGCGCGATGCTAGCGCGCTGCGGGGCCTTATTTCTTTCACGCGAACCTTTGGGTCTTGTCGGGGCCATTGCTGGTGCGCTGCCCACTCTCTCCCCCAACCCCTCTCTCGCCCAACGGGCGAGAGAGGGGGGCCTAAGTCCACATTTGATTTTGTCGCGTCGGCTAGCCTTCTACTGGCGCAGCGCTTGTCGGCCTACGCGCGAGAAATACGCAGCTGACTGACCGCCCACAGAAGTGGCCAGTGGTGCGCTAGCCGAAGCGACGAAACCAAATGTGGCTGTTCTCTCCCCCTTTCCGCCCCGGCGGGGGTGGAAAGGGGGCCGGGGGGATAGGGGGGGGACGCGAAAGTCAGCGCGCAGGCAAAGTAGGCGGCCCTTCGCTGGTTTGCAAATCGTTGTCGCGGGCAAAGTTGAGGCAAAAGTCCCAGGCCATCACGTCATAGTCGCGCAGATCGGGGTGAACGATGACGCACTTCACATCCCCCACCGATGAAGGCACGCACCAAGGCGAATACGCCAGGTGACTGCCCGGCTGCGGTCCACCAGGACGAAATTGGCTCATCACGCCCGCCAGACGCTCAGCCCAGTCGCTGGGGCGAAACGCCTTGCCCTGGCTGGTCAATCCCAGCAAATAAATTTCTTTGGTGTGTGTAAATGCCATGGGTGGTGGTGAGTGGGCCGCAGCGTTTGCAGTGCGACCCGATTTGCTGCGCCGCACCATCAGTTTACCTGCTGGCGCTCGGACGCAGGCGCGGCAATTTGCGCAATTGCATGGGCGCGGCCTGCGGCCAACGGCGTAGCTGCCACACGCAGCCCCTAAAATCCCGCTTCCCGGCCCAACCTGTGTTGGGCTGCTTCATTTTGAGCCTGCCTTTCGGAGTTTGCCCATGACTGCCACCGCAACCAACCGCATTCCTCAAGCTGCCGCTTCGCCCCATGTCATGCCCACCTATGGCAGATTGCCGATAGCGCTGTCGCACGGCCAGGGTTGCCGGGTCTGGGACACCGAGGGCAAGCAATACCTGGACGCCCTGGGCGGCATCGCCGTCAATACCCTGGGCCACAACCACCCGGACCTGGTGGCCGCCTTGCAGCACCAGGTCACGCAGCTGATCCACACGTCCAACTACTACCACATCCCCCTGCAAGAGGCGCTTGCGGCCAAGCTGGTGGCGCTCTCGGGCATGACAAACGTCTTCTTTTGCTCCACCGGGCTGGAGGCCAACGAGGCCGCGCTCAAACTGGCCCGCAAATTTGGCCACGACAAGGGGATCGAGCGGCCCGAGATCGTGGTGTTTGACAAGGCCTTCCATGGCCGCAGCATCGCCACACTGAGCGCCACCGGCAACCCCAAGGTGCAAGCGGGGTTTGGGCCGTTGGTGGAAGGTTTTATCCGCGTGCCCTTGAACAATATGGACGCCCTCAAGGCGGCCACCCAGGGCAATGCCAACGTGGTGGCTGTGTTTGTGGAAGCCATCCAGGGCGAAGGCGGCGTCAATCCCTTGCACATGGACTATTTGCGCGAACTGCGCGCCCTGTGCGACGCGCGCGACTGGCTGCTGATGATTGACGAAGTGCAATGCGGCATGGGGCGCACCGGCAAGTGGTTTGCCCACCAGTGGGCCGGCATCGTGCCCGACGTGATGCCGCTGGCCAAGGGCTTAGGCTCGGGCGTGCCGGTGGGCGCCGTGGTGGCAGGCCCCCGCGCGGCGCATATTTTTGCGGTGGGCAACCACGGCAGCACTTTTGGCGGCAACCCGCTGGCCATGCGCGCCGGGGTGGAGACCATCCGCGTAATGGAGCGCGACGGCCTGCTGGCCAATGCCGCTGCGGTCGGCGCGCACCTCAAGGCAGCGCTGGAGAACGGCCTGGCCGCCGAACTTGCCAACGGCGGAGTGAAAGAAATTCGGGGTCTGGGGCTGATGCTGGGCATTGACCTGGCCAAACCCTGCAGCGCTCTGGTGCAGCGCGCGGCGGACGCAGGTTTGCTGATCAGCGTTACCGCCGACACCGTGGTGCGCCTGGTGCCGCCCTTGATCATGTCAGCCGCCGAGGCTGACGAAGTGGCCGCCATCCTGTGCCCGCTGGTATCCACCTTGCTCAAGGAATCCGCATGAACCCGCTGCACAAAGGCATTCCCAGCACCCTGCCCAAGGGCGCGCCACCGGTGCGGCACTTTTTGCAGTTTGCCGACTTCACGACCGAAGAGCACCTGTACGTGCTGGAGCGTGCGGCGCTGATCAAGAAGAAGTTCAAGAACTTCGAGCGCCACCACAGCCTGGCCGACCGCACGCTGGCCATGATTTTCGAGAAGGCCTCCACCCGCACCCGCGTGAGTTTTGAGGCCGGCATGTACCAGTTGGGCGGCAGCGTGGTGCACCTGACCACGGGCGACAGCCAGCTTGGGCGCGCCGAGCCGATTGAGGACAGCGCCAAGGTGATTAGCCGCATGACCGACATTGTGATGATCCGCACCTATGAGCAAACCAAGATCGAGCGCTTTGCCGCGCACTCGCGGGTGCCGGTGATCAACGGCCTGACCAACGAATTCCATCCCTGCCAAATATTGGCCGACATCTTTACCTACATTGAGCACCGTGGTCCCATCCAGGGCAAAACCGTGGCCTGGGTGGGCGACGGCAACAACATGGCCAACACCTGGCTGCAGGCGGCAGACTTGCTGGGCTTCAAGGTCCACGTCAGCACGCCCAGCGGCTACGAGATTGACCAGTCTGTCGCCGGCCTGCGCTGCGCCGATAGCTACAAGGTCTTTAGCGATCCCTTGAGCGCCTGCGTAGGCGCCGACCTGGTCACCACCGACGTGTGGACCAGCATGGGCTATGAGGCCGAAAACGAGGCACGCCGCAAAGCCTTTGCGGCGTGGCGGGTGAGCAACGCCATGATGGCCGCCGCCGCGCCCGACGCCCTGTTCATGCACTGCCTGCCCGCGCACCGGGGCGAAGAGGTGGACGCGGACGTGATTGACGGGCCGCAAAGCGTGGTCTGGGACGAAGCCGAGAACCGCATGCACGTGCAAAAAGCGCTGATGGAATATTTGCTGCTGGGCCGATTGGACTAGGGTCTATGGTCACCTTGCACGACTGCCAGCAACGCGACGCCACCGACCCTCTGCGCACGCTGCGTGACTTTTTCTTTGTTCCTGAAGGCCTGATTTACCTCGACGGCAACTCCCTGGGCGCCATGCCCAAGGCTGCCGCCGCGCGTGCCGCGCAGGTGGTGGGCGAAGAATGGGGTCGTGGCCTGATCCGCTCCTGGAATACGGCGGGTTGGTTCGACCTGCCCCAACGCCTAGGCAACAGAATAGCCACCTTGATCGGCGCCGGTGCGGGAGAAGTGGTGGCCACCGATTCCACCTCTATCAACCTTTTCAAGGTCTTGTCGGCCGCGCTGTCCATCGCCGCCAAAGACCATCCCACGCGGCGTACCATCGTCAGCGAGCGAAGCAATTTCCCCACAGACCTTTATATTGCCGAAGGTCTCTGCGCCGAACGCGGCTACAAGCTCAACTTGGTCGACGCCGAGCACCTGGGCGCCGCGTTGGACGCCGATACCGCCGTGCTGATGCTCACCCACGTGAACTACCGCACTGGCGCGATGCACGACATGGCCGCCGTCACGCATGCAGCCCACGCGGCCGGCGCGCTGGTGGTGTGGGACCTGGCGCACAGCGCGGGCGCTGTACCGGTGCACCTACAAGCCGCAGACGCCGACTTTGCCGTGGGCTGCGGCTACAAATACCTCAATGGCGGTCCTGGCGCGCCCGCGTTTGTGTGGGTAAAGCAAGAACACGCAGCGCGCACCGACCTGCCGTTTTTGCAACCGCTTTCGGGGTGGTGGGGCCACGCTGCACCGTTTGCCTTTACGCCAGACTACCAGCCAGCAGGTGGGATCGACCGCTACCTGTGCGGCACCCAGGCCATCGTGAGCCTGTCCCTGCTGGAATGCGGCTTGGACGCCTTCAAGGCGGCCGAGCCGTTGGGCGGCATGGCGGCGCTACGGGCGAAGTCACTGGCTTTGACGGATCTCTTTATCGCGCTGGTGGAGGAACGTTGCGCTGGCTTCGGCCTGGGTCTTGCCACACCGCGCGAGCACGCCCACCGCGGCTCGCAAGTGTGTCTGACCCGTGAGCACGCAGCCCATGGCGCATGGGGCTCAGGCGCATTTGCCATTGTGCAGGCGCTGATTGCGCGCGGCGTCATTGGCGACTACCGGGCCGGTAACGGGCGCGAGCACCGAGACATTCTGCGCTTTGGCTTCGCGCCGCTCTACATGGGCTTTACGGACGTGTGGAACGCGGTGGAACACCTGCGCCAGGTCCTGGTCACCCAAGAATGGCAGCAGCCGCAATTCATGCAACGCCAAGCGGTGACCTGAGCGAGCCAGAGGCACCGTGCCGGTTATTGCTGCATTTGCAAGCCCAGGCACGACGCAGCCAGATGATCGCTAAGCCGAGCAAATCGCGTGTTTTGACATTGGGAGTGACGTGCAGCGTCGAAGCGCTTGGGCGATCAGGCGAAAGCGTTGCCGCCCTTGCCGCGGGAGCGGGAGCGGGAGCGCAAGCGCCACCTAAAATCGTGAATTCCTCAGGATGAAAGTAGCTTTGAAATGCGCACGGCTTCCAAACACCTTAACGACCTCCAATGGCAGGGCTGGCCCGGCGATCAAATCGCCATTCGCGGTAAGGCCCAATGGAAAGAGCTACTGGGCAGCGGTTCTGAATGCGAGAACGACCTGACCATGGGCGTCGTTCGGCTCAAACATGGCGAATCGCTCGAGCCCCATTGCCATGCACAGCCTGAAACCTATTACACCCTGTCAGGGCGCGGCACGGTCACCATCGACGACGTGGCGCACGACGTAGACCCAGGAAGAATGTTGTTCATCCCCGGCAACGCCCGGCACCAGATCTACAACGCGAATGAGGATGATCTATTCATCCTTTATGTTTTTGCGGTCCCTGATTTCAGCAAGATCCAGTACTGCTTCTAAGTCAGCTTTCAGGTCCGGCCCAACGTCTTGGTATGGCGCGTTGGAAGCGGTAGTTTCTTGCGCCCCCCGCGTGCAATGGGCTGCGTGCAGCGCCTGGTCGGTACAAGGGCACGGCGAAAGCTCATGGAAATCGGGTGAGTTCGCTGGCGAGCGCAAGGATAGCGGCCTCGTCCAGCGTTTCTTTGAGCAGCAGCGCGCACGCGCCCCGCTCCAGTACCGCGCGGTTGGCCGCCAGGATGGTGCTGGCACGCGCAAAGCCTTGCATCACAATGCCGCGGATCGCCTGGTCAATGTGGCGCTGCGTTGCTTGTGACGTATTGGGCGCACGCGGCAGTATCGCCTCGGGGAGCTCCATCAGGTGCGGGCGTAACGGGTCCATGGCGACATAGCCCAGGCCCTCGTCCATGCCGTAGCGCGTGACCATGTCGCGCGCGATGTCGGTGGCTTTGGCCAAGTCGTCAGCGGCGCCGGTAGAAAGTTCACCCAGCACCAGTTTTTCTGCCGCCCGACCGCCCAAAAGCACCGCAATTTTTTGTTCCAGCTCAGAGCGCGTCATCAGGTACCGGTCTTCGGTCGGACGTTGGATGGTGTAGCCCAGGGCGCCAATTCCGCGCGCCACGATGGAGACTTTGTGCACCGGGTCGGTGCCGCTTTGCGCCAGCGCCACCAGAGCATGACCCATCTCATGGTAGGCGACGGCGCCGCGCTCTTTGGGGTTGAGGACTCGGCTTTTACGCTCCAGACCCGCCACGATACGCTCCACCGCTGCGGTGAAGTCGGGCATGCCGACCTCGTCGGCCTTGCGCCGCGTGGCCACCAGCGTGGCCTCGTTGACCAGATTGGCCAAGTCCGCACCGGTGAATCCGGGCGTCAGCGCCGCCACGTCTTCCAACTTCAAGTCCGGGTTGAGTTTGACCTTGCGCGCGTGGACTTGCAGGATGTCGGTGCGCCCCTTGCGGTCTGGCCGGTCCACCAGCACTTGGCGGTCAAAGCGGCCGGCGCGCAGAAGGGCCTGGTCCAAAATCTCCGGGCGGTTGGTGGCCGACAAAATGATGAGGCCCACAGAGGCGTCAAACCCGTCCATCTCTGAGAGCAGCTGGTTGAGCGTTTGCTCCTTTTCATCGTGGCCTCCCCCACTGGCAAAAGCGCCGCGGGCACGCCCCAGGGCATCGAGCTCATCGATGAAGATGATGGCCGGCGCCATCCGGCGTGCCTGCTCAAACAGGTCGCGCACGCGTGCTGCGCCTACCCCCACAAACATTTCCACAAATTCGCTGCCCGAAATGGAAAAGAAAGGTACGCCCGCCTCGCCGGCTACGGCTTTGGCCAACAAGGTTTTGCCGGTTCCAGGAGGGCCTACGAGCAAAACGCCCTTGGGAATATGCGCACCCAGGCGGCCATATTCTTGGGGGTGTTTCAAAAAATCAACCACCTCTTGGAGCTCATGTTTGGCCTCGTCCACGCCCGCCACATCCGCGAAAGTGACTCCGGTATTGGATTGGACGTACACCTTGGCGCGACTTTTCCCGATCGACAAAAATCCACCCATGCCTTGCTGGCCCACGACCCGGCGGATCAGGAAGTACCACAGGGCGAACAAAAAAAGCATGGGCACGATCCAAGAAAGGATGTCCCGCAGCCAAGTGTTCTCAACCATGCGCAGATATGGAACATTGAATTTCTCCAGGCGAGCGGCCACATCCGGATCCACACGGGTGGCCACCAACTGGGTTTTTTGGCCGTCTGCGGTCTTCAGGCGCCCCACCAAGTTCTGCTGGGACACGATGACCTCGGCGATACGGCCTTGGGCCAGCGCGCGCTCAAATTCGCTGTAGGCCACCACTTCCGATTCTTGGGCCGTTTGCCATAGGTTCTGCAGAAACAGCACCAGCAATCCTGCAAATACCCAATAGCCAACACTCCAGATATGCTTTTTTTCCACCATACACCCCGCACCAAGTTTGATCTGACAACGCCCAACGGGGCTCCAGTCCAACCATGGTGATTCACCCGCCCTTCAGACCCTAAAGCAGCGCGGATAAACGGTCAATGCGCGCTCGGGGGTGCGCAAGGTATTCGCCCGTTAAATGGACATTTATTGGCCTGCATCGCACGGGGCGCAGGCCAGGCGCTCATTCGCCGCTTTGCTGCAAGGCCCACATTTGCGCGTAACGGCCCTGGGCTTGCAGCAGTTCGGCGTGGGTGCCGCGCTCGATGATGCGCCCGGCGTCCATGACCAAAATCATGTGCGCGTCCACCACGGTGGAGAGCCGGTGGGCGATCACCAGCGTGGTTTTGTTCTGCGCCACCCGCGCCAGCTCGGCCTGGATGGCACGTTCGTTGGCCGAGTCCAGCGCGCTGGTGGCTTCGTCAAAAATCAGGATGGGCGGGTTTTTGAGCAAGGTGCGGGCAATCGCCACGCGCTGCTTTTCGCCACCCGAGAGCTTGAGCCCGCGCTCCCCCACCATGGTGTCGTAGCCTGCGGGCGTGCTGGCAATAAAGGCGTCAATGTGGGCAGCGCGCGCAGCAGCCTGCACCTCGGCCAGGCTGCTGCCAGGGCGGCCATACGCAATGTTGTACTGCACCGTGTCGTTGAACAGCACCGTGTCTTGCGGCACGATGCCGATGGCGGCGCGCAGGCTGGCCTGGGTGAGTGTGCGAAGGTCCTGGCCTGCGACCGAAATGCCGCCTTGCTGGACTTCATAGAAACGGTACATAAGCCGCGCCAGCGTCGATTTGCCCGAACCCGATGGCCCCACCACCGCGACGGTCTTGCCTGCGGGGATATCAAAGCTGATGTCGTGCAGAATAGGGCGCGCCGGGTCGTAGGCAAAGCTGACATGGTCAAAGCGCACGCTGGCACTGGCGGCACCCTGCGCTAGCACCAGCGCATGGGCATCGGGCGCGTCGGCGATCTCTTGCTCGCGCTCCAGCAGGGTAAACATCTTTTCCAGGTCCACCAGGTTTTGCTTGAGCTCGCGGTAGATTGCGCCCAGAAAGTTCAGCGGGATGTAGATCTGGATCATGAAGGCGTTGACCATCACCAGGTCGCCCAGCGTCATGCGGCCCTCGGCCACACCCTGGGTGGCGCGCCAGAGCATGGCCACCAGGCCGCTGGCGATGATGAGCTGCTGGCCCGCATTCAGAATGCTCAGGGTGCGCTGGCTCTTTAAAGCCGCCTGGCGGTAGCGCTCCAGGTTGTCGTCGTAGCGGCGGGCTTCGAATTCTTCATTGTTGAAGTATTTGACGGTTTCAAAATTGAGCAGCGAATCGATGGCGCGGGTGTGGGCCTTGGAATCGAGCTCATTCATGCGCTTGCGAAACTGGGTGCGCCACTCGGTCATGCTGATGGTGAAGCTGATGTAGAGCACCAGCGCAAGCACGGTAATACCCGCAAACCAAACGTCAAACTTGACCGCCAAGAGCGTGAGCACCAGCCCCACCTCGATCAGCGTGGGCACGATGCTGTAGAGCGAATACGACACCAGCGAGTGCACCGCGCGCGTGCCGCGCTCAATGTCGCGCGTCATGCCGCCGGTCTGGCGGTCCAGGTGAAAGCGCAGGCTCATGGCGTGCAAGTGGCGAAACACGCCCAGCGAGATGCTGCGCGCCGCGCCCTCGGTGGCTTTGGCAAACACCAGGTCGCGCAGCTCGGCAAACAGCGAGGTGCTCAGGCGCAGCGCCGCATAGGCCACCAGCAAGGCCACTGGCACCACCAATACGGCGGACAAGTCGCCTGGTTTGGGCGTCATGGTGTCGACCAGGGTTTTGAGCAGCAAGGGCACGCCCACATTGGCTACCTTGGCGCCCACCATGAAAGACAGCGCCAGCATCACCCGCCACTTGTAGGCCCACAAATAGGGAAACAGGCGGCGCAGCGTGGCCCAGTCACTGGCCTTGAGCCCGCTGGACCCCTGTGGCGGCACGGCCAAAGCTGCTGGCAGCGTGCGGGGGGAGTCGGGGGATGGACCAAAAGAGCGCATTGGGGAGACAATTCAAAACATCAAACTCTGATTGTGCCTATGTCCACCCCTGCCAGCCCTGACCCAACGTGTGCCACGGTTTCACTCCCCACCGACCAGGACCTGGTGCTCAAGGTCATCCCCATGCCAGGCGACTGCAATGCCAATGGCGATATTTTCGGTGGCTGGGTCATGGCGCAGGTGGATCTGGCCGGTTCGGTACTGCCCGCGCGCTACACCCAGGGCCGCATGGCGACGGTGGCGGTCAACGAATTCATCTTCAAGCAGCCGGTGCGCGTGGGGGACATCTTGTCGTTTTTCTCCAAGGTGGTGCGCATTGGCCGTACCTCCATTACGGTCAAGGTAGAAGTGTTTGCAGAACGCTTTCGCAGCCAGGGCTCCTACATCAAAGTCACCGAGGCATTAGTCACCTATGTGGCAATCGATGACCAAGGACGTCCGAGGGAAATCCCTAGACCCTGAGGGGCACGCCCCCTGCGACAGACCGGGTCAATCCGAATAAATGTCGCTCCCTCGGTATCAACCCTATCAAGGATTTTCACGGCCACCGCTATAAACACTTTGCACAAACAGAGGAGATGCGGTGCAGTTTTTTCAATTGCTTATCAGCGGCGTGGCACAGGGGTGCATCTACGGGCTAATCGCCCTGGGCTTCGTGCTTATTTACAAAGCCACCGAAACCGTCAGCTTCGCCCAGGGCGAGCTGATGATGCTCGGCGCTTTTGCCGGCTTGGTAGGCATGACCTTGCTGGGGCTACCGTATTGGCTCGCAGTACTGGGCGCCGTGGCGGCCACTGCACTTTTAGGCGCGTTGATCGAGTTCGCCGTGATCCGCCCCATCCTCGGTCAGCCCGCGTTTTCCATCGTCATGCTCACCATCGGCATTGGCTATGTGGCGCGCGGCCTGATCACCATGATTCCCGGCATGGGCACCGACACCTTGGCGCTGCCGGTGCCGTATAAAGACGAAATCTGGCGCGTAGCCGGTTTAGTGCTCAATGTCGAACACATGGTGGTCATCGCCGCCACCGGTGTGCTGTGTGTGCTTTTGTTTGCGCTGTTTCGCTACAGCAAGCTGGGCATTGCCATGCAGGCGGCATCGCAAAACCAGCTCGCTGCTTACTACATGGGCATTCCGGTCAAGCGGCTCAATGGCATTGCCTGGGCGCTGGCGGCCGCCGTGGCCTGCCTGGCGGGTTTGCTGCTGGCCCCCATTACCTTCGTGCACGCCAATATGGGCTTTATTGGCCTCAAAGCCTTTCCGGCGGCGGTGGTGGGGGGCTTTGGCAGCCTGCCCGGGGCGATTGTCGGGGGCGTGGTCATCGGACTGGTGGAATCGTTTTCGGGCTTTTATTTGCCCGACGGCTTCAAGGACACTGCCGCCTACATCGTGGTGCTGGTGATGTTGATGGTCAAGCCCAACGGCCTGTTTGGCGAAAAACTGCGCAAGAAGGTCTGACATGCGTTTCATTTTCAAAACCCATTACGCGCAGGACATCGGTCTGGCCAAGCACGGGGGGCACCTGTTTTGGTACAGCATGTTGGTGCTCTTGCTGGTTGCAGCGCCCTGGCTGTTTACCGAGTACTGGCTGGCGCAGCTCACGTTTGTGCTGATTTACAGCATTGCGGCGCTGGGCATCATGCTGCTGGCGGGCTTTACCGGTTTGTTTTCGCTGGGCCACGCCGCTTTTTTGGGCGTCGGTGCCTATACCCACGCGGTGCTCAGCAACCTGGGGGTGCCCTTTCCCATCGCCTTGGCCGGGGCAGGCGCCCTGTCGGCGGCGGTGGGCGTGGTGGTGGGCTTGCCAGCGCTGCGCGTCAAAGGCATTTACCTGGGCATGGCAACCTTGTCCTTCGGCTTTATCGTAGAAGAAGTGCTGGCGCGCTGGGAGTCAGTCACAGGAGGCAATGCGGGCATCCATATCAAAAAACCCAATCTGTTTGGTTGGGTACTGGAGACCGAAATCCAGTTTTACTTTTTATGCCTGGTGATCACGGTGTTGGCTACCCTGGGTATTTTGAATCTGCTGCGCGCACCCACCGGACGCGCGTTTGTCGCGATTCGCGACTCGGAGATTTCCGCCCAAAGCATGGGCATCCACTTGGCCCGCTATAAAACCCTGTCGTTTGCCATTTCTGCCGCGCTGGCCGGGGTAGCGGGCGCCTTGTATGTGCACAAACTGCAATTTATCTCGCCCGACCAGTTCAACATCCTGCAATCGATTGACCTGTTGTTGATGATCGTGATTGGTGGTCTGGGTTCGGTGCACGGGGCGTTCTTGGGGGCCATTTTTCTCATCACCATGCCACAGCTGATTTCCATGGTGAAAGACTACCTGCCCGCGGTTGTGGGCCAGGCGCCGGGCCTGCAAGGCGTCGTTTACGGCGCGGTACTGATCGCGTTTGTGCTCTTTGAGCCCATGGGCTTGTACGGACGGTGGCTGAAGATTCGTACCTACATTGAAATGTTTCCGTTCTACCGCAAAGGCATGTTCAAGCGGCAGAAATCTTTCCAGAAATCGGACCGCCTGAAATGAGTGCCCCTCTTCTATCTGCCAAGGGCTTGAGCGTGCGCTTTGGCGGCGTGCTGGCCGTCAACAACGTGAGTTTTGACGTTAAACCGGGTGAAGTGTTCACCCTGATTGGGCCCAATGGCGCGGGCAAGACCACGGTGTTCAACCTGATCAGCCGCATATACACCCCCACTACCGGCGAGATTGACTATCTTGGCCCCCAAGGCATGGTCAAGCTCACCGCGCAGGCGCCGCAAGACGTTGCGGCCCTGGGCATTGCGCGTACCTTCCAGAACATTGAGCTTTTTGAGCACGCCTCGGTGTTGCACAACCTGTTGATTGGCCGCCACACGCACCACCAGACCGGCTTTTGGCAAGACCTGTTCTTCACCCCGGCGGTGCGCGAGGCCGAATTGCGCTCGCGTGAAAAGGCCGAGGAGGTGATCGACTTCCTCAACCTGCAGCATTACCGCGACACGTTTGTTGCTGGTTTGCCCTATGGCGTGCGCAAGGTGGTGGAAATGGCGCGCGCCCTGTGCACCGAGCCCCGGCTGCTGCTGCTCGATGAGCCGTCCTCGGGCCTGAACGTGGAAGAAACCGACGACATGGCGTTTTGGATTCAGGACATTCAACAGGAGTTAGGCATCAGCGTGCTGATGGTCGAACACGACATGGGCCTGGTGTCCAAGGTATCGGACCGGGTGCTGGCCATGAACCAGGGCGAAGTGCTGGCCATGGGCACGCCGCGCGAGGTACAAAGCGACCCGGGCGTGATCGAAGCCTATTTGGGTACGGTGGACGATGTGTCGTCGCTGCGTCGCTCCAGCAGCGCCAGCATAGGCGCGATTACCGGAGGTGCCGCATGAGCAGCCTGCCACCCGCTATCAGCGACCTGCCGGTGCTCAAGCTTCTGAATGTAGAAAGTGCCTATGGCCCGATCAAAGCCATACGCGGCGTGAGCCTGCAGGTGCGCCGGGGCGAAATTGCCGCAGTACTGGGCTCTAACGGGGCGGGCAAGACCACGATTTTGAAGACCATCTCCGGCATTATTGATCCGCGCAAGGGCTCTATCGCCTTCAAGGGCCAGGACATCACCGCCAAAGACCCGTCCTTCATCGTGCAACAAGGTCTGAGCCACGTGCCCGAAGGCCGTGAGGTGTTTCCGCTGCTCAGCGTGCGCGACAACCTGCTGATGGGCGCCTACACCCGCAGCGACCGCGACGGCGTAGCGCGTGACATCGAAACCGTGTTTGGCTACTTTCCCATCCTCCAAGAGCGCAGCACCCAAGACGCCGGCTTGCTGTCAGGCGGCCAGCAGCAAATGTTGGCGATCTCGCGGGCGCTCATGGCCAACCCCGACCTGATGCTGCTCGACGAGCCCAGCCTGGGCCTGAGCCCCAAGCTGACCAAGGAGATTTTCGAGATTGTGGTGCGCATCAACCGCGAGCGCGGCACCACGATTTTGTTGGTGGAGCAAAACGCCAATATGGCGCTCAACGCCTCGGACTACGGCTACGTGCTGGAAAACGGCCGCATCGTGATGGAAGACACCTGCGCCCACTTGCGCGAAAAGGACGACATCAAAGAGTTTTACCTCGGCCTCAAAGAAGCCGGCATACGCACCGAGCGTCGCTGGAAAAAGAAAAAGACCTGGAGATGACTGTGCGTACGCCAATGCCCCTGCACCCCTGCACTTCCCCCAAGGCCCGCCGCTACGCGGTCATTCGCAAGCAAGGCGCACTATGACGCAACTCTGGGACTTGAGCCATATCAGGGCGCAGCATGAGGTGGTGCTCTCAGGCGACACCATTCCCGCGCTGTTTTGGAACGCAGTGGCCCAGCGCGGCCCCAAGGTTTGGATGCGCCAAAAGCACCTGGGCCTGTGGCGCAGCTGGACCTGGGACCAGACCGGGCAAGCCGTGCGGGAAATCGCCGCTGGCCTGCTGAGCCTGGGCTTTGCCAAGGGCGAATGCGCCTCCATCCTGGCCAACACCGTGGTGGAGTGGGTATGGGCCGATCTGGCGGTATTGTCGGCCTGCGGCGTGTCCAACGGCATCTACCCCACGGATGCGAGCAGCCAGGTGCAGTACCTCTGCGAGGACTCGCGCACTACGGTGCTGTTTGTGGAAGACGACGAGCAGCTCGACAAGGCGCTTGAAGTGCGCGCTGCCTTGCCGCTGCTGCGCAAAATTGTGGTGTTTGACATGGAAGGCTTGCGCAAGCTAGACGACCCAGCCGTCATCAGCCTCGACGTCCTGCGCGAATTGGGCAAAGCCTATCTGGCAGCACATTCGGATGCTTTACAAACACGCCTGCTGCAATGCCAACCCCACGACCTGGCCATTTTGGTTTACACCTCGGGCACCACCGGCAAGCCCAAAGGCGCAATGCACTTGCACCAGGGACTGGTCTACACCGTGCGCGGCTACAACACCCTAGTGGCGCAGGACGAGACCGACGAGCGCATGTGCTTTTTGCCCCTGTGCCACATTGCCGAACGTATGGGCGGCGAGTACTTTGCGCTGTACACCGGCGCCAAGCTGAACTTTGTAGAAAACCCAGAAACCATTCCTGAGAACGTGCGCGAGATCGCACCTACGGTGTTCACTGCCGTACCTCGGGTGTGGGAAAAGTTTTATTCCGGGGTGATGATTTCCCTCAAGGAGGCGGGCGCTATCCAGCAAGCGGTGTACGCCTGGGGCATCGGCGTGGGCACCAAAATTGCGGACTTGGTGCTGGGGGGCAAGCCGGTGGGCGCGGGCTTGCGCATGCAGTTTCGCGTGGCACAGTGGCTGGCGCTCAACAATGTGCGCAAGCTCATTGGCATCCACCGGGCGCGCTGTCTTGTGACCGGCGCGGCGCCTATTTCCCCCGAACTGGTGCGCTGGTACCTCGCGCTGGGCGTGCCCATGCTCGAAGTCTGGGGGATGACCGAAACTTGCGGGGCGTCGACCGGCGTGCCCGCCACCGGCATGCGCCCGGGCTCCATCGGCCCGGCAGCGGGTTTCAACGAAGTACGGCTGGACCCGGCGACAGGTGAAATTTTGGTACGCGGGAAAAACGTGTTCGCCGGCTACTTGAATTTGCCTGAAAAAACCGCCGAGACCATTGACCCGGACGGCTGGCTGCACACGGGGGACGTGGGCGTACAGGACGCGGATGGCTATTTGCGCATCACCGACCGGATGAAGGACATCATCATCACCGCGGGGGGCAAAAACATCACGCCCAGCGAGCTGGAAAACGACCTCAAATTCTCACCCTACATCACCGATGCGGTGGTCATTGGCGATAAGCGCCCGTACTTGACCGTGATCATCATGATCGACCAGGAGAACGTGGAAAAATTCGCCCAAGACCAGGACGTGCCGTTCAGCAACTACGCCAGCCTGACCCGCGCGCCCGAAGTCCAGGCGCTGATCCAGACCGAAATCGAGCGCGTGAACAAGAAGTTTGCCCGGGTCGAGCAAATCAAAAAGTTCTTTTTGCTCGATACCCAGCTCAGCGCCGAGGACGAAGAGCTCACGCCCACCATGAAGCTCAAACGCAAGCTGGTGGAAAAGAAATACCTGCCGCAAATTGAAGCGATGTACGGCGCCTGAATCTGTTCACCGGTCTTTTACTGCACTCGCTCATTCCTATTTTTCCTAGAAAGCACGTATGCACCCCTCTTTTTTAAAACAGTCCGTCGGTCTTGCCTTTGCGCTGGGTCTGGCGTCTGCCAGTGCGCTGCACGCGGCCGAACAGCAAGGTGTCACCAAGACAGAAATCGTGGTGGGCACTATCCAAGACCTCTCTGGCCCGCTGGCCGGGTATGGCAAACAGGCGCGCAACGGCATGCAACTGCGAATCGAGGAGCTCAATGAACAAGGCGGCGTGCATGGACGCCAGATCAAGCTCCTGGTAGAAGACTCGGGCTACGACCCCAAAAAGGCGGTGCTGGCGGCGCAAAAACTGGTCAACCAGGACAAGATCTTCATCATGGCCGGGCACTTGGGTACCGCCCAGAACAACGCGGCCATGCCGATCCAGTTTGAGAAAAAAGTGGTCAACTTCATGCCGCTGACGGCCGCGCGCGAAATGTACGAGCCGCCCAACGAGCTGAAATACGCGCTGCTGAGCTCTTACTACGACCAGATGCGCCTGACTTTGCCCAAAATGGTGGCCGACAAAAACGCCAAAAAAGTCTGCATCATTTACCAAGACGACGAATTTGGCCTGGAAGTACTGCGTGGCAGCGAGGCGGGCCTGAAAAGCGTGAACATGGAGCTGACCGAGAAGACCTCGTTCAAGCGCGGTGCGACCGATTTTTCCAGCCAGGTGGCCAAGATGAAGGCGGCAAGCTGCGAACTGGTGGTGCTGGGCACCATCATCCGCGAGACCATTGGCACCGTGGCCGAAGCCCGCAAGAACGGTTTTAACCCGGTATTTTTTGCCACGGTGGCCGCCTATACCGACCTGATCCATAAACTGGGCGGCAAGGCCATGGACGGCATTTACGCCACCATGGTGGTGCAAAACCCCTATACCGATGAGGCATCACAGCCCATTCGCTTTTGGGCGACCAAGTACAAAACCAAGTTCAACGAAGACCCCGCCGTGTTTTCCGCCTACGGCTACACCATGATCGACATCATGATCCAGGCCGCACAAAAAGCCGGACCGCAGCTGACCACCGAGAGCTTCGTCAAAGCCATGAACAGCCTGACCGTGCCCAGCGACATTTTTGGCACCCCCAAGCTGACCTACACCGCCACCAAGCGCCTTGGCAGCGAGTTCTCGCGCCTGTCGCAAATTCAAGATGGCAAATGGAAGCCTGTGGCGGATGGCAAATGACCCGCATTCCAGATTGATTTTTTTCCCTAAACCAAGGAGATAAGCATGAAGTTGAACGCAGTATTCGCCGCCACCGGGCTGCTCGCATTGGCGCTTGCCAGTCCGCTGGCCCACGCAGAACAACAAGGTGTCTCCAAAGACGAGATCCTGCTGGGCTCCATCCAAGACCTCTCAGGTCCTCTGGCGGGTTTTGGCAAACAAGCCCGTGCGGGCATGCAATTGGCCGTGTCCGAGATCAATGAGCAAGGCGGAATCGGTGGGCGCAAACTCAAGTTGCTCGTCGAGGACGACGGATACGACCCCAAGAAGGCGGTGCTCGCGGCCCAAAAGCTGGTCAATCAAGACAAGATTTTTATCATGGTCGGCCACATCGGTACGGCGCAAAATCTGGCCGCCATGCCGGTGCAGTTCGAGAAGAACGTCATCAACTTCTTTCCCATCACTGCAGCGCGCGAGATGTACGAGCCCCTGGACCGGCTGAAGTACTCATTCGCAGCCACCTACTATGACCAAATGCGCGTGAGCCTGCCGGGATTGGTCAAGGAAAAGGGCGCAAAGAAGGTGTGCACTTTGTACCAGGATGACGACTTTGGCCTGGAAGTACTGCGTGGCGCCGAAGCCGGCCTCAAAACCATGAACATGGAGTTTGCAGAAAAAACCTCCTACAAACGGGGCGCCACCGACTTCTCCTCGCAAATTTCGAAGCTTCAATCCAGTGGCTGCGACTTGGTAGTTTTGGGAACCATCATCCGCGAAACCATTGGCGCTATTGGTACGGCGCGCAAGCTGGGGTTTAACCCGGTGTTTATGGGCAGCAGCGCCTCCTACACCGACCTGATCCACAAGATTGGTGGAAAAGCCATGGATGGCCTGTACGCCACCATGACAGTGCAGAACCCTTACACCGACGAGGCCTCGCAGCCCATCCGCTTTTGGGCCAACAAGTACAAAACCATGTTCAATGAAGACCCCACTGTCTTTTCGGTCTATGGCTACATCATTGTCAACTCCTTCGCCCAAGCTGCTGGAAAAGCAGGCAAAAACCTGACTACGGACACCTTCATCAAGGCCATGGACTCCACCACGCTGGAACCCGATATGTTCGGCGGGGCCAAGGCCACCTTCAGTGCCACCAAACGCTTGGGCAGCGACGCCTCTCGCCTTTCACAAATCCAGGACGGCAAATGGAAGGTGGTCTCGGGCTACGTCAGTGCGGCTGCAGTCAAGTAGCCGCCTCCGCACCCAGAGACTGTCCGAGGGGCACCGCAGGGCGATGCCCTCACTCGAAAGCAGCGTGGAAAAGCCCATGCTGCTTTTTTTATGGGAAATGGGCTCTTTGTGTGCGCCACCTGGGTGGGCGCGCTACATTTAACGAATGGGTAAACCTTCTCCGAACTTCTCGCCCGCCACCGGCCCTGCCATCGCTCTGGCTTCGGGCTTTAATGGCCTGACGGCCAAGCTGGACTACCTCTCCGAGTCTGAGGTGGCGCAGGTGCGCCAGGCCTACCGCTTTGCCGACGAAGCGCATTTAGGCCAGCTGCGCAGCAGTGGCCAGCCCTACATTACCCACCCCATCGCGGTTGCTAGCCAATGCGCCGAGTGGAAGCTCGATGCCCAGGCACTGATGGCGGCGCTGCTGCACGACGCCATGGAGGACTGCGGCGTCACGAAGGTGGAATTGATTGAAAAGTTCGGCTCGCCCGTGGCCGAGCTGGTGGACGGCCTGACCAAGCTGGACAAACTGTCCTTCAACACGCGCGAAGAAAACCAGGCCGAGTCCTTTCGCAAAATGCTGCTGGCCATGGCGCGCGACGTGCGGGTGATTTTGATCAAGCTGGCCGACCGCACCCACAATATGCGCACCATGGGCGACATGCCGCGCGCCAAATGGGGCCGCATCGCGCAAGAAACGCTGGACATTTACAGCCCGATTGCCCACCGCCTGGGCCTGAACCAGACCTACCGCGAGTTGCAAGACCTGTCGTTTCGCCACCTGCTGCCCTGGCGCTATGGCGTACTCACCAAGGCGGTAGAGAAGTCCCGCAGCCGCCGGCGGGACTTGCTAAAAAAGGTGAAAGCAGAGTTGGAGGCCACCTTCGCTGCGCACGGCATGCCGGTGCGCATTGCCGGGCGCGAGAAGTCGCTGTATTCCATTTACCGCAAGATGCACGACAAGCACCTAAGTTTTGCCCAGGTGACTGATGTGTATGGCTTTCGCGTACTCGTGCCCGAGATCACCGACTGCTATACCGCCTTGGGGCTGCTGCACCAGCTCTACAAGCCGGTGCCGGGCCGGTTCAAGGACCACATCGCCATTGCCAAGGTCAACGGCTACCAGTCCTTGCACACCACCTTGGTCGGTCCGGCGGGCATCAACGTCGAGTTTCAGATGCGCACCGAGGCTATGCACCTGGTCGCCGAGTCGGGGGTGGCAGCGCATTGGCTTTACAAAGTCAACGCCAGCGAAGGCCAGGCCAACGACCGCCTGGGCACCCAGTGGCTGCAATCTTTGCTCGATATCCAGGACGAGACCCGCGACGCTGCCGAATTCTGGGAAAACGTCAAGGTCGATCTCTTTCCCGACGCGGTGTATGTATTCACCCCCAAGAGCCAGATCATGGCGCTGCCCCGGGGTGCGACCGTAGTGGACTTCGCCTACGCCATCCACAGCAATGTGGGCGACCGCACCATGGCTGCGCGCATCAATGGCGAGCAGGTGCCATTGCGTACCGAGTTGAAAAATGGCGACGTGGTGGAAGTGGTCACAGCGCCTTCCGCCACCCCCAACCCTGCCTGGCTGGGGTTTGTTCGGACCGGGCGGGCACGCTCCAAAATTCGCCACCACCTCAAAACCATGCAGCTGACCGAATCCGAAGAACTCGGACACAAGCTGCTGGCCCAAGCCCTGCGGGCCGAGGGCATCGAGAGTTTTCCGGACGCGCAGGCCCATGCGGCCACCTGGGACAAGCTATTGCGTTTTACTGGCAGCAAAAACCGCCAGGAACTGCTTACCGACATCGGATTGGGCAAGCGTATTGCCAACATCGTGGCCAAGCGTCTGGTTTTGCTTCTGGGCGATACCGGCCAACGCCCCGATGCGCTGCTGTTGACGCGCGAGCGCTTTGGGCCGGGCAACGGCCACGGCATGGGCACCATCGCCTTAGACGGCAGCGAAAACGCATCGGTCAAGTTCGCGCTGTGTTGCCGTCCGATACCGGGCGATCCCATCCTCGGATACCTGGGGCGCGGCGAAGGCCTCGCAGTCCACACCGCCCAATGCCCGGTGGCGGCCAAGTTGCAATACAAGGACGGTGAGCGCTTCATGGGCGTGGAATGGGCCGATGAGCCCAGCCGAACCTTCGAGGTGGACTTGGCGATTACCGTGTCAAACGGCAAGGGCGTGATGGCCAAGGTCGCCACCGCGCTAGCGGCGGCCGAGGCGGACATCGTGCATATTGAAATGGCGCCTGACAGTGCGCAAGACGTTAAAGAACTGCATTTTGTCGTCGCGGTGCGCGACCGCAGCCACCTGGATGCTGTACTGGCCAAGCTGCAGCGTTCGCCAGTGGTCATGCGCGCTCAGCGCAGCAAAAAAGCGGCTTGAGCGGCTTGAGCGGCCTCAGGCCGCGGTGATAGGTGCTGCCGGGTAGTGGACCGCCAACACTTCTATTTCAGCAACCCCTTGGGGGCTCACCAGACGCAGTACATCGCCCACGCGCGCTTTAAGCAGTGTGCGGGCAATGGGCGAAACCCAGCTGACTTCGCCCAAGGCGCTGTCGGCCTCGTCCACTCCCACGATCCTGACCGTACGCGCCTGCCCGGTGTCATCCACGTAGGTCACACTGGCGCCAAAAAAGACCTGATCGTTGCCAAAGTGAAGACTGGGTTCAGCGACTACCGCGATTTCCAGGCGCTGGGTAAGAAACCGGATGCGCCGGTCGATTTCGCGCAGCCTTTTTTTTCCGTAAATGTAGTCTCCGTTTTCCGACCGGTCGCCATTGCTCGCGGCCCAGTGCACAACATCAACCACTTTGGGCCGCTCAATGTCGATCAAGGCCAAAAGCTCATCGCGTAACGCACCGTAGCCCGCTGGCGTGATGTAGTTCTTGCCGCCAGGCGGCAGTGCTGGCAGCAGCGGCTCGTCAGCGTCGGCGTCCTCGCTTTCTTTGGTGAAGGCTTTGCTCATGCCGTGCCCCCCGGGCGCGCTCTATTGGGCACCCAGGACCACCGTCACCATGGTTTGGGGCTGCAAGGTGCGGATAAACGCCTCGCGCACCTCCTGAGCGCTTATTTTTTGCACCTGGTCGCTCCAGGTACCGAGGTAGTCCAGCGGCAAGCCGTTCCACGCAATATTGGCCACGTTGTCGAGCAATTTGCGGTTGGTGTCAATGCGCAGCGCAAAGCCGCCGATCAGGTTGTCTTTGGCCGCCTGTAACTCGGCCTGCGTCGGGCCATCGGCAACAAATTTGCGCAACACCTCCCGCAGCAAATCCAGCGCCTGCTGCGCCTGATCGGGCCGGGTTTGCAGGCTGATGGTGAAGGCGCCCGCATGCAAGCCGGGCGTAAAGCTGCTGGAGATGCCATAGGTCAGGCCGCGCTTCTCGCGCACTTCCTCGGTCAGGCGCGCAGTGAAACCGCCACCGCCCAAAATATGGTTGCCCACCAGCAGCGCAAAATAGTCCGGCGAGCTGCGCCGGATGCCGGGCTGACCCACCAGCACATGGGCCTGCGCCGAGTCAAACGGGATGCGCTGCTCTTGGGCCGATGTCAGGGGCTGCACCTCCTGCACTGACGGCAGGTCCGGGCAGGCGCGGACTGGCAGACGCGACAACAGGGTCTCCACCAGCACGTCGGCCTGGGCTCGGTCGAGCGCGCCGACCATGCTGATGCGCGCGTAGCAAGGTCGCACCAGCTGGGCGTGCAGGGCCTGCATGTCCGCGCTGCTGATGTTGAGCAGGTCGGCCTCTGTCGACTCTCTGCCATAGGGGTGGCTGCCGTACACCGCTTTGATATAGGCGATGGCCGCCACCGTGGCGGGGCGGGTGCTGGCTTCCTTGAGGCTGGCGACCATCTTGGGCCGGTCTCGCAGCCAGAGCTTTTCCGGGAATGCGGGCTGACCCAGCTGGCGTGCTGCCAGCGCGCTGGCTTGCGCCAGCACCTCGGGATAGGTCAAGCTGCGCAGGGTAAAACTCAGGCGGTCGCTGCCCGCTGCAGCAGAAAACGTGGCGCCCAGATCAGCCCAGGCTTCGCCCAGCGCGTTTTCGTCCAACGCAGGCAGTTCACCGGATGCCTTGACGCCGTGCCGCGTCGCACCTGCCATGGCTCCGGCCAAGCCGGTTTTCCCAAGCGGGCTGCGCCGCTCACCCGCGTCAAAGTCCAATTGCACATCCACCATGGCAATGCCCGGGCTTTGCACCAAAAAGACCTTGGCGCCGCTGGCGTGCGTCCAGTGTTCTATCGGCAAGGCGGCCCAGGCCGCAGCAAATCCATTCAAAGCCAGCGCCAGCAGGCCCAGGCGCACGGTGGAGCATACAGTTCGCATAGTCATGGTGGGGCCACCGAGCTCAGTGCCGCGCGCCGGGCAAAGCCTGGCGCGGTTTCCGCAAGGGGTCCAGCGGCTGCGGCACCAAGGACGCCACCGTCAGTTCGTCGTCGCCAAAGTACTTGGCTGCCACCGCCTGCACTTGGGCCGGGGTGACTTGCCGAAGCCGCTCGAGTAGTTCGGCATTGAAATTCAGCGGCAAGCCGACCACCCAATTTACGCCCAGCATGCGTGCCTGGTTAAACACACTGTCCTGTTGGTAGACCTCGCCCGCGGTCCATTGGTTGATGACGCGCTTAAGTTCCGCGGGGGAAACGCCCTCCTGGGCTACCCGTTTGACTTGGAGGCGCAAGGCGGCTTCGAGCGCCGCACTGGTTTTTCCGCCGGCGGGCACACCGGAGAGCATGAAGCTCACTGGCCCGCGCGCAGTGGCATCGTAGTGCGCGCCCACGTTGTCCGCAATATGGTCATCGGCTTGGGTCAAGGCGCGGTCCAGGCGCGCACCCTCGTAGCCATCAAGCACCGCTGACAGCAAGGTCAGCGCCAAGGCGTCCTGCGCGTCTGAATCCCATAGCGCGCCATCGCTGCGCGGGCGAATGCCCGGCACCTTAAAGGCGAGCGCCACATAAGCTTGCGCGGCAGTGGCTTTGAAATCCAGGCGGCGCAGGCCGCTTTGAGCGGGCTCGGTGCGCGGTTTGCGCGCTGGCAGCTCGGCAGAGGCAATGCCACCATAGTACTTTTCGGCCATCTCGCGCACCGCCTGCGGCTCCACGTCCCCTGCCACCACCAGCGCGGCGTTATTGGGCGCGTACCAACGGCGGTAAAACGCGCGCGCATCATCGGGCACCATAGCTTCCAGGTCGCTCATCCAGCCCACCACTGGACGGCGGTAAGGCGAGGTCTGGAAGGCGGTGGCCGTCATCGCCTCAAACAGCCGGGCGTGGGGGTTGTCCTCGGTGCGCAAGCGGCGCTCTTCTTTGACGACTTCGAGCTCCTTGCGAAAGTCTTCATCGCTCCACTGGTTGTGGGCAAAGCGGTCCGCCTCCAAGGCCATCACATCGGCCAGCCGGGACGCCGGAATCTGTTGGTAATACCCGGTGTAATCCTTGTTGGTGAACGCGTTTTCACGCCCGCCCAAGGCCGCCACCCGGCGTGAAAAATCGCCCGCCTTGACCGTGGGCGTGCCTTTGAACATCATGTGCTCGAGCACATGGGCCACGCCAGAGCTGCCGTCAACTTCATCCATGGACCCTACGCGCACCCAGAGCATGTGCACGGCCGTGGGTGCTCGGTGGTCGGGTTTGACGATCAGCGCCATGCCGTTGGACAGCACGAATTCCTGGCTCTCTTGCGGTGCTGCCTGGGCAACCCCCATGACGCCTAGCATCGCCGCCATGGCGACGACCCCGCGGTAAAGCAATTGAGGTGCTGGGCACGCCAGAGCGCGGCGACTCATACTTGCAAGGGTGATTGGGCGCAGGTGTTTCATAGAATGGCGCATTCTAAGAACGCACACCATGTTCAGCTTTTTCAAAAAAAATAACCCTGCTTCGGCGCCCGTCGTGCCCACCGGGGACGCGGCGGGCAAGCCGGGGCGTTCCGAAGCGTCCACGCCCGCGGGCTCGGCCGCGCCGCTTGGCGTGCGCCAGGGCTGGATCGCGAGGCTCAAAGCGGGACTGGGCAAAACAGCAGCGGGCATTTCTGCGGTATTTGGCGGTGCGCGCATTGACGAGGCCTTGTTTGAAGACTTGGAAAGCGCCCTGCTCATGGCTGACACGGGTGTGGCAGCGACCGAATACCTGCTCAAGGAACTGCGCCGCAGGTCCAAAGAGAGCAAGGCGGAAACGCCAGAGCAATTACGCCGCTTGCTGGTGGACTGCTTAGGCGCGCTGCTGGCGCCCCTGGAAAAGCCCCTGCGCTTGGGCCCCAATGTGCCCACGGTCATTATGGTGGCGGGGGTCAACGGCGCGGGCAAAACCACCTCGATTGGCAAACTCACCCACAGACTGGCCGATGAGGGTGCCACCGTACTCCTGGCGGCGGCCGACACTTTTCGTGCGGCCGCACGTGAACAGCTCACAGTGTGGGCCGAACGCAATACGGTGGAAATCGTCAGCCAAGAAGGTGGTGACCCGTCGGCCGTCAGCTACGACGCCGTATGCGCGGGCAAAGCGCGCAAGAAAGACGTGGTGCTGATTGACACTGCCGGGCGGCTGCCCACGCAACTGCACCTGATGGAAGAGCTCAAGAAGATGAAGCGGGTGGTACAAAAAGCAGGCGATGCCTGCGCCCTGGGCGCCTGCCCCCACGAGGTATTGCTGGTCATCGACGGTAATACCGGGCAAAACGCGCTCGCCCAGGTGCGCGCCTTTGACGACGCATTGGGCCTCACAGGCCTCATCATCACCAAACTCGACGGCACGGCCAAGGGCGGCGTACTCGCTGCTATTGCGCGCGAGCGTCCAGTGCCGGTTTACTTTATTGGTGTGGGCGAACGGCTCGAAGAACTCGAGACCTTCAACGCGCAAGAATTTGCCCAAGCGCTGCTGCAATAACGACCGGCTGAAAGCGGGGGCCGCCCGGGGTCTAACGCAATGTGGCGCCGACATTGTGTCCGTCCACATCAGCCATACCGCCGGTCCCGCGAGACGGGTGCGCAGTGCAACCGTCGCAGCCAAGGGCGGGTTTGCGAGAAGCGTAGCTTTAGCCGGGACCACCACCATCTAGCCGTTCAGCGGAACAACCCCGGGCAACACGCACTGTGTAGCCCTTGGCTTCACGGCATGCGCCGTCTTTGGCGCCCTGGCAATGGCGAAATTCTTGCGCGCACCCCTGCCTGAGCACCGCAGACTCAAAGTTCAGGCGCTGCACACGCAGTGGCCCGGCAGCCACGGCGTTTAGGCCACCCGTTTAAGCATCCTTCTGGCTGGCACCCGTGGTGTGCGCGGGGGCAGGTCCTATCGTTCTTGCTTATGCGCCAGCGCATACCAACTCTTGCCCGGCGCACCTAAGCTGGCTTGGTGCCCACTAATTCGGCGCGGCACCCAGCTCCCCGACCATTTTGAAAAGGAAACCCCATGAACAAAGAACACATCGAAGGCAAGGCCAAAGAGGTACTTGGTAAGGCACAACAGCAATTGGGCAAGGCTATTGGCAGCAAAAGCCAGCAAATCGAAGGCCTGAAAAAACAGGTGGCCGGAAAGGCTGAACACATGATGGGCGACGTGAAGGCCGTTTTAAAAGACGCGGCCAAAAAGATCTAAACCCGCCGCTCTACCGGCTGCGGCCAGCCTTGTAGCTCCCGTCGCCGGCGCCAAGGCCATCGGCCTTGGCAATGCGCGCAATCGCTGCGCCGGCGTGCGCATGCGTAATGGCCAGGCCCAGGGCGTCGGCCGCATCCGGGCCAGGCAGGCCCGGCAACGCTAAGAGACGGCGCACCATTTCTTGGATTTGGGTCTTGTCGGCGCGGCCATAACCCACGACAGCTTGCTTCATTTGCAAGGCGGTGTATTCGGCAATCGGCAAATTAGCGTGTACCAGCGCCGTGAGCAAGGCACCACGCGCCTGGCCCAGCAGCAGGGTGGACTGCGGGTTGACGTTGACAAAAACAATTTCAATGGACGCGCAGTCGGGCTGGTAACGCGCGATGACCTCGCCCACACCGTCAAACAGTACCTTGAGGCGCGCGGGCAATACTTTTGTGTCGAGCTGGTGGGTGGTGATGGTGCCGCTGGCGACGTAGCGCAAGGACGCGCCCTCTTGGTCAATCACCCCAAAACCCGTGGTGCGCAGACCCGGATCGATGCCCAGAATTCTCATCGTGGAGCGCCTGGCAATCGCGCTTCGGGCATGCGCGCAACGATCACCTGGGCGCGGTCGCTGAGGTATTGGGAATTGGGCAGCTTCTCAAAGTAACGCGGCCGCGGCAGCATGACCACCAGGCGCGCCGCCTCGTAAGGTGTGAGCTGGGCCGCGCTTTTTCGAAAATAGTGGCGGGCAGCAGCCTCGGCCCCAAACACCCCCTCGCCCCATTCCACGCTGTTGAGGTAAATCTCCAGAATGCGTTGTTTGCCGAGCACGCGCTCCAGCAGCAGGGTCAGCACCAGCTCTTGGCCCTTGCGAAACAAGGTGCGTTCCCCCGAGAGAAACAGGTTCTTGGCCAGTTGCTGGGTGATGGTGGAGCCGCCGACAACCTTGGGTGCACGGGCATTTTTGGCAGCTGCAACAGCGGCTCGGTCCTGCGCTTTGGCGTTTTTGGCCCAGGCTTTTTCCAATGCCGTCCAGTCCAGGCCGTCGTGGGTACTGAAGCTGTCGTCCTCCGAAGCAATGACTGCACGCTTGAGATGGACGCTGATCTGGTCGTAATCGCACCACTGCTGGCGCCAGCGCAACGTACCGTCGGCGTGCGCGCGTTGCCAGGCCTGCGAGCGCTCAAAAGCGGTGGACTGGGGGTCGATCCACGCCATGCTGGCGATGCGCAGCACGAAAAACAACTGCAAGCCGACCAGCGCCAGCGCCAAAACACCCAGTGTGCGCACCAGCGGCTTCACGGCGGCACCATCGCCTTGGTTTGCAAGGTGGCGTCTTGGGTGAAGGTAAAACGCGACACCACCGCCAACTGGTCTACGCTTTTGCGCATTTCGGCGGTAAACCGCCCAAACGGGCCGGCTTTTCGCGCAATGTCCTGGGCGTGGCGGTCCAAATCCGCGTTGCCTGATGTTTTCACTACTTCGGTTTCCAATACAACGCCACGGTGGTCGACGGTGAGTACCATGGTCAAACTACCGTACAGCTTCTTACCCGCTTTTTCCGGAAAGTGCGCTGTGCCGCTGGCTTCAATCACCTTGCGCATATGGTCGTAGTACAAGGCATAGCTCACTTCTCGCACCGCAGGGCTGACGTAGCGCTTTCGGGGTCGGGCGTTTTCCGCGTTGATGCGTTTTTCGATTTTGGCCAGTAGCTTGACCATTTCGCGGCGCTTTTTTTCCTGCTCGGCGTGTTCTTTGGGTGACTGGATGCCCTGGGTTTGCGCCTGATTCAGCGCTGCGAGTTGCTGCTTGACGCGGTTTAGCAACAGGTTTTGCTGTTTCAAAAGGACGTCACGGGCAGCCGTCGATGCCGCGTCCGACAGCTCACCCTCCTTGGCCTCAGGAGTTGGGGCTAGCATGCTGCTGGCCAGCCCCTGGGCTGCCTCGCCACCGCCACTAAGGGCGCTTTGGGCCAGGGCCTGTGCGTTTTCGGGAGCCAATTCGCTGCGGGCGTTGACCAAGACCACTTCCAGCGCGTTGTCGTCCAACAAGCGGTTGATATCCTGTGGCCGGACAAACCGCACCGTCAACAAGGCCGCGTGCAAGGCCAGCGAGACCAGCAAAGCGCGCTGCAACAAAGTGGCGCGCCGCCACCGCCCGGCCATGGTGCGTTGGTAATCCACCACTGCTGCTAGCTGGCGTCACCCAGCGGGGCCTCGCTGACATCCACCGCAATCGCGAGGGGGCCGGAAATTTCGTCGTCCTCCTGCACATCGTCGCCCACCGCATCAGGCGCACTGCCATCGGGTGCAGGGACATCCAAGCGTTCCACGACCGTGCCATGAATGTCCAGGGTGATGAGGTCCACCTCGCCGAGCCGCACCCGCACCCGGGCGCCCCGCGGAAGACCTTGGGCGCCCATCACGGGCAGCACCAGGGGCAACGTGTCGGCGCGCACCATGTTTTCTTTGAACACACTGCACTCCAACTCCAACACCGCGTTTTGCTCCAGGTACTTGAGCGTCCAGAAGCGCTCCATCGCGCCCTGGTAGCCGTTGTAGGCGCTGTAGGCCGCGTCAAAGCTGGAAATGATGGAAAACAGTGCAGCGTCCTTGGGCTTGAATGGTGCCGCCAGCGCCGCCGTGCTGCCATGGCGGGCGCAGGCGATGATTTGCCATTGGTTGACCAAATCGGTATAGCGGCGCAAGGGCGAGGTGCTCCAGGCGTAGCTTTTGACGCCAATGCCCGCGTGCGGCAGCGCCTTGGTACCCATGCGCACCTTGACGCCGGGCGCCAGTGAGGCCTGACTGCGGTAAATCGCAGGCACACCGAGTTCGGCCATCCAGTTGCCCCAGGTGCTGTTGGCCAAAATCATGGCCTCAGCGACGATCAAGTCCAGCGGCGCGCCACGGGTGCGGGTGCTGATCGCCACCCGCTCATCACCCTGCGGCTCGGTACCGTCATTGCCCAGGAGCTTGAAGTTGTAATCGGGGCGGTTAAAGGTCTCGGGCTTGCCACGCGCCACTTCGCGCTGGGCCTTGAGCTCGCACGCCAAGCGGTGCAAGAACGCCAGCTTAGGCTGCAAGCCTTCCAAGGGTGCGGGCTCGCTGCCCGGTGCGCCAAGCGCGGTGTGCAACCAATCTTCGGTGACGATGGCGTCGAGTTGATCGTGGCGCAGGTTGTGGCTGATCGGCACACTCTCGAGGCGGGTCTCGCTGCCGACAATGGCCAACGTGGCTTCGTCCACCGTCACGTACAAGGACACCGCCGGGCAGTCGCGCCCCTCCTGCAAGGTATAGCTTTGCACTACCGCGTCGGGCAGCATGGTGATTTTGTAGCCCGGCATGTAAACGGTAGACAGGCGCGCGCGGCCCAGTCGGTCGATAGCGCTGTCGGGCGCCACAGCCAAGCCCGGTGCTGCAATGTGTACGCCCACGATGACCATGCCACTGCCCAGACCCTGCACTGACAGGGCGTCATCGATCTCGGTGGTGGCCGAGTCGTCGATCGAAAAAGCCGACGCCGGCGCGCGTGGCAGCGGCTCGGTGATGCCAGGCGCCGGGGTGGCGGCAAAGCCGACGCCCTGGGGGAAGTTTTCCAACAAAAAGCGCTTCCAGTGGAACTGGTAGGGTGAATCTATCGCGCCGCTGCGCTGCAGCAAGTCCAGGGGCGCGGTGCGCGTGGCTCGCGAAGCCTCGACCACGGCCTTGTATTCAGGGGCATTTTTGTCCGGCTTGAACAAAATTTTGTACAGCTGCTCGCGCACTGGCTGGGGGCATACGCCTTCGCCCAGCTCCTTCGCCCACTGGGCAATCAGCGCGGTTACTGCTTTTTTCTTTTCAATCGCCAACAGCGCCTGGGCGATCACATCGGCCGAGGCCTTGCGGAAAAAACCCTTGCCGGCGCGGCGAAAGTAGTGCGGCGCCTCAAACAGGCGAATCAGCATGGCGGCTTGTTGCTCCAGTGTGGCGTCCTTGCTGAAATATTCGCGCGCCAAATCGCCAAAGGCAAAGTCGTTTTCCGGGGAAAATTCCCAGGCAAGCTCGAGCTCGATGCTTTCGCTCAGCGCCTGCGCATGCGCCATAAAGGTCGTGGGCGCGGGCTTCTCGAAGCGCAGCAACACATGGGCCAACTTGACCTTGACCCGCTTACCACTGTCGAGCTCGACCTGCACCGAAGCATCGCTCTCTGACAGCACCCGACCGGCCATGAATTTTCCGGCTTCATCAAACAATACAAACATGGGCCAGATTGTCCCATGCCCCGCCCCTGCGCCCCCAGGCGCCCGATAATCGCCCGATGGCCACCCCGTTTGGAAAAATCAGTTTGCGCAGCCGCCTCGCCGCTTTGATCGTGGGCATGGATGGGCCGCTGGCCTTTATCGTATTCACGTTGGCGTGTGCGGGTCTGCTGGTGATGTACTCCAGTGGTTTCGACCATGGAAGCCGCTTTGAAGACCACGCCCGCAACATGCTGATCGCCGCCGTAGTCATGTTTGTCGCAGCGCAAATGCCACCACAGCGGCTCATGAGCGTGGCAGTCCCTTTGTACCTGTTGGGCGTGGGCTTGCTGGTGGCCGTGGCGGTTTTCGGCGTTACCAAAAAAGGGGCGAGGCGCTGGCTCAACGTCGGGGTGGTGATCCAACCCAGCGAAATTTTGAAGATCGCCATGCCGCTGATGTTGGCCTGGTGGTTCCAAAAGCGCGAGGGGCAGTTGCGCCCACTGGACTTTGCGGTGGCGGCGGTGTTGCTGGCCATTCCCGTGGGGCTGATTATTCGCCAGCCCGATTTAGGCACCGCCATGCTGGTGCTCGCGGCGGGCTTGGCCATCATTTTTTTTGCCGGGGTGAGCTGGAAATTGATCATTCCGCCCGCAGCCCTGGGCGTCGTAGCCTTGGTGCTGCTGGTGGGCTTTGAGCCCACTCTCTGCGCCGACGGCATGCGCTGGCCAGTGTTGCACGACTACCAACAGCAGCGCATTTGCACGCTTTTAGACCCCTCGCGCGACCCCTTGGGCAAGGGGTTTCACATCATCCAAGGCATGATCGGTATTGGTTCGGGTGGCGTTTTGGGTGTCGGTTTTATGCATGGCACCCAAACGCACTTGGAATTCATTCCCGAGCGCACCACAGATTTCATTTTTGCCGCCTTCTCCGAAGAATTTGGCTTGGTGGGCAATGTTTTGCTAATTACCGGCTTTATTGCCCTGGTATTGCGCGGGCTGGCCATTGCGCTGGACGCGCCCACGCTGTTTTCCAGGTTGCTGGCGGGCAGCATCGCCATGATTTTTTTCACCTACGCCTTCGTCAACATGGGCATGGTCAGCGGCATCTTGCCAGTGGTGGGCGTGCCGCTGCCCTTCATCAGCTATGGCGGCACCGCCATGGTGACGCTGGGATTTGCGCTGGGCATTCTGATGTCGATTGCCAACGCGCGTCGCTTGGTACAAACCTAGACCAAACCGGGCAGCGACTTAGCGCGCCCCTTGAGGCAGCGCATGGCCCGGCGAGCAGCAGGATATCGACCCCGGCCTAAAATGCCTTCATGATCTCTCGCGAACCCACCATCGAACGCTTGGCCACGGCCAAATCCCTGCTCCTCACCCCCTTTGGATTGGACGAATCGCACCTGGCGCGCGCCTTGGCTGAGATCAAGATGCAGCGCGTCGACGAGGCCGACCTGTACTTCCAGTACACCCGCTCCGAGGGCTGGAGCTTGGAAGAAGGTATTGTCAAAACGGGCTCATTCAGCATCGACCAAGGCGTGGGCGTGCGCGCCGTCAGCGGCGAAAAAACCGCCTTTGCCTATTCCGACGACATTTCTGAAGCCGCGCTGCTGGACGCCGCGCGCACCGTGCGCACCATCGCCAGCGCCGCCCAAAACCGCCGCACCAGCGTGCCCAAGGCCAAAATCGCCCGCAGCCGCTCGCTCTACCCCGACCAAGACCCCATCTCCACCCTCGACAGCGCGACGAAAGTCGCGCTTTTGGGCAAGGTGGAACGCCTGGCGCGCGCCAAAGACCCGCGCGTGGCGCAGGTGATGGCCGGGCTGGCCATGGAATACGACGTGGTGCTGATCGCCCGCGCCGACGGCACCTTGGCCGCCGACGTGCGCCCGCTGGTGCGCCTGTCGGTCACGGTGATTGCCGAACAAAAAGGCCGCCGGGAAGTAGGCTCGTCGGGCGGTGGCGGCCGTTTTGGCCTGGCGTACTTCGACGACACGCAAATCACCGAATACGTAGACCAGGCGGTGCATGCGGCGCTCACCAACCTGGAAGCCCGCCCGGCGCCTGCGGGAGAAATGACCGTGGTGCTGGGCTCGGGCTGGCCCGGCATCTTGCTCCACGAAGCGATTGGCCACGGCTTGGAGGGCGACTTCAACCGCAAGGGCTCCAGCGCTTTCAGCGGCCGCATCGGCCAGCGCGTCGCAGCCAAAGGCGTCACCGTGCTGGACGACGGCACCATCGCCGACCGGCGCGGCTCGCTCAATGTGGACGACGAGGGCAACACCAGCGGACGCAATGTGCTGATTGAAGACGGCATCTTGAAGGGCTACATCCAAGACGCCATGAACGCGCGCCTGATGGGCGTGGCGCCCACCGGCAACGGCCGGCGCGAAAGCTATGCCCACGTGCCCATGCCGCGCATGACCAATACCTACATGCTGGGCGGCGACAAAGACCCCCAGGAAATCGTCAAAAGCATCAAAAAAGGCCTGTACGCCACCAACTTTGGCGGCGGCCAGGTGGACATTACCTCGGGCAAATTTGTGTTTTCTGCCAGTGAAGCCTATTGGGTCCAAAACGGCAAGATTTTGTACCCGGTCAAAGGCGCCACCATCGTGGGCAGCGGCCCGGAATGCCTGAAACGCGTGAGCATGATCGGCAACGACATGCGCTTGGACAGTGGCGTGGGCACCTGCGGCAAAGATGGCCAAAGCGTGCCTGTGGGCGTGGGTCAGCCGACGCTGCGCATTGACGGCCTGACCGTGGGCGGCACCGCCTAAGCGGACAACTGCGAGGTTTGGGTTTGCGTCCGTTCCTCGCGGGGGCCCGCGACACCATTCCCATGCTGGTGGGCGCTGCGCCCTTTGGTCTGATTTTCGGCACCCTGGCCATTGGCACTGGCCTTTCGGTTTGGCTGACCCTGGGCTTGTCCGCGCTGGTGTTTGCTGGCTCGTCGCAGTTCGTGGCGGTCAGCCTGATGGGCAGCGGGGCTGCCTTGCCGGTCATCTGGCTCACGACCTTTGTCGTCAACCTGCGCCACGCGCTGTACAGCGCCACCCTGCTGCCTTATGCCCGCGCGCTACCTGCACGTTGGCGCTGGGGATTGGCCTTTTGGCTCACCGATGAGACCTTTGCGGTGGTAGAAAACCAGCTGCGCCACCGCAGCAGCCTGCAAGACGGTGCGCATTACTGGCTGGGCTCTTCCCTCGCGATGTACTTCAACTGGCAATTTTGGACGCTGGCGGGTGTGCTGCTGGGCCAAGGCGTTCCAGGCTTGGCCACCTTGGGGCTGGACTTTGCCATGGTGGCGACCTTTGCGGCCATTGTGGCGCTGCAGCTGCGAGAGCGCCCCATGTTGTTCGCGGCAGTGGTCGCAGGCGCCGTGGCCCTGCTGGCGCGCGCCCTCCCCTACAAACTCGGTCTGATGCTGGCGGCAGCAGCGGGTGTGGGTGCGGGCCTGCTGGCAGAAACCTGGTTGCGGCATGACGAACTTCCCAAGCCCAAAGGCGCGCCATGAACGGCGAATCAGCGTTCGCCCTGGCGGGTATGGTGGTAGTGACTTACGCCATCCGTCTGAGCTTTTTGGTGTTTGGCCACCGCTTGACGTTTCCGTCCTGGCTGGAACGGGCGCTGCGCTATGTGCCCGCAGCCGTGTTGACCGCGCTGGTGGTGCCCATGGCGCTGGCGCCCCAAGACGCCATCGACCTTTCTTTGCACAACGCCTACCTGCCGGGCACAGTGGCGGCGGTAGCCTTGGCGCTGTGGCGCCGCCAGACGCTCACCGCCATCCTTGGCGCCTTCGTCGTGTTCGGCTTGTGGCGCTGGCTGGTGGCGTGAGGTAGCGCCCAAAATGACTTGTGCTACATTGGCATCCATGCATTGCGCCGCTTTTTTCTTTAGCTATTTTTGGTTCTCCAACGCCGCCGGCGGTAGAGAGTTCTGAACGTACCTGAAAAAAACGTCCCGATACTTCTTCAACCGCCGGCCTCCCCGGCGGTTTTTTTATGCCTTTTTGACTTTGATTGACTGCTTAAGGAGCTTTTCCCCATGACCGCAAGCGCTGACCGCACCAGTACTACCGACGACGAACGCATCAAGGACATCACCGTGCTACCGCCCCCTGAACACCTGATCCGCTTCTTCCCCATCAGTGGCACTGCCGTCGAAACCTTGGTGTCGGGCACGCGCCGGCGCATCCAAAGCATCATGGCGGGCAAGGACGACCGGCTGCTGGTCATCATTGGCCCCTGCTCCATCCACGACCCAGCCGCCGCGCTGGACTACGCGCGCCGCTTGGTGGAGCAACGCGCCCATTACGCCGACACGCTGGAAATCGTGATGCGCGTGTATTTTGAAAAACCCCGCACCACGGTGGGCTGGAAAGGCCTGATCAACGACCCCTACCTGGACGAGAGCTTTCGCATCGACGAAGGTCTGCGCATTGCACGCCAGTTGCTGATCGACATCAACCGC
>CANFWT010000020.1 GCA_947450895.1 Comamonadaceae bacterium | reverse complement strand
GTCGGTCACGCCGCCCTTCCAGATCGACGACGACAACCTGTCCGAGACCACGCGCCTGACGCACCGGGTGCTGGATCTGCGCCGCCCCTACATGCAAAACAACCTGATGCTGCGCTACCGCGTGTCCATGGAAGTGCGCAAATTTCTCGACGCCAACGGCTTTGTCGACATCGAAACCCCCATGCTGACCAAGAGCACGCCGGAGGGCGCGCGCGATTACTTGGTGCCCAGCCGCGTCCACGACGGCCAGTTTTTTGCGCTACCGCAGTCGCCCCAGCTGTTCAAGCAGTTGTTGATGGTGGCCGGTTTTGACCGTTATTACCAAATCACCAAATGCTTTCGCGACGAAGACCTGCGCGCTGACCGCCAGCCTGAGTTCACCCAGATTGATATTGAAACCTCATTCCTGGGCGAAGAAGAGATTCGCGACATGTTCCAGGGCATGATGACCACGGTGTTCAAGAACACCATTGGGGTCGACCTGGGCGAGTTCCCGGTCATGAGCTATGCCGATGCCATGCACTTGTACGGCTCGGACAAGCCCGACCTGCGCGTTAAGCTGCACTTCACCGAGCTGACCGATGTGATGGGCGACGTGGACTTCAAAGTGTTCTCGGGCGCGGCCAATATGAAGGGCGGACGCGTAGTGGCATTGCGCGTGCCCGGTGGCTCGGTCGAAGGCGGTGGTATCAGCCGCGGCGAGATCGACGCTTACACCGAATTTGTCAAGATCTACGGCGCCAAGGGCTTGGCCTACATCCGGGTCAACGACATCTCCAAGGGGCGCGATGGTTTGCAAAGCCCCATCGTCAAAAACATCCATGACAAAGCGATTGCCGAAGTGCTGGCACGCACCGGCGCGATGGACGGCGACCTGATTTTCTTTGGAGCCGACAAGGCCAAGGTGGTCAACGATGCCATTGGCGCGCTGCGCATCAAAATTGGCCATAGCGAGTTTGGCAAGAAGCACCATTTGTTTGAGACCGGCTGGCGCCCCATGTGGGTGGTGGACTTTCCGATGTTTGAGTACGACGAAGAGGCCCAGCGCTACACCGCCACGCACCATCCGTTTACCGCGCCCAAAGACGGCCACGAGGACTGGATGGTCACTGCGCCCGAGAAATGCATTTCCAAGGGCTACGACATGGTCCTAAACGGTTGGGAAATGGGCGGCGGCTCGGTGCGTATCCACCGCGCCGATGTGCAGCAAAAAGTCTTTGACGCCCTGAAGATCACGCCCGAAGAAGCGCAGCTCAAGTTCGGCTTCCTGCTCGACGCCTTGCAATACGGCGCGCCGCCGCACGGTGGCCTGGCCTTTGGCCTGGACCGCGTGGTGACGCTGATGACCGGCGCCGAGTCGATTCGCGACGTGATCGCCTTCCCCAAAACCCAGCGCGCCCAGTGCTTGCTCACCCAAGCGCCCAGCCCGGTGGACGAGAAGCAATTGCGCGAATTGCACATTCGCCTGCGCACGGTGGAAGCACCCAAGTCGGCCTAAGCCCAAGCTGGCGCCCGCCCGTGCAGCGCGGGCGGCAAGCACCATGCCACCTGCGGGTGGCATGCTTGTTTTTGGCGCCCTTTGGCTCCTTAGGCGCCCTGGCCCGCGCCTATGGCGCGCAAATAGGCCAGGCGTGTGGCGGGCGCCACGGCGGCAAGCAACTGCACGTAGTGGGTCTGGTGGCGCGCCAGCATGCGGGCGGAGGCCACTGTTTTGGAGCGGCAAAACCAGTGGCAACTGTGCTGCAAGAGCAGCAGCTCGGCGCTCAGGCGAAACGCCCGGTCGCGCTCGGAGCGGCCTTCGCTGTTGGCGATTGCGCTGGCCACGCCTTGGGCATGGATGCGCAACAGGGCGCGCAAATCAAAGCAGGCGCGGGGCAGCCAGCGCACGGCCAGCGGCAGATTGACCGGCAGGGTGCTGGCGCGCCAGTCCGCGCCGTCGGCTTTGCCAACTTCTTGCACCAATTGTTGGAGCTGGCCCGTCAGCGTTTGCTCGTGCTGCGCCAGCATGTTCCAGATGCTGCGGCGGCGCTCTGGGTCTGCCTCGCCCATGGCGCGCAAATAGCCCTGGGTCAGCGTCTCCATCAGGCCTTCAATCTGGAAGTTGCGCAAATAGCGCCCCAGCAGCGTGATGCGCTGGCGCTGTTCCCAGGCTTTGCGCGCCTGAAAAGCAAAGGCCAAAACGGCAAAAATAAGGAGCGTGTCTGTAGTCATGGGCGGGTAGCTTGCGGTGGCGGTGGCGGTGGCGGGGGTGATTAGGCCGCGTGGGCCTGGCCTTGGCGCAGCAGCACCTGGCGCAAAGCCAGGCCCGCAGGTGCCTGGTAGTCGGCGATCACGCAGGCGCGGCTCGCACTCTTCGCTGCCTGGCCCAGCCAGTCGCGCACGCAGGCTGCGGACGCCCGGTCCAAGGCGGCAAAGGGTTCGTCAATCAAAATTAGCCGGGCGCCGCTGGCAAAAGCGGCCGCCAGCCAGACCTTGCGCTTGGAGCCGGTGGAAAGCATGTACAAAGGCTTGTCCGCGTGTTCGGCCAGACCCAGCCCGCCTACCAAGGTTTGCAGCGCCATGGCATCCCAGGCGGGGTAGCGCGTTTGCAGGCCGGCCCAGTAGCTGCGGGCGCTGATCGTGTCGTGCGCCTCGCTGCGTATATCGGTCCAGTAGCTGGCATTGCGCAGCGCGCTGGCATCAGCAGGCACACCGTCCAGAAAGAAGGCGCCAGACTGTGGCACCAAGTCGCCCGCCAGCAAGCGCAGCAAGCTGCTTTTGCCGCAGGATTCGTCGCCATATATCAGCGTCAGTCCGGGCGCAATGCAGAGGTCCAGGCCGGTGAACACCGTGTGCTCGCCCAAGCGCAGGTGCACTGCGGATGCGCGCAGCAGCGCCACCGGGGCGGTGGCTTGGGATGGGGGGTGGTCCGACATGACTTCGATGGTAGCCGCTGGCGCATCCACCCTTTTCACAAGCCCCAAGGTATACTAGCGCGCCGCCGCTTCCACGATGGCAGCAATCGTGTCCGCGGTGACCGCCGACAGCGTCCAGCCCAGGTGGCCGTGGCCGGTGTTGTAGAACACCTTGGGGTCGTTCCCACGGCCTACGCGCGGCAGCATATCGGGCATCATGGGGCGCAGTCCGGCCCACGGAATGACGTGCTCGGTGCTCACGCCAGGAAAGCACTGCGCCACCCATTCGGTCAGCGGCCGAATGCGGTCGGCCCGGATGTCGCGGTTAAAGCCGTTGAATTCGGCGGTGCCCGCGACCCGAAACCGGTCCTCGCCCAGCCGGCTGCTGACCAGCTTGGTTTCGTCGTCCAACAGGCTGACCTGCGGGGCACTGGCGCGGCTGCTGGCGTCTTTGAGATTGACGGTGATGGAATAGCCCTTGACCGGGTAGACGTTCACCCGGTCACCCAGCTGAGCGGCCAGGGCACGGCTGGCGGTGCCCGCGCATACCACCACGGCGTCAAAGCTGCGGCGCTGTGTCTGCCCGTCGGGGGTGCTGATGTCGGTGCTGGTGATATGCACCTGTTCGCCTTGGCGCTCAACGGCGCGCACCTCTTGTTCGTACAGGCATTCAACGCCTTGGCGCTCGGCGGCAGCGGCCATGCCCATGGTGAACTTGTGGATGTCGCCAGTAGCGTCGCTGGGGGTGAAATAGCCCCCGTAGTAGTCGCCCGCCAGCGTGGGCTCGATGGACTTCATCTCGCTGGGCGTGACAGCCCGGCGCTCCAGGCCGCCGCGTTGCAGCAACTGCGACACGCGCCCCGCGTGGGCAAAGCCCGCCTTGTTGCGGTAAATGTGCAAAATGCCGCGCTGCTTGAGGTCAAAGTCAATGTTCTCCTTCTCCGCCCACGCGTACAGGTGGGCGCGTGCGGCGATGGCGAGTTCGGTGGTGGCAATGGTGTTGCGCTCGTAGGCGGGGATATGGCCTACAAACTGGGTAAACCACGACAGCTTGTGCCAGCTCGGTTTGGGGTTGACCAGCAGTGGTGCGTCTGGCCGCAAGATCCATTTCAGGCCTTTAAGCACAGTGGAAAAATGGTTCCACACTTCGGCGTTCGAGGCGGAAAGCTGGCCGCCGTTGGCAAACGAGGTTTCCATCGCCGCATAGCGGTGGCGCTCAATCAAGGTGACGGAAAAGCCGCGCAAAGCCAGCGCATAGGCCGTGGTGACGCCGGTGATACCGCCGCCGATAACTGCAATTGATTTCATGGTGAAAGGTGCAAAACGCCTGAGGATGAGGTATGCGCGCACGGATTTGCGCCACAAACGCCCCCTCTGTTCTGGACCTGAGAGATTCTCCTGCCGCTGCCCCTGGGGGCTGTAGCCGGTTTGCTCCTTCGGTGCGCCCGAACGACGTGGGTCTCGGGCGCTCTTCAGAGATCAAGGTGGTGTCGGTCCCTTTTGCCTGAGAGTTTCCGGGGCGGTTGCTCCTTCGGCGCTGCCACAAGCCTTGGGGGCTCTGGCAGTCTCTCCCGACACCACTGGCAATGTGCCAGTTTGATAACGTGGACGCCATACACAGTGTGCTCCGGCGTTCACAAGCAGTATTTTGGCACGGTTTTGAAGCCATACGTGAGCCAAAGCGCTTACCAGCGTGACATGCCGGCGGCACAATGGCCCATGGCATCGAATCCGTCCCCGCTTCTTCCATTCAAAATTCCGCAATCGGTGTTGGTGGTGATTCATACCCCGGCGCTGGACGTGCTCTTGATTCGGCGCACCGAGTCCGATCCCCAAGCGATCGATTTTTGGCAATCTGTCACGGGCAGCAGAGATGCCCATGACGAGGCATGGGCCGATACCGCGGCGCGCGAGGTGTGGGAGGAAACCGGCATTGATTGCCGCCCGGGCAGCGCGCTGGGCGCGCATTTGCAAGATTGGCAACTGGAAAATGTTTACTCCATCTACCCGCGCTGGCTGCATCGGTATGCGCCGGGGGTGACGTTCAATACCGAGCGCTTGTTTGGCCTGCAGGTGCCTGCGGGAACGCCGGTACAACTTAATCCCCGCGAGCACACCCACTTCCAATGGCTACCCTACCGGCAGGCGGCCGAACTGTGCTTTTCCCCCTCCAACGCCGAGGCCCTGTCGCTTTTGCCGCGCTTTGCGTCTCCCGGGGCCTGAGCATGCCCCAGACCTTAAAAGTGGTTACCTACAACATCCACAAGGGCGTGCGTGGCATCGGGCCCGGGCGCAGCCTGGAGATCCACAACCTGGGCCATGCGATCTCCCGCTTTGGTGCCGATGTGGTCTGTCTGCAAGAGGTGCGTAAGCTGCACCGCCGTGAGGAAAAATTTTTCGCCCACTGGCCGGCACAGCCGCAGGCCGATTTTTTGGCGCCCGAGGGCTATGCTGCCGTTTACCGCACCAATGCCATCACGCGGCACGGAGAACATGGCAACGCTGTCCTGTCACGCTGGCCTGTACTGGCGCATCAGCATGAAGACATGTCCGACCACCGCTTTGAGCAACGCGGCCTCCTGCATGTTGAACTCACGGTGCATGGGCAAAGCGTGCACGTTGTCGTGGTGCATTTGGGTTTGGTGCGTGCCAGCCGCCAGCGCCAGCTGCAGCAACTGTGCCGTTACCTTGCGCGCGAAATTGCGCCGCTCGCACCGGTGCTCGTAGCCGGTGACTTTAATGAATGGGGTGGCTTGCTGGAGCGTGAATTGGCCAGCGTGGGGCTTTTGGCCTGGCGCCAGCCGGGTTTTGCCACGTTTCCCTCGCGATTGCCGCTTTTGCAGCTTGACCATGTGTTTGCCCGCGGCCTGCGCCCGCTTGGCTTAGAGGTGCCGCGTGGCGGCAAATGGGCTCGTCTGTCCGACCATTTGCCACTGATCGCGGAGTTTGAGCTGCCGCACCTTGCCTAGCCATGGCCTACACCCATTTCAGCCAACATCAGCAGGTTCGTCTCCTGCAGGGTGCGGGAGAACTGTTCGCCGCCGCGGTTGCGGAGGTGGACGCCAGCCGTTACGAGGTACGGCTGGAGACTTATATTTTTAATTTCGACAGCCAAGGCGAACGCTTGGCATGTGCCTTAGTGCGTGCCGCCGAGCGGGGTGTGGCGGTGTACCTCGTGGTCGATGGTGTGGGCACACCGACAATGCCACCGTCCTGGGTGCAGCGCTTTGGCGCTGCCGGCGTGCAATGGCACAGGTATTCACCCGTGCGTTACTGGAGCGTGCTGGTACCCGGGCGCTGGCGTCGCCTGCACCGCAAGCTGTGCGTGGTCGACGCCGCAGTGGCATTTTGCGGCGGCATCAACGTGATCGACGACTTCACTGATCTGCACTACGGTTCGCTGCAAAGCCCTCGATTGGATTTTGCGGTGCAGGTCCGTGGTGTTCTGGCCGCAGAAGTGCGCCGAACCATGGAGCAGTTTTGGGCCCGACTCGACCTGGCGCACCAGGTCGAGCGCCACCACTGGAAACAGGCCCGCCAGCTGTTGGCCCAAGCCTCCGTGCACCCGGCAATCGATGACCAGGCCGCAGGTCCGCCCACGCCAGGTGACGGCGTCTGGGCCGCGCTGGTACTGCGCGACAACCTGCGCCATCGAAGCCGTATAGAGCAGGCCTACCGCAAAGCGATTGCCGACGCGCGAAGCGAAGTCTTGATCGCCAGCGCGTACTTTGTGCCCGGACGCAAGTTGCGCCACGCCTTGGTGCACGCAGCCCAGCGAGGGGTGCGGGTGCAGGTGCTGTTGCAAGGCCGCTACGAATACTTCATGCAATACCATGGTGCACGCACGGTGTACGGCGTGCTGATGGACGCTGGGGTGGAAATCTACGAATACACCGGCGGCTTTTTGCACGCCAAGGTGGCGGTGGTGGACCAGCGCTGGGCTACCGTGGGCTCATCCAACCTCGATCCCTTGAGCTTGCTGCTGGCGCGCGAGGCCAACGTCATGGTGCGCGACGGTCCCTTTGCGATGTTGCTGCGCCAGCGCGTGCTCGACGCGCTGCAGTCCCAAGCGGTGCGGGTGGACCAGGGCAGCTATGCCCGGCGTGGATCCTGGCAACGCAGCCTAGACATGCTGGCCCTGGGGTGTATGCGTGTGCTTTTATTTCTTTTCGGTTCGAGGTATTGACCGGCTTGAAACAAGTTGCAAGCGGTTGATATTGCGCTTGGAAAAGCATTTTTTTGTGGTCATTTCAAAACCTCAGTGCTGGTAACATGACCGGCTGACACTCCATTACGCTTGCCTATGACTCCCTCTGAAGACGATGTTGGAACCCCGGTTTCCGTCAAAATTCGCGAACGCATCCTGGCGTCGCGCAAGCGTTTTAACGCCAATGACAATATCGCTGACTTCGTGCAAGCTGGCGAACTCGCAGCCTTGCTTGACGAAGTTGAGGAAAAAATGCAGGGCGTACTCGACAGCCTGGTGATAGACACCCAGAACGACCACAACACAGGCAACACCGCACGCCGCGTCGCCAAGATGTACCTCAACGAAGTGTTCCGGGGCCGCTATGTGCACGCGCCCACGATCACCGAGTTCCCAAACGCCGAGCATTTGAATGAGCTCATGATCGTGGGCCCAATTACCGTACGCAGCGCCTGTAGCCACCATTTTTGCCCGGTCATTGGCCAGATATGGATCGGTGTGCTACCCAATGAACACACCAATGTGATCGGTCTTAGCAAGTATGCGCGGCTGGCCGAATGGGTGATGGGTCGGCCGCAGATTCAGGAGGAGGCGGTCGTTCAACTGGCCGACCTGATTCAGGAAAAAACGCAGCCCGATGGGCTTGCCATCGTCATGGAAGCGAGCCACTACTGCATGTCCTGGCGCGGCGTGAAAGACATGGACAGCAAAATGATCAACTCGGTCATGCGCGGCGTATTCCTGAAAGACCCTAACCTGCGCCGAGAGTTTCTCGCGCTGCTGCCCAAGAAAGGCTGAACCATGCTTGTACGTTTGCTCTATGCCAGCCGTGCCACGGATCCGGCTTCGTCGGCCATTGAAGAAATTTTGGTGCAGTCGCGCCAAGGCAATCCCAGCTCGGGCATTACCGGCATTCTTTGTTACGGCGGTGGTATCTTTTTGCAGGCCATCGAAGGCGGGCGTAACGCTGTCAGTGACCTGTTCAGCCACATCCAGCGCGATAAGCGCCACAAAGACGTGGTGTTGCTGCACTACGAAGAAATTTCAGAGCGCCGCTTCAGCGGCTGGACCATGGGTCAGGTGAACATGTCCAAGATCAACGCCAGCATCTTGCTCAAATACGCCGAAAAGCCTGAGCTTGATCCCTACAGCGTGTCCGGCAAGGTGTCGCTGGCCTTGCTTGAAGAGCTGATGGCCACGGCCTCGATTATCGGGCGCGCCTAAATTTTCACCCCTGCAGATTGCGCCCCGCCGGGCGGCCGTGTTCCCTTGCTGGGCTGTGATTTTTCAAGTGCACCCAGTCGACGCAAACACATTGTTTTGGCCTGGGGCGCTTGCGACGGACAGAGGGTGCGCTTGGCACAACTCCAGCAGGTCAGCAGCCTGTCCGATTTTTCGGCGGCGCTGGACGCGGTGCCGCGCTGGGTTGGTGCTTTTGACCTGCCTTTTGGCTTGCCGCGTGAATTGGTGCAGACCCTTGGCTGGCCCCTGGACTGGCAAGCCTGCATCGCGCACTACCAATCGCTTTCACGCCCTGCCATACGCGCGCAATTTTCTGCCTTTTGCGATTCCCGCCCCGCGGGGGCCAAGTTTGCGCACCGCGCCACCGACCGGCCAGCAGGGTCAAGTCCGTCCATGAAATGGGTCAATCCCCCCGTGGCCTACATGCTGCACGCTGGCGTGCCCTTGCTTCAGGAGGCGAACGCCTATTTCCCAGGACTGCAAGCGCAGCCCGCTGAGATGCAGCGCGTGGCGCTGGAGGCGTACCCGGGCATGCTGGCACGCGAAATCCTGGGCATGCGCAGCTACAAGAGCGACGACCGCGCCAAGCAAACGCCAGAACGTCTCATCGCGCGCAAAGACTTGCTCAACGCCCTGGAACTGGGCCAGGCGCGCTGGCAGTTGCGGCTACACCTGAGCCACGCGCAGCGCGATGCAGTGGTCGCCGATGCATCGGGCGACGCCTTGGACGCAGTGCTCTGCCTGCTACAAGCGGCTTGGGCCGATCTGCGCCACCGGCAAGGCGACCCCTTGTTCGGACTCCCACCCACCATGGACCCGCTGGAAGGCTGGATTGTGGGTGCGTGAGCGTGGCCCTTGGGGTGTATAACCCGTTCGGATTCCTGATGAAAACCTTGGCGCTTTCGGGCGCCGCAACCAAAAGAAAGAATGCTGTATGGGCGCGCAATGGAAAGCAAAAGGCAAGGAACTTGCTGCAAACGCCAAGGGGCGAGCCTTTGGTAAGTTGGCCAAAGACATCATGTTGGCCGCACGCAACGGGGCCGATCCGGCGTCCAACGCACGCTTGCGACTCGTGGTGGAGCAGGCCCGCAAAATTTCCATGCCCAAAGACACCCTGGACCGCGCGATCAAAAAGGGCGCAGGCCTGACGGGCGAGTCAGTGAGTTTTGAACACGTGATCTACGAGGGCTTTGCGCCCCATCAGGTGCCGGTGATGGTGGAATGCCTGACCGACAACGTGAACCGCACCGCGCCCGAAATGCGGGTGCTGTTTCGCAAGGGCCAGTTGGGTACCTCGGGCTCGGTGTCTTGGGACTTTGCCCATGTTGGCATGATTGAGGCGGAAGCCGCAAGCAGTGGTGCCGACGCCGAAGTTGCCGCCATTGAGGCTGGCGCTCAAGACTTTGAGCCAGCGGACGACGCAGGTGTGAGCGTTTTTCTCACCGACCCGACGGACCTGGACCTGGTCAGCCGCGCTTTGCCAGCGCACGGCTTTACCGTGTTGTCGGCCAAACTGGGCTACAAGCCCAAAAACCCGGTCAATCCTGCCAACCTCAGTGCGGAGCATTTGGAAGAAGTAGAGGCGTTTTTAGCGGCCATAGACGCCAATGACGATGTCCAAAACGTCTACGTTGGTTTGGCGGGATGAAGCCCATGTCTTCGCCCTCGTCAGCCGTTGATGCCCCTCCTGCATAATGGCTTGAGCTCTCCAAGAACACCCGATCTGACCATGTCCCTGAAATCTCTGCGCTTGCGCCTCACTGCCCTTTTCCTGTCCTTGCTCGTAGTCGCTTGTGGTGGCGGTACGGGCAGTTCCGCGCCTGCGCCCGCCGACTTTGCGGTTGCGGAAGGGAACGGTCAGGTGACGATTACCTGGACTGCTGCGCCCGGCGTGGATTATTGGCTGATGTACGCTGCAACGGCCACGCCGATCAACCTAAAGTCCCCACCCGGCTTGCACCTGTGGCTGAACAACGTGACCTCGCCGCTGGTGATACCGGGCCTGACCAACGGCCAATCCTATTCTTTTGCCATGGACGCGCGAACCAATGGAGGCCCGGGTGGCACACAGACGCCTTCGGTGACCAAGGTGCCGCGCCTGGGCGGTGCCAGTTGGGTTGGCCTGTCGGGCCTGCCCAATCAGGACTTCAAGGGGGTGGCCTACGGGGCTGCCTCTGACGCCAGTGTGTACAACATCGCGGTAGGAAGCGGTGCGGCGATTTACAAACGCGCTGACGTCGGTACCGATGTTGCGCTTTGGACTACGGCCACCAGGGCATGGGCCGACAGCGCTGGCGCCGCGACCGCAGCGCCATCGGTCGATTTTCGGTCGGCCGTTTACACCTTAGGGCAGTTCATTGCGGTCGGTGCGAACGGCGGGACGAGCAATGTCTATCACAGCACCGATTTGTCGACTTGGACGGCGTCCGCGACGGCAATTACCAGCGGCTTGAATGCCGTGGCCAGCAATGGCAGCACGGTGGTTGCTGCGGGTGAGGACGGGAAGTTGTGGTGGTCCACTGACGGCGTAACTTGGACGCCGGGCACCCGCAGCGATGTGTTTGCGCCCTCTCTCTATCCGCCCTTGTACGGCGTGGCCTACCTTGCCAGCGGCAGCTGGGCGGCGGTGGGGCAGGGGGGCGTACTGCTGACCAGTGCAGACGGCAAGGCCTGGACCCGTAGCACTGCAACGCTGCCGCCTGCTGTGGCAGGAGCCACGTTGCGGGCCATCGCTGCCATCGGAAGTACCTGGGTTGCGGTAGGGGAGGCTGGAACCCTGATCACCAGCACCGATAGTGGCGCAACCTGGGCTGATCATTCGGTCGGCAAAGCGGACTTCTTTGCAGTAAACGCATCGGTGACGACCGTTGATTCGTTGCGCCAGTTCCTCGTTGTCGGTGCGTCGGGTGTTGCATATTCCAGCACCAGCGCGGACGCAAGTAGCTGGACACTTCAATCCACAGACCCGCTTGGCCGCACCATGTATGGTCTGTGGGGTTCTGCTACCTACTATGTGGGCGTGGGTGCTGCGGGTATGTCAGTCAGCGCCAGGTGAGGCTGCGCTGCGGGGCCTTGGGTCTTGCGGCGTTGTCACAGGCACCTTTGCAGTGAATCAGCCGGCTTGCTTGCCGCAAACAGTGCATCCAGCCTTGCGCTCCATCCGTACCTGTGTCCACTCCATGCTGCGGCCGTCAAGCATGAGCAAGCGTCCACACAAAGGCTCACCGACCTGCGCGATCAACTTGAGCGCTTCGGCCGCCTGCATGGCGCCGATGATGCCCACTAGCGGAGCAAACACGCCCATGGTGGCGCATCGCGCTTCTTCAGGCGCCAGCGTGGGCGCAAACACGCAGGCGTAGCAAGGCGAATTTGCGTTGCGCGGGTCATAGACTGTGATCTGGCCATCCATCTGGATGGCCGAACCTGAGACCAGTGGCTTGCCGTGGCGTACACAGGCCGCGTTGATGGCCTGTCGGGTGGCAAAGTTGTCACAGCAGTCCAGTACCACGTCGGCGGTGGGCAACAGGGCCTCAAGCAGTGCGGCGTCCGCGCGGACCCGAAGCGCTTGCACATGCACATGAGGGTTTAGACGTTCCAGGGCATCCTGCGCTGAATCAACCTTCGGCCTGCCCAGACTGGCGGTGGTGTGGGCAATCTGACGCTGCAGGTTGGTCAGATCCACATCGTCATCGTCGATCAATGTGATCTGGCCTACGCCAGCGCAGGCCAGGTACATGGCTGCGGGAGAACCCAGCCCACCCGCACCGATGACCAACGCGTGGCTGTTCAAGAATCGGGTCTGACCCCCAAAACCAATGTCGTCAAGCAGCAGATGGCGCGAATAGCGCAGCAGCTCATCGTCCTGCAAACTGCGCCCAGTCATGGCGCGCTCACTCTTCTTTGACTTCGGCTTTTCGCTCGGTGAGCGTCTTGCTGACCATCACTGCCTGGCCCTTGAGCTGCTTGATCGCCTGGGCCAGTTGAAAATCTTTCTCGCTGCCAAATTCAGGTGCCCTGCGTTCAGACACCGGCTTGCGCGATTCTTCTTCGAGCCGTTTAAGGGCTTCCTCCCGCGCCTTTTCGTGCGCCTGGTCTTTCTTTTCCTCGCCTTGTCCACTGGCCAAGTGCTTCTCGAGGTCTGCTTCCCGGGTGCGCAGCGCCGCGTAAGGGCTGCCTTCTTCGGTTTCGTCGACCATCACGTCCGGCACAATGCCTTTGGCTTGGATCGACTTGCCGCTGGGCGTGTAATAGCGCGATGTCGTAATTTTCAGACCCGTGTCCGGGCCCAGCGGGCGGAATGTCTGGACAGAGCCTTTGCCAAAGGTCTGGCTGCCCATGATGGTTGCGCGCTGATGGTCTTGCAAAGCGCCGGCCACAATTTCACTGGCCGAGGCAGACCCTTCGTTCACCAGCACGACCAAAGCCACTTTTTTCAGCGCCGCCGGCAAGGTCTTCAGGGGGTCAGCGCCGGCGCGACCCTGGTAATCCAAGGCCGCAGCACGCAGGGTTTGCTTGCTTTCAGCCGTTTGTCCGTTGGTGGAGACCACCGTCACGTTCTCTGGCAAGAAAGCGGCAGAAATCGCCACCGCGGCGTTGAGCAAGCCACCTGGATCGTTGCGCAAGTCCAGCACCAACCCTTTGATTTTTGGGTCTTGCTTGTAAATGTCGTTGACCTTTTTGACGAAGTCATCCACTGTGCGTTCCTGGAATTGGCTCACCCGAATCCAGCCATAGCCGGGCTCGACCAATTTTCCACGCACCGATTGCTGTTTGATTTCTTCTCGGATGATGGTCACCGGAAAGCTGCGGTTCTCGTCCTTGCGGTAGATTGTCAAAACGACTTTCGTGGCGGGTTCGCCGCGCATGCGTTTGACGGCCTCGTTAAGACTCAGGCCCTTGACGGCGGTGTCGTCAATTTTGGTGATCAGGTCATTGGTTTTAACGCCAGCGCGAAACGCCGGAGACCCTTCAATCGGAGAAACCACCTTGACCAGCCCGTCTTCCTGCGTGATTTCAATGCCTACGCCAACAAATTTCCCCGCGGTGCCCTCACGGAACTCCTTGAAGGATTTTTTGTCGAAATAGGTCGAGTGCGGGTCCAGGCTGGAAACCATGCCAGAAATCGCATCGGTGATGAGTTTTTTCTCATCCACCGGTTCGACGTAATCACTTTTGATCAGCCCAAAGACAGTGGAAAGCTGCTGTAACTCTTCCAGCGGGAGCGGCGCCATTGCGTTGCGCGCTACGGTCTGCACCGACACGGTACTGAGGGCCCCGGCTACCACCCCTATCGCCACCCACCCTGCAATTTTCAGTTTTTGACCCATATATCTTCCATTAAATGGCTTCCAGTGAGCGATCGAAATGCGTTGCGCCTAAGCTGCAATGTACTGGCCCGATCGCAAGCGGACCCGAAAGCCATTGCGCACCGTTGTCTTTGCACCAGACAGACGACACCTTCAGGCGACTTTCCCCTGCGCCGCCACTGCGTGCGCAGCGCGTTCAGCCGCTTCTGCGTCGCCCAGATAGTAGTGCGCAATGGGTTGGAGTTGCGCGTCGAGCTCGTATACCAGTGGAATGCCATTGGGTATGTTGACGCCCACGATGGCTTCGTCGGAAATGCCGTCGAGGTATTTCACCAGCGCGCGGATCGAATTGCCATGTGCCGCCACCAGGATGCGCTTACCGGCCCGCAAGCCCGGCGCCATGGATTCGTTCCAGAAAGGCATTACCCGCGCGACCGTGTCTTTCAGGCATTCGGTCAAGGGGATTTGTTCTGGCCGCAGCTTGGCATAACGCAGGTCGGCGCGCTCACTGCGCGGGTCGTGTGTTTCCAGCGACGGCGGCGGAGTGTCGTAGCTGCGGCGCCAGGCCAGCACCTGGGCATCCCCATATTTTTTCGCCAACTCGGCTTTGTTAAGGCCTTGCAGGGCTCCGTAATGGCGCTCATTGAGCCGCCAGGAATGCACCACCGGAAGCCAGGTGCGGTCCATGGCGTCCAGGCAATGCCACAGGGTGTGCGTGGCGCGCTTGAGCATGCTGGTGTACGTGACGTCGAAATCGTAGCCTGCGTCTTTGAGCAAGTGCCCGGCGCTTGCGGCCTGCGCGATGCCCAGGGGCGTAAGGTCTACATCGGTCCAGCCCGTGAAGCGGTTTTCAAGGTTCCAGGTGGACTCACCGTGGCGGAGCAAAACAAGTTTGTACATGCGAAACGAGGAAAGAAGGGGGATTCAAGCGCAAATGCGGGCCTAATCGGCGCGGTTTGGCGCCATGTCGGTGGGCCATTCTAAAATGCGCAGGCCCAAGTACCCATTCCTCAAGGAAACCTAGTGAAATTTATTATTGATAACTGGATGCTCATCGCGCTGGCCATTTTTTCTGGTGCGTTGCTGCTGGCCCCCATCATCCAAGGCGCGGTCGCGACCGGCCTGGGCGCCAATGAAGCCGTCCAACTGATTAACCGCGAAAAGGCCGTGGTGATCGACGTATGTGAACCGACCGAGTTCGCCGCTGGCCATGTGGTCGGTGCCAAAAACATTCCACTGGGTGAGTTGCAAGCCAAACTGGCGGGCGCCGTGAAAAACAAAAAACTGCCCTTGATTTTGGTCTGCCAGTCCGGCGCTCGCTCAGGCCGTGCAGTGGCCACTGCCAAATCCCTGGGGTTTGAGCAGTCCCACTCCCTGGGCGGAGGCCTGGCGGCCTGGAAGGCGGCCAATTTGCCAGTCGAGAAGTCCTGATCCGTTTGCCCTCCCAGGCACACCGCACCGTCATTTGGAACCCCCATGCAAGCCGTAAAAATGTACACCACCGCCGTCTGTCCCTACTGCGTGCAGGCCAAGCGCCTGCTCAAGTCCAAGGGCGTCGAGCACATCGAAGAAATCCGCATAGATGTGGATCCGCAAGCGCGCGCCAGCATGATGGAAATCACGGGACGTCGCACCGTGCCGCAGATTTTTGTCGGTGCTACCCACGTTGGTGGCTGTGACGATCTGGTGGCGCTCGACAGCCGGGGTGGCTTGCTGCCCTTGCTGATGCAGGTTTGAAAGATCCGGCAGCGGCGCTGCCGACGTTCGGCGGGTGCTGACATAATCCGGAGCGCGGCATGCCCTGGGGCGTGCCGGCGACATTTACCTCAGCCCACCGCAGTCAAGCAGGTGGGCTTTGCTTTAACCCCCTAGAGAAAATACTATGGCAGACCAAGAACCCGTATTCCAAATTCAACGCGTGTACCTCAAAGAAGCGTCTTTGGAACAGCCCAATTCCCCGGCTATCTTGCTCGAGCAGGAGCAACCCTCGGTAGACATTCAACTCGGTGTCGAAGCCAACCCGGTGGCGGACGGTATTTTTGAAGTTTGCGTTACGGCCACGGTTCAAACCAAGATCAAGGACAAAACGGTCTTTTTGGTCGAAGTCAAGCAGGCCGGTATTTTTGAAATTCGCAACCTTGCGCAAGAGCAGATGGGCCAGATCATGGGCATCGCCTGCCCGCAAATCGTTTACCCCTACCTGCGTGGCAACGTGGCTGACTTGATCCAGCGCGGCGGCTTTCCCCCTGTCCATTTGTCGGAGATTAACTTCCAAGCCATGTACGAGCAGCAGCAAAACCAGGCCGCACAGGACAGTGCAGCGGCCACCCTGCCTCAATAACGGAGCGTAGGCGCGCCGTGGATCGCGCCGTGCCACCGCACAGGGCCATGAAAATTCTGGTACTCGGGGCCGGTGCGTTTGGCACCGCGCTGGCCATCGGTGCGAGCCAAAATCCGCGTGGCCACCAAGTGAGCCTATGGTCTCGCAGTCCGGACCACCAGCGCTTGCTCTACGCCCAGCGAGAAAACGCACGCTACTTGCCGGGCTTTGCCTTTCCGACGGCGCTGACGGTTTTACGGGTCGATGCCCAGGAACTGCAGCGCACAATGACCAACCAAGACCTGATCGTCATTGCGAGCTCCGTTTCCGGTCTGCGTGGCTTGCTGGGCCAGTGGGCGACGTCACCTGTGCCCGTAGCCTGGGTTTGCAAAGGATTTGAGTTGGCGCAGTCCGCCGCCGACTTTGGGCTAATGGGACACGAGGTGCAAGCCCAGGTGGCTCCTGAACTGAAAGCTGGCGTGCTCAGCGGACCCAGCTTTGCCCAGGAGGTCGCCCGCGGGCAGCCCACGGCGCTGGTGGCGGCGAGCGCGCATGCGTCAGTACGGAAGGCTTTGGTTGACGCATTCCACAGCCCATTGCTGCGTATCTATGCCAGTGAGGACGTGGTCGGCGTGGAAGTGGGCGGCGCTGTGAAAAACGTTCTCGCGATTGCCACAGGCTTGTGTGACGGATTGCACCTGGGCCTGAATGCACGGGCTGCATTGATCACGCGCGGTCTGGCCGAGATGACCCGCTTGGGCCTTGCGCTGGGCGCCCATGCCGAGACATTTATGGGCCTGAGCGGCCTGGGAGATCTGGTGCTTACCGCCACGGGAGATCTGTCCCGCAACCGACGCGTCGGGCTGGCGCTGGCCCAAGGAAAAACGCTCGCGCAGGCAGTTGAAGAGTTGGGCCATGTCGCCGAAGGCGTCTACAGCGCGCGTACGGTGGTGCACAGAGCGCGTACGCTGGGCCTGGAGATGCCGATTGCCCAAGCGGTCGTGGACTTGCTCGATGGGCGCTTGCAACCGCAACAGGCGGTAGCCGCGCTAATGGGGCGGGGGCCCGGTCAGGAGCTCTAAGACAAGCCGTTGTGAAAAGGCCCCACGTTCATGCGCTTTGCGCAATCTTGGCGGCAATATAAGCCATGGCTTCGTCTACCTGGTCCACCAGAATCAGGCAAAGCTCGCCGGATTGCAGTTTGTCCATGGCCGTATCAATCGCCAGAAACTCGCCGTAGATTTCGCTGCGCTGCGTGGCTTTTTTGGCATGCGCCAGTCCGTCCCGCAGCAGCGCCATGACCTCGCCGTCTTGGCGTCCACGCTGGCACTGGTCTTCGAACATCACCACTTCTTCAAACGCGTCACCCAAGATTTCGGTGATTTGTCGAATGTCCTGGTCGCGCCGGTCGCCGGCGCCGCTGATCACCACCGATCGCCGTGTGGCTGGCATGGTGTTGACTGCGTTGACCAGCGCCAGCATGGCGTCGGGGTTGTGGCCGTAGTCGGCAATCACCGTGGCGCCGCGGTAATGGAACACGTTAAAGCGGCCCGCGGCATTGTTTTCATCGGTCGAAAAGCTGGCCAATCCGCTGCGTATGGTGTCCCAGTCCAGGCCCAGCGCCCACACCGCCGCTACGCTGGCCATCACGTTTTCCACCTGAAACCCGACCGTCCCATTCAATGTCACGGGGATGTCAGCGAGGTTGATGTAGTGCTTGACCGCGCCTTTGGCCGCGACGAGCTGCTTGTTTTCCACATACACCGCTGCTCGGCCCTGCGCGAGGTGTGTAGCCATTACGGGGTTGAACTTGTCGACCGCGAAGAAGGTGACTGCACCCTTGCATTTAGCGGCCATTTTGGCCACCACCGGGTCTGCAGCATTGAGTACCGCTGTGCCCTTGGGCGATACGTTTTGCACAATTACGCGTTTGAGCACCGCGAGCTCGTCTACCGTGGTGATGTAGTTCAGCCCCAGGTGGTCGCCGCTGCCCACATTGGTGACCACCGCCACGTCGCAGTAATCAAAAGCCAGCCCTTCGCGCAGCACGCCGCCACGGGCAGTTTCCAGCACGGCGGCGTCCACGTCCGGGTGATGGAGCACGCTTTTGGCGCTCTTGGGGCCGCTGCAGTCGCCGGTGTCAATGCACTGGCCACCCACGTACACGCCGTCGGTATTGGTCATGCCTACGCACCAGCCTTGCTGCGCCAGCAGGTGCGAGATCAGGCGCACGGTGGTGGTTTTGCCGTTGGTGCCGGTGACGGCGATGATGGGAATGCGCCCGTCTTGCCCGCTTTTAAATAGCTGCGAGATGATGGCTTCACCCACCGGGCGGCCCTTGCCAAACGAAGGGCTCAGGTGCATGCGCAGACCCGGCGCGGCGTTCACTTCCACCACGCCGCCGCCTTGCTCTTCGATGGGGCGAAGAATGCTGTCGCACACCATGTCCACGCCGCAAATATGCAGGCCCACCATGTGCGCTGCTGCTACCGCGCGGGCCGCCACGTCGGGGTGCACGTCGTCAGTCACGTCGGTGGCCGAGCCGCCGGTGGACAGATTGGCGTTGTTGCGCAGGTTGACGCGCTGGCCCTTGGCGGGAATGGTGTCGGCGCTAAAGCCCTGGCCGGCCAGGCAGGCGTGGGCAATATCGTCGAAGCGGATCTTGGTCAACGAGGTGGCGTGGCCGCTGCCGCGTTTGGGGTCGAGATTGACCTGGTCCACCAGTTGCGCCACGGTGTGCACGCCGTCGCCCACCACTTTTGGCGGGTCGCGCCGGGCTGCCGCCACCAGTTTGTCACCCACCACCAGCAGGCGAAAGTCGTTGCCCGGCATATAGCGTTCCACCAATATGCGATCGCGAAACTCGGTGGCCACCGCGTAGGCGGCGCGCAACTGCGGCTCGGTGGTGATGTTGACGGTCACGCCCTTGCCCTGGTTGCCGTCCAGCGGCTTGACTACCACCGGCAGACCAATTTCCAGTGCGGCTTGCCAGGCGTCGTCAGCGTCGGCAACGGCGCGGCCCATGGGTACGGGCACGCCGGCGGCGTGCAGCAGCTTCTTGGTGAGCTCTTTGTCCTGCGCAATGGCCTCCGCAATCGCGCTGGTGGCGTCGATCTCGGCCGCCTGGATGCGGCGCTGTTTGCTGCCCCAGCCAAAGCGCACCATGCTGCCCGCCGTCATGCGGCTGTAGGGAATATTGCGCGCCAGCGCGGCGTTCACCACAGAGCCGGTGCTGGGCCCTAAACGCACGTCCTCGTCCAGATCGCGCAGCTGCTCGAGGGCGGCCGCCAAGTCAAACGGCGTGTCCTCCAGAGCCGCCATGCACAAGGTTTGGGCCAGCTCGAATGCCAGACGACCTACCTCCTCTTCGCTGTATTCCACCACCACCTGGTACACCCCGTTGTCCATGGTGGGCTTGGTACAGCTGAAGGTCACGGGGCAGCCGGCTTGGGCCTGCAGACCCAAGGCGGCGAGTTCCAAGACTCTGGCCATTGGAACGGTATCTTCGCTGCCGATGGCCTGAAACGGGCTCACTTCGGGGAATCGGGCGCGCAGGCGCGCCTCAAAGCCGGCCAGTCGCCCCACATCGCATTCCAGCGGGTTGCAGGAGACGATGGCTTGAACAGCGGTGTGGTGGCTCCAGAGGTTGGGGCCGCGCAATGCGCGAAGGCGGGTTACGTCCATGGTGTTTTGGGTGTGGGTGCGCGCCGGTGCGCGGTCAATAAGGCGTTTTTTGGGGGCTGGATTCAAAGGTGCGCAAGCCTGCGCCTATCAGTTCGGGTGCGATGTTCAGCGCCCATGCGGCCGCTACCGCAGCCATTACCATCTCAGGCTGCGCCGCTTTGCTGGGTTTGAGGCTGGCGAGCTTGAGCAGGGGTAATTCGCTTTCGCCGGTGGCCAGCACGATGGCGCCTTCACGCAAAAACACCGTACGCTCGCCTGCGGCACGCTGCTGCGCCAGGGTGGAGTGTTCGGGGGACAGGCCGTAGAAAATCACCTTTCCGTCACACAGCGAGGCGAGTTCAAGCGACTGGGCGTCGGCCGCGTTGAGCACCGCTGTGCCGCTGGGCAAAACCACATCGACCTGGGTGCGCGCCACTTTGTAAGTTTGCTCGGTGTCCAAAATATCGAAGTCAGCCAGCGCAGGCAGCCAGGTGACGTCCGTCACCACGCCGACATTGCACTTGTCGTAGGCCAGGCCCTCTTCCAAAATGGTGACGCTGGGGTTCTCAAAAACCGCAGCCTGCACTGACCGGTTGATCAAAATCCGTTGCCCGGCGTCCCAGTGCGTGCTGTCGCGGGCGTCCACACGCCGGCCGTCTAGGTACAGCCCCTCGCTGCAGGCCAGGCCCACGTGTTTGCCGCTGATGTGTACCAGCCAGGCCACCAGGCGGGCAATGCGCCCGGTGTTGTGGGTGCCGGTGATGCCCACCACTGGAATGCGCCCGTCGGCCTTGGGTGCAAACAAATGGTCCATGATGGCCTTGCCAACCGGTTGGCCCGGACCATTGGCCGGTTTGATGTGCGAGAGCAGCCCGGGGCTGGCATTGACTTCAATCACCGCGGCGCGTTGGCTGTCCAGCGGCAGGGCGCAGTCTTGCAGCACCATGTCGACCCCAGCGATGTCAAGGCCCACCACACGCGCGGCCAGGGCGGCAGCAGCGGCCACGCTGGGGTGGACCAGCGCGCTGACGTCCAAAGCGACATTGCCGTTGCGCTGGATCAACACACGCTCGTCTTTGGACGGTACCGATTCGGCTGTGAGGCCCATGCGCTGGAGCTCCAAAATCACCTCGGCGCTGTTGCTGGGGATCACCACATTGAGTGGTGCGTCTTCGCCGCTGCCACGGCGCGGATCGCTGTTGATTTGGAGGTCGGCCAATTGGTCAATGGTGGACACGCCGTCGCCGGTGACATAAAGCATGTCGCCGCGCGCCGCTGCCACCACTTTTTTGCCGACCACCAGCAACCGGTGCTCGTGGCCAGGGATGAATTTTTCGACGATCACGCTGCCGCCGCCCTTGCGGTGCGCCAGGTGGTATGCAGCTTCTACTTCGGCTTGCTGCATCAGCTCCAGTGACACACCGCGCCCGTGGTTGCCGTCGTAGGGCTTGACCACCACAGGCAGGCCCACGCTCTGCGCTGCTTCCCAGGCTGCTTCGGCGCTGCGCACCAGTTCACCCTCCGGTACCGGCACGCCACAGGCTTTGAGCAGGGACTTGGTCAGGTCTTTGTCGCTGGCAATTTCTTCGGCAATCGCGCTGGTTTGGTCCGTCTCTGCGGTCCAGATGCGGCGCTGGGCGATGCCATAGCCCAGTTGCACCAGATTGCCTTCGGTCAGGCGGATGTGCGGTATGCGCCGCGTGGTGGCCGCATCCACAATGTGTGCGGTGCTCGGGCCCAGGCACAGCGCGTCGACCATGTCGCTGAGTTCGGTCACAGTGGCGGACAGATCAAACGGCTGGTCATTGATGGCCGCCACCAGCAAGTCGCGCCCGGCGTGCAGTGCTGCGCGGCCCACGTGGTCCTGGCGGGTGCGGAACGCGACCTTGTAAACGCCGGGTTTGGACGTTTGGCGTGCTTTGCCAAATCCGGTGCGCATACCTGCAAGGTTTTGCAGCTCCAGGCTCACGTGTTCCAAAATGTGCGCCGCCCAGGTGCCCTCACGCAAACGCTCCAGAAAGCCGCCGCGCACACCCGGGCTGCATTCGTGCTCGATCAGGCCCGGCAGCCAACCGGTGAGCCGCTCGTAAAACCCGGGCAGGGTGTTGGAGGGAAAATCTTCCAGGTCGCCAATGTCGACCCAGGCTTCGATCACTGGTCTGTAGGTCCAGATATTGGGGCCGCGCAGGTAGTTGACCCGCAAAATGTCGATTTTTTTCTGGCTCGTCATGGAGTGGGGCGGAGGTTTTTGTCCACCGTAGGGGTTCATGGTGCGTTGTGTATTCTCGCTCAAGGCTGCGCCAGCGGGCAGCGGCGCGTCAGTCTCAGGCATAGTGGGGGCTTGGCGTGTGTGGTACGCCCTGGCGGCAAGCTGTTGGAGCCGCTTGGTAATAAACAAAAGAATGACCCCCTTCGATGACATTTGACGCAACTGTTGCCGCGCCTGCGGCGGGTGAAATTCCAACCCAATGGCTTACGGCGACCCTGTCCTACCTTACCCAGGGAGAGAACGTCTCTGCGAGCCTGGAGGTTGACCTCGACGACCGCTTGCACTTTGTGCCCACGCTCTTGCTGGCCACCAACCAACGCTTGCTCAGTCTGACGCACGCTGGCGCCGCACACCAGGAGTGGCCGTACCGCGCCGACCTGACCTTGACCCACCACGACTACGCCGGCGTGGGCCACTTGGAACTGCTGGATGCCCACGGCCTGCTGCACCGCTGGCGCTTCACCCTGGGCCAGAACCTGCAGGCCCTGCGCCTGGTGGACCAGTTCATGGCGCAGCAAAACAGTGCGGTCAGCGGCCTGCCGGTGGCGCCGCTGCTGCAGGCGGTGTGCCCCAGCTGCAAAGCACCGCTGGAGCCCGACCAAGAGGAATGCCCGGTTTGCACCAAGGTGGTCCACACGCCGCCTTCGACCTGGACGCTGCTGCGCCTGTGGCGTTTTGCCCGGCCTTACCGGGGCCAATTGCTCATGGGCTTTGCCTTGATGCTGTTGGGCACCGCGGCGAGCCAGGTGCCGCCCTATCTGACTATTCCGCTGGTCGACGAGGTGCTGATCCCGTTGCAGAACGGCCAGCAAATCCCGCCAGCCAAGATTGCCTGGTACTTGACTGGCCTTCTCGCCTCGGGCCTTCTGGCCTGGGTATTGAGTTGGGCCAAGACCTACATCCTGGCGCTGGCGTCCGAACGCATTGCCGCTGACCTGCGCACAACGACCTATGAGCACCTGCTGCGCTTGTCGCTCGAATACTTTGGCGGCAAGCGCACCGGCGACTTGCTTTCGCGCGTGGGCAGCGAGAGTGACCGCATTGCGGTGTATTTGTCGCTGCACCTCACCGACTTTGCCAGCGACGTGGTGATGATCGTGATGACCGCAGTCATCCTGTTTTCCATGAACCCCTACTTGGCGCTCATCACCCTGGTGCCACTGCCGTTTATCGGCTGGATGATCCACTTTGTGCGCTACCGCCTGCGCACTGGCTTTGAGAAGATCGACCGCGTGTGGGGCGAAGTCACCAATGTGCTGGCCGACACCATTCCCGGTATCCGCGTGGTCAAGGCCTTTGCGCAAGAGCAGCGCGAGGCCAAGCGCTTTCGCGATGCCAACCGGCACAACCTGATGGTCAACGACCGCATCAACAAAATCTGGTCGCTGTTTTCGCCCAGCGTCTCGCTCCTCACCGAGATGGGCCTGCTGGTGGTCTGGGGCTTTGGCATCTGGCAGGTGGCGCACGGACAGATTACCGTGGGTATGCTGCTGGCGGCGATTGCCTACATCGGACGCTTTTACGGGCGGCTCGATTCCATGAGCCGCATCGTGTCGGTCACGCAAAAGTCAGCCTCGGCGGCCAAGCGCATTTTTGACATCCTGGACCATGTGTCCAGCGTGCCCGAGCCACAAAACCCGGTGCACGTGGACCGGGTGCAAGGCCGCATCGAACTGCGCGAGGTGGGCTTTCGCTACGGCAACCGGGCGGTGAACCGGGGTATCAATCTGAAAATTGCACCTGGCGAGATGATTGGCCTGGTCGGCCACAGCGGCTCGGGCAAGAGCACGCTGGTCAACCTGATTTGCCGCTTTTACGACGTGTCCGAAGGCGCCATTCTGGTGGACGGCGTGGACATTCGACAGTATGCGATTGCCGACTTCCGGCGCAATATCGGTCTGGTGTTACAAGAGCCGTTTTTGTTCTTTGGCACCATTGCCGAGAACATTGCGTACGGCAAGCCCGAGGCCACGCGCAGTGAGATCGTGGCCGCCGCGCGCGCCGCGCATGCGCACGAGTTCATCCTGCGCCTGCCCCAGGGCTACGACTCCATGGTGGGCGAGCGCGGCCAGGGCCTCTCGGGTGGTGAGCGCCAGCGCATCTCCATTGCGCGCGCGCTGCTGATCGACCCGCGCATCCTGATACTGGATGAAGCCACCAGCTCGGTGGATTCCGAGACCGAGAAAGAAATCCAGAAGGCCCTGGAAAACCTGGTGCAAGGCCGCACCACGATCGCCATTGCCCACCGCCTGTCCACCCTGCACCGCGCCGACCGCCTGGTGGTGCTGGACCGAGGGCGTGTGGTGGAAGAGGGCACGCACGACGCGCTGATGGCCCAAGAGGGCGCTTATTTCAACCTCTACCAAGCCCAGGCACGCAACGCCGAGCCGGTCTTGGCCTCCGAAGGCAGCCAATCATGAGCCAAGCGCTTGTTGCAAGTTCCGCCCCGTCCGCCGTGGACGGCGACTTTAGTTTGGAACGCACGCCCTATGGCAAGCTGGTGCTTACCAAGGCCCAAGGTCAGCGCTTTGAGGGCGTGGTGCCGGTGCGCGCCTTTCCCATCCAGGCCCCCGAAGAAGGTGTTTCGCTGCTGGACACCGATGGCCACGAGGTGGCCTGGGTGCCCCATCTGGCCGAGCTGTCGTTGCCTGCCCAAGACCTGCTGCGCCAAGAACTGGCCTTGCGCGAGTTCATGCCCGTGATTGCGCGCATCGTGTCGGTGAGCAGCTTTTCCACGCCCTGCACCTGGGCCGTGGAGACCGACCGGGGCGCCTGCGAATTGGTGCTGCGCGGCGACGAAGACATTCGCCGCGTGGGCACCGAGCACAGCCTCTTGATTGCCGACGCCCATGGCATCCACTATTTGGTGCGCGACCAGTTGGCGCTGGACGCGCACAGCAAAAAAATACTGGACCGCTTTCTGTAGTCCGTGCGGCAACAAGCAGGGCCCCCGCTAACGGGCCTACCGCGGCGCTAGATTGCGCTTTTTGATGCGGTAGCTACGCCTGTGCGCATTCCTTGGCGGCCCCGTGCCCCGCCAGACCTCGGGGCATAGGGCCACTTCGGGCTAATCAAGCTTTGTTCCCGCGCCGTGCGACCCGTTTCACACCTGCGTGACGCAGGTCAAAAACGGCTGGCTCCTAGGGTGCTGCTTCGTCGTTAAAGTGAAATTTCGCAGTGGACGTTTTAGCTGCGTTTTACTTACCTAATGATTGGGAAAATACCATGAAAAAAAATATTGCTGCAGTGCTTTTTGTTACCGCTGGCGCGACCCTCGGTACCTCGGTTTTCGCGCAGAGTAAAAGCTTCGAGGGCTTTAGCGTTGCGCTCAACGCAAACTCCTCATCGGTCACCAACGAGTTGAGCTCGGGCGGACTCTCCACGAAAATAGGCGACACCTCGGAAAACTTCACGCTGCAGGCGGCTTACAGCGTCCCGATGGGCGGCAGCGGTGTCTTGGGCCTGGGTGGAACTTACGCCCTGTCCGACTTCAACGCGGGCTCGCTCGCCGGGGGAAGTTTCAAAGGAAAGGACATGTACTCCTTGTACGTGGAGCCTGGAGTCCTGGTGAGCAGTTCGACACTGGTGTACGCCAAGGCGGCTTATCTCAATATGAAAGGTGAGGCATCCGGTTTCGGGGCTACTGCCAGCGAAAATTTGGATGGCCTAGGCTACGGCGCTGGAGTCCGCGTGGCGTTCGGCAAAGCCGCCTTCTGGCAGTTGGAGTTCACCCAATCGGATTACAACTCCAAGAGTATTTACGGCGTTGGCTTTAAGCCGTCGTCCTTTAACCGGACGCTGGGCGTCGGTTACCGTTTCTAGGATTCTTCAGACCAGCGTGCGCATGCGCATTCTGGAAGCGTTCCTGTAGAGTGACGGACTTATGGAGATCCAGCAGTCCGTCAATTCCGAGCCCAGAAAGCGTGGTCGTCCGGTTAAATCGGCCGACGACGCCTCGGCCAAGATTCGCAAAGCGGCTTTGTCCGCGTTCGCCCGGGCGGGGTTCAGTGGCGTCAGCGTCATGGAGATTGCGCAAATTGCAGGAGTCGCCAAACCGCTGGTGCACTACCACTACGCGTCCAAGGATGCTTTGTGGGTGGCTGCGGTTGAGGAGGCTATTGCTGATTTGCACCGTGAAATGCTGCTAACGCAGCAAGCCATTGCGTCGTTTGAGTCGCCCGTGGCATTGCTGCGCCGGTTTTCTGCACAACTTGTTTTCTTCGCGGCCCGCCATCCGGAGCTGGTGCGCATCGTTCTTGCCGAGACGGGGCAGGGCGGCCCCCGGTCACAGTGGCTCGACGAACATTTTCTTTTGCCGAGTTACGCCCTGAGCCGACTGATCATCGAAAAACTGAGCGCCGAGCTCAAGTTGGGTGCCGACGCTCCGCGCCCGGAACATGTGGTGCCGGCGGTTCTTGGCCTGATGCATTTCCCGTTTCTTGAGGCTGACACCCTTCAAAAGGCCTATGGCACGGATGTCTATTCCGAGGCCTATCTCCAGCGCCATGGGGAAATGCTGTTTAACGTTTTCATCGCCATGTTCCGGATGGTTTGAACATGCCATTGGGGGCCGCCGCAGCGATGGCGGGACACGGCCGCAGGTGTTTGCGCTGCCTAGGGTAAACACCCATCTCGATATTTATACCATTGAGCATAATTAAATCCCTCGGTGTACTTTTTTGACAAAGTGCCCGGAGGTTCGGTTTGATTGTTCATTGCAGTACAACTATCCAGGAGACACTCCATGAAAAACCCTATGACGCCCAGCACGCGGTTTGCCAAGTTGGGGGCTGGTCTGTTAGCCACCAGCATGAGCGTTTGGTCGGCTGGCGCCCTTGCCATGAACGGTGCACAACTCGGAGGCTATGGCATCAAGAGCGCAGGCATGGGTGGAGCGTCCATCGCCTTGCCCCTGGATCCCTCGGCGGCAGCAAATAACCCAGCCGGCATGGCGTTTGTGCCAAGCTCGTTCACCCAAAACCTGGTGGTTTTCAAGGGCCAGTCAACTGTCAGTATTTTCAACAGCCCCTTTGACGACAACTCCACCGTCATTGCGCCCGAAGGCGGTGCCAATTGGGTGCTCAGCCCCACCATGACCGTGGGCTTAACCGGGTCTGGCTCCGGCGCAGGCGTTGACTTTGGCAAGCCTTTGCCCTTCCTGGGCAAAGGTAATTTGACGGCCTCACAAAAGGTGCTGGAAGTGATTCCCAGCGTGACGTGGAAAGTCCAGCCTGACCTGGCCCTCGGATTGGGTGTGATTTTTGCGTGGCAGCAAGTCAACCTACAGGGTTCGCCATTTCCGGACCATGGCACGCAAACCGCGACGGGTATAGGTGCCCGCCTGGGTATGCAGTGGAACGCAAGTCCGGAATTTTCGCTGGGCGCCACCTACAAAATGAAGACGCTTATGGGCAAACTGGGCGAGTATGGCGACGCAGGAAATGCTTTTGCCTACAGCGACGGCAAGTTGGATTTGCCAGCGGAGTATGGCCTTGGCGTCGCGTGGAAAGCTTCGCCCGCGGTGACGCTGGCAGCCGACTATGTGGTGATTCAATACGGCGATGTCAAAGCCAATCAAGATCCCAACGGTCCTGGTTGGAAAGACCAGCCGGTAATGCGCCTCGGTGTGTCGTGGGAGGTCAATCCGACCTGGACATTGCGCGGCGGATACAGCAGCAACAAGCTCCAAATTGACGGCAGCCGAACGGCGCAGAACATGCTGACCCCCGCCGTGAACGACCGGTCCTACACCTTCGGTGTTTCCATGAAAATTGACACTGTGTCGGACGTCAGCTTCAGCCTGGAGGACAACCCCGCGGCCACACTCAATGACACCGGTGCCACACCCGGGCCCGTATCGTCGATCACCAGCAAGACGCAAGTCATGCGCATCGGTTACCAGCGCGCGTTTTAAGGCGCGGTCGGATATGCACGGTTCAAGCGCCCACGGCCTTCATCTGGGTTACAGCGCCCAAGAACTGCAAACCAGCGTCTATGCGCCCTTCTTCAAGCCGCAGATGCAAGCGCTGCCCGCGCATGTGCGCGAGGCGATCGCTACCGGCGCCATGGCCCATGAGCTGTTTCCGGGCGCAGAGTCTGCCCATGCTTTGCAGCGCGGTGGATATTGGCCCGTTGAAACCGGCTACACCGTTACGCCTGACGGTGCGATTCGGGTTTTTGTGCTGACCCATATGCCGGGCGTGAGCCCTGCGATGTGGGATTGGTGGTTTGCCTGGCATGGCAACGAGGCGCAGCGCTACAAGCTGTGGCATCCGCAGGCCCATGTGCATGTGGCCTGGGAAGATGGTCGAAGCGACCTGGACCACTATGTGAACCGGGTGTCCAAAGTGGTGGAGTACGTCGGCTCTGATCGCCTGAACCTGGACATTCGCTTTGTCGCACCCGCCCGTCTTGGTATCGACGAGGCACGGCTCAAGGCCCGCGGTGAAGTCGCGATTTGCGCCCGCGGCTCCCTCAGCGGCACACCCATGGAAACCGGCTGGCTGGTGCACCATTTGCGCCCGGTGCATGGAGGCTGCGAGATGCGCTCGCGGTTCTGGATTGCCGGGGACAACGTCCGTCCGCGCGGCATGCCCGGCCTGCTGGGCAAGGCGCTCGCGCGTCTGGCTGCACGCGTTCGGCCCTTTGGCGCGACCCAGGGGCAAGAATTGCTGGTGCACTGCGCGCAGGAAATGAACCATTTGGCGGGCATCTTGCCGGAGCTCTACCAAAGTTTCGCACCGAAACAATCAGCCTCTTTTTTGGAAAGTAGCCCATGAAGCGTATGCCAACACAGGGCCGTGTCTTCCGACGGGGCGAGCCAGGTTTTGATGCAGCGGTGCTGGGCACCACTTACACGGTGCGCGACCCGGGCCGACGCCCGGACATCCTGGTGCAAGCCAATGATGTGTACGACGTCATCGCAGCACTGGGGCAAGCCCAGCGCAACGCGATGCGCGTTGGCATTTGCTCGGGCGGCCACAGCTGGGCGCAAAACCACATTCGCGATGGCGGCATGATGCTCGACCTGTCCCGGCTCAACAGCATTGCCATTCACCCCGCCCAGAGGAAGGCGGTGATAGGCCCGGGCTGCTGGGCTGGCGAATTGAATGCGGCACTGGCCAAGCACCAGCTTTTTTTCCCCACGGCGCATGCCTTTACGGTGGGCATGGGGGGGTTCTTGTTGCAAGGTGGCTTCGGCTGGAGCAGCCGGTCGCTGGGTATGGGGTGTCAAAACGTCATAGGCATCGACGTGGTGTTGGCCGATGGCAGCTTGGTACACGCCAGTGAAACCGAGCACCCCGAGCTTTTCTGGTCGGCACGGGGTGCGGGCCCGGGCTTTTTCGGTGTGGTGGTGCGCTTTCACCTGCAACTTCACCGCCGCCCCCGGTTCATCGGCTTAAAGACCCAGGTGTTTCGCATCCAACATCTGGAGCGGGTCTTGGAATGGGCGGACTCGGTGGGCCCGCAGGTGTCGAATCAAGTCGAGTTCCAGATCGTGATGAACCCCAAGGCCCTGTTGATCAATGCCCATGGCCTGGAGGTGATTGCGCCGGTGATGGCCGACAGCTGGCAAGAGGCCCGTGCGCACGTGGACTTCATAACCCGCAGCCCAGTGCGCAAGCTCGCCAGCTTGCATTTGCCCCTGGTGCCCATGTCGCTGGACTTCATGATGAAAACCGGTGAGAAGACGCTGTTTCTGGCAAATACGCGCTGGAGCGCGGACAACATGTGGATGGACGATCCGATTGCGCCGCTATTGCCCGCCATCCGCAAGATTGCAGACACCCAACCACCCCATCCGAGCCACGCTTTGTGGCTGAACTGGAACCCGCCTGCATCTCGGCCGGACATGGCGTTTTCGGTGGAAAGTCGCACCTATTTGGCGCTGTATTGCGGCTTGGGGCAGGGCGTGGATGAAAGCACCCATGCCAATTGGGCCACCGACCACATGAGGGCGCTGGAGCCTTGGAGCCGGGGGATTCAACTTGCCGATGAAAACCTGGGCAGAAGGCCGGCGCGCTTTGTGTCCGACGCCAATATGGCACGCCTGGACCAGGCCCGCGCCAAGTACGACCCCCACGGTCGGTTCCACCCCTGGATGGGGCGGCTGCCAGCCGCTGCGGCATCGGGCCAGGGGGCGGAACCGGTCCCGCGCAAGTGCGCATAGACTTGTCCTACTTTTAAACACTCAATCGGGCCCCAGCATGGAATTTTCCGAACTCATACAAGCCCGCAAAAGCATTCGCGGGTACCAGCAAAAACCGGTGCCACGGGCGCTGATCGAGGAGATCATCGATGTGGCCAAATGGGCGCCCTCGAGCATGAACACGCAGCCTTGGTACATCCATGTCGTCACAGGCGAACCGCTCAACCGCATTCGCCAAGGCAACACAGAAAACATGGTCAAGGGTGTACCGCCCAAACGCGACTTCCCCATGAAAGAGGAGTACGAGGGCATTCACCGCAAGCGCCAGATCGACATCGCTATTCAGCTTTTTGAGGCCATGGGCATTGCGCGTGACGACAAGGCGCGGCGCACCGACTGGGTAATGCGCGGCTTTCGCCAGTTTGACGCCCCGGTGTCGCTGGTACTGACCTACGACAAGTACCTGGAGCCTGCGGCCATCAGCCAGTTCGACCTGGGCGCGCTGTCGCACGCCATTGTGTTGGCGGCGTGGGAGCGGGGCTTGGGCTGCGTGATCAATGGACAGGGCATCATGCAGTCGGCGGTGGTGCGCGAACATGCGGGCATTCCCGACGACCAAAACATCATGATTTGCATTGCGATGGGCTACCCCGACGAAGGCTTTGTGGCCAACAGCGTCAAGTCGGTGCGCGAGGACAGCCAAAAGTTCGTTCGCTACGTCGGCTTTTGAGGCCGCAACACCAGTGAAAGATCCGGCGCGCGCATCGCGTTGCGCTGCGCGCCACTGTGGTCACGCCACAGCGTTTTCACCAGGCGCAGGCCAGTGCGGCCAGCGTTCACTTTAAGCGCCCTTGGCCTGGGGCGTGCGAAGGGGCTGGCCAGCCGCCTCGTCTATCATCGCGCCCTTGCATGACCACTTTCACTGAAAGCGCGCAGACGGCGCTGCAACTCATTGTCGCTTTGGACCCCGCGCTGCTGGCCATCGTCGGGCGCTCGCTGGCGGTCAGCGCCTGCGCCTGCGCGCTGGCTTGCAGCCTGGGGCTGGCGCTGGGTGCCTGGCTGGGCGTGGCGCAGTTCGCCGGGCGTGGGCTGGTGCTCACGTTGCTCAACACCAGTCTGGCCATTCCGTCGGTGGTGGTGGGGCTGCTGGTGTACTTGTTGCTGTCGCGCTCGGGGCCGCTGGGGTATTTGGGCTGGTTGTTCAGCTTCAAGGCCATGGTGCTGGCGCAAACCGTGCTGGTGCTGCCCATGGTGATGGCGCTGACGCGCCAGACGGTGCAAGACGCCGAACAGCAGCACGGCGAGCAACTGCGCTCGTTGGGCGCGGGCGCTGCGCTGCGCGCCGCCTTGCTGGCCTGGGACGAGCGCCACGCGCTGTTGGTGGTGGTGCTGGCGGCGTTTGGGCGGGCTATTTCTGAGGTGGGCGCGGTGATGGTGGTGGGCGGCAATATTGACGGCTTTACCCGCGTCATGACGACCGCCATCGCGCTGGAAACGTCCAAAGGCGACTTGCCTCTGGCGCTGGGCTTGGGCCTGGTGCTGCTGGGCGTGGTGCTGGTGCTCAACCTGCTGGTGGCGCTGCTGCGGCGCTGGCGCCTGGGCGCGCCATCTGCCCGCATCCTGCAAGCAGGGCTGGCGCCGTGAGCGCGCTCATTACCCTGACCCAGGCGGGTGTGCAACTGGGCGCCGATGGGCTCAGCCTGGCGCGACCCCGTAGCGGCCACGCCAGCGCGCTGGCGCCTGTCAGCTTGGCGGTGCGCGCCGGTGAGCGCGTGGCCCTGGTGGGGGCGAACGGCTCGGGCAAAAGCACGCTGCTGCGGCTGATGCACGGTTTGCTTGCACCCACCCAAGGGCAGCGCGATACCGCGCCGGCGCTGCGCCAGGCCATGCTGTTTCAGCGCCCGCACCTGCTGCGCACCACTGTGCAGCGACAGGTGGCGCTGGCCTTGTGGCTGCGTGGCATCGCCTGGCCGCGCGCGCAGGCCCAGGCACTGACGGCGCTGCAAGCGGCAGGCTTGCAGGAATTGGCGGGGCGCAGCGGCCCCACCCTGTCATTGGGCCAGCAGCAGCAGGTGGCGCTGGCGCGGGCCTGGGCGCTGGAGCCCCAGTTGCTGCTGTTGGATGAACCCACCGCCAGCCTGGACCCGCATGCCAAGGCCGAGGTAGAGGCGCTGATGCAGCGTTTTGCCAGCAGCCGTGCCGATGCGACCTTGGTGTTTGCCAGCCACAACCTGGGCCAGGTCAAACGCCTGGCGCAGCGGGTCATCTACTTGGATCGCGGCCAATTGCTGGCAGATTTGCCGGTAGAGCAGTTTTTTGACGCCGCCGTGCTGCAAGCGCAATGCCCGTCGGCGCATTTGTTTGTGAAGGGAGAACTCTTGTGAAACCGTCTTTTTGCCGCGTTTTGGCCCTTTCTATTGCACTGGGTGCCAGCGCTTTCGCGGCCCAAGCCGAGCCCATCGTCATGGCGTCCACCACGTCCACTGAGCAGTCGGGCCTGTTTGCGCACTTGCTGCCCGCGTTTACCCAGGCCACGGGCGTGCAGGTCAAAGTCGTGGCCCTGGGCACCGGCCAGGCCATTGATATGGGGCGCCGGGGCGACGCTGACGTGCTTTTTGTGCACGACCAGGTGGCCGAGGAAAAAGTGGTGGCCGAGGGCTTTGCGCTCAAGCGCTTTGCGGTGATGTACAACGACTTTGTGCTGGTCGGCCCCGCCGCCGACCCGGCCAAAACACGGGGCAAAGACATCGCGGCCGCGCTGGCCAAACTCAGCGCGGCCAACGCGGCCTTTGTGTCGCGCGGCGACAAAAGCGGCACCCACGCCGCCGAGCTGCGGTTTTGGAAGCTCACCGCTGCGCCCGAGGCCAAAGGTGGCGGCTACAAAGAATGCGGTTGCGGCATGGGCCAGGCGCTCAACATGGCGTCTGCCAACGGTGCCTACGTGCTCACCGACCGGGGCACTTGGCTCAGCTTTAAAAACCGGGGTGAGTTGGCAGTGCTGGTGGAGGGCGACAGCCGCCTGTTTAACCAATATGGGGTGATGGTGGTGAATCCCGCCAAACACCCGCACGTGAAGGCAGCAGATGCGCAAAAGTTTGTCGACTGGGTGACCTCGGCCCCGGGCCAGGCGGTGATTGCGGCCTACAAGATCGACGGCCAGCAGCTCTTCTTTCCGAACGCTGTCAAATAGATCGGGCGGTTGGCGCGCTGCGGTGTGCTGCTAGGCCGCCGTGTGGGTGATCCGTCGCACCGGCTGTAGCAGCACTACCAGCGCCCCGGCGCCGCCTTGGGCCGGTTGGGCTTGCACAAAGGCCACCACCTCGGCCTTTTGCACCAGCCAGCGGTGCACTTTGTCCTTGAGTACCGGTGTTTTGCCGGGTGAGCCCAGGCCCTTGCCGTGCACTACCCGCACGCAGCGGATGCCTTGCTTGTGCGACTCCCGGATAAAGCTGCCCAGGGCCTCGCGCGCCTCGTCGCTGCGCAGGCCGTGCAGGTCGATTTGGCGCTGGATGCTCCATTTGCCCTTGCGCAGCTTTTGCACCACGTCCAGGCCCACGCCGGGGCGGCGAAAGCTCAAATGCTCGTCGGTATCGAGCAAGGTGGTCACGTCCACCTCGTCGCTCAATGACTCTTGCAGTGCGGCCACTGCATCGCGCTCGTGCTGCAGTGGCGCGGGCGCCGGGGGCAGGGGTTTGAGGTCGGCCAAGTCGCTGGGCGCCAGCACTTGCACTTTGCCCACGGCGGCCTGAAAAAGGTTGCGCGCAGCGGCCTGGCGTTTGGCGGCCAGTGCGGCGGCGGCTTTAGCGGCCTTCTCCAGCGCGGCGGCGGCCTCAATCTCTTTTTTCAGCCGCTTCAGGTCCGCCAGCCCCGCCATTACACAAACCCCTGTTCGACCATGGACAGGGTCTGGCCCTGGCCCACGATCACATGGTCTAGCACCCGCACGTCCACCAGCGCCAGCGCTGCCTTGAGGGTTTGCGTCAGCATCTCGTCGGCGCGCGAGGGTTGCACCGAGCCGCTGGGGTGGTTGTGGGCTAGCACTACGGCTGCGGCCTGGTGGTGCAGCGCGCGTTTGACCACTTCACGCGGGTAAACACTGGTTTGGCTCAGCGTGCCTTGGAACATCTGCTCCATGGCCACCAGCCGGTTTTGCACATCCAAAAACAAGACCGCAAACACCTCGTGCGCCAGCGTAGACAAATGCAGTTGCAGGTAGTGTTTGACCGCATCGGGCGACTCAAAAATGGTGCGTTCTTGCAGACGCTGGGCCATGGCGCGGCGGGCCAGCTCCAGCACGGCCACGATTTCGGCGCGCTTTGCCGGACCCAAGCCTTTCACAGGCTTGAGGTCGTCCGCCGTGGCGCTGAGCAAGCCGGCAATGCCGCCAAAACCCGGCGCGTCCAGGCCGCCCTTGCCGGGCAGTTGCAACAGTTCATTGGCCAGTTGCAGCACCCCCTTGCCCTGGATGCCAGTGCGCAGCAGCAGGGCCAGCAGTTCGGCGTCGCTCAGTGCGCCGGGGCCGCGCGCGAGCAGCTTTTCGCGCGGGCGGGCGTCGGGCGGCAGGTCTTTGATCGGCATGGTGGGCGAGTCGGTGGCTAGGACGCAGGGCTGGCAGGGCGCGTAGTGGGGCTCGGGGCTGAAGTTTCTACAATGCAGACCAGTTTATCGAGACTTGCATGACCACCAGCCTTCCCCGCATTACCGCCTCGTCTTTTTTGACGCTGCACTACCGCCTCTCGGGCCCGGCGGGCGACATCATCAACACCTTTGACGACAAGCCCGCCACCTTGAGCCTGGGCACCGGCGAACTCTCACCCGAGGTCGAGCGATGCCTGCTAGGGCTCGAAGAAGGCGCGCACCAAACCTTTTCGCTGCCTGCAGGCGCCGCCTTTGGCCCGCGCAACCCCGAGATGCAGCAATGGGTGGCGGCCAAACTGCTGCGCCAGTTGGGCGACCCGCAAGAAACCTACCGGGTGGGCGACGTGGTGCAGTTCCCAACGCCAGACGGCCAAAGCAGCTACGCAGGCGCCGTGCAAGAGGTAAAGCCCGGCGAAGAGGGCGGCGCCGTTTTGTTTGATTTCAACCACCCACTGGCCGGACAGCCGGTGACCTTTGAAGTGAAAGTGATTGGTGTCCTATGAGCACCCTGCGCACCGACAGTGAAATTTTGCTGGCCGAGCCGCGCGGCTTTTGCGCCGGTGTGGACCGCGCCATCGAGATCGTCGAGCGCGCGCTCGACAAGTTTGGCGCGCCCATCTATGTGCGCCACGAAATCGTGCACAACACCTTTGTGGTCAACGACCTCAAGGCCAAGGGCGCCATCTTTATTGAAGAACTCAGCGACGTGCCGCCCGACGCCACGCTGATCTTTTCCGCCCACGGCGTGAGCAAAGCCATTCAAGACGAGGCGCAGGCGCGCGGTTTTCAGGTGTTTGACGCCACCTGCCCGCTGGTAACCAAGGTGCACGTGGAAGTGGCCAAGCTGCACAAAGAGGGCTATGAGTTCATCATGATCGGCCACAAAGGCCACCCCGAGGTGGAAGGCACCATGGGCCAACTCGACAGCGGCATCCACCTGGTGGAAGACGTGGCCGACGTGGCACGCGTGCAGCCCGGCCAGACCGATAAGCTGGCGCTTGTCACCCAAACCACCCTGAGTATGGACGACGCCGCCGATATTGCCGCCGCCGTCAAAGCCCGCTTTCCCAAGGTGCGCGAGCCCAAGCAGCAAGACATTTGCTACGCCACCCAAAACCGCCAAGACGCCATCAAGGTCATGAGCCCGCAGGTGGATGTGGTGATTGTGGTGGGCAGCCCCACCAGCTCCAACAGCAACCGCCTGCGCGAGGTGGCGCAAAAGCTGGGCACCGAGAGCTATATGGTCGACCACGCCGACGAGCTGCAGGCCGCCTGGTTTGAAGGCCGCTCGCGCGTGGGCCTGACCGCCGGCGCCTCCGCCCCGGACGTGCTGGTGCAGGCCGTGATTGCACGCTTGCGCGAACTCGGCGCCGTGTCGGTGCGCAAAATGGACGGCGTGGTGGAAACCATCAAGTTCCCGCTGCCCAAGGGCCTCAAGCGCGACGCGCCCTGAGCCGCGCCACTCTAAAATCCCGGCCCCGCGGCCCCCAACTCACCTAAACGACAAGACCCATGCTTGACATCAACCTGCTGCGCAAAGACCTGGCCTCGGCCGTGGCCCGCCTGGAAACCCGCAAATCGCCCCAATCGTTCCTGAATGTGGACGCTTTCACTGCACTGGAGGCCGAGCGCAAGTCCATCCAGACCCGCACCGAAGAAATCCAGGCCAAACGCAATGCCCTGAGCAAGCAAATTGGCCAACTCAAGGCCAAAGGCCCCGCCGGTCAGGCCGAGGTGGACGCGGTGATGGCGCAAACCGCCGACATCAAAGGCGAACTCGAAAGCTCGGCGGCGCGCCTGGAGCACATCCAGACCGAGCTGCAAACCATGCTGCTGCTGGTGCCCAATTTGCCGCACGACAGCGTGCCGCGCGCCGCCGACGAACACGGCAATGTGGTAGTGCGCACCTGGGGCACGCCCCAAGCCATGGACTTTGATATCAAAGACCACGTGGACCTGGGCGAGCCGCTGGGCCTGGACTTTGAGATGGGCGTCAAGCTCACCGGTTCGCGCTTTACCGTGATGAAAGGCCCGCTGGCCCGCCTGCACCGGGCGCTTGCCCAGTTCATGCTCGACGTGCAAACCCAAGAACACGGCTACACCGAGTGCTACACGCCCTATGTGGTCAACGGCGACACCTTGCGCGGCACCGGCCAGTTGCCCAAGTTTGAGGGCGACCTGTTCGCCGCCAAAAAAGGCGGCCAGGACGGCGAAGCCCAGCCCGACAACACCGCGCTGTACCTGATTCCCACCAGCGAAGTGACGCTGACCAATTTTGTGCGCGACGTGGTGGTGGCAGAGGCCGACTTGCCCATCCAACTCACCGCCCACACGCCGTGCTTTCGCTCGGAGGCTGGCAGCGCCGGGCGCGACACGCGCGGCCTGATTCGCCAGCACCAGTTTGACAAGGTGGAAATGGTGCAAATCGTGCACCCGGACCACAGCTATGAGGCCCTGGAACAAATGACCGGCCACGCCGAAGCCATCCTGCAAAAGCTGGGCTTGCCCTACCGTGTGATGAGTTTGTGCACCGGCGACATGGGCTTTGGCGCGGCCAAAACCTACGATTTGGAAGTGTGGCTGCCGGCCCAAAACACCTTCCGCGAGATCAGCTCGGTGTCCAACTGCGAAGCCTTTCAGGCGCGGCGCCTGCAAGCGCGGTTTAAAAACGCGCAGGGAAAAAACGAATTCGTCCACACCTTGAACGGCTCTGGCCTGGCCGTAGGCCGCACGCTGGTGGCGGTGCTGGAGAACTACCAAAACGCCGACGGCTCGGTGACCGTGCCCGAGGCGCTACGCCCCTATCTGGGTGGTCTTGTCACCCTGGCGCCCTGATAGAATTGTCCCATCGCTGAACGAGGCGAACACGGAGAGATGGCAGAGTGGCCGAATGTACCTGACTCGAAATCAGGCGTACCGCAAGGTACCGTGGGTTCGAATCCCACTCTCTCCGCCAAGATAAGTCCGGGCTCCCATTACAAGGAGCCCTTTCTTTTTGCAAGCCGCCGCACCTTTTGAAACTTCTGGGGAGTGGGCTAGATCGCTCGCAACCCGACGGTGGACTCCATGTAGTGTCTGTGCAATCTGCATGAGTAGCTATTTGATTTAGAGCCAATGCCCTGCCCAAAATCCCCATCTATTTCTCAATCGAGGATGGATGTGCCGTCGCTTGGGCCAGAATAGCCAATCAAAATCCATGGACTCCTCTATGAAGCTTCCCAAAGGCCTGTACGACCGCCTGATCTACGAGGACGAAGTTGATGAGGTCACCAGCCTGACTGGCCAGCACCGTGCAATGGTTGCCGCGCCCACTGTGCATCAGCGGCGCGAACAATTCGTTGCGGAGTTGCTGCACCGCTTGCCGGAACTTTTGGACGCGGTGGCGGCCGGGCAGACTGATGCAAGCCAAAAGGCCAAAGCCGAAATTGAACTGATCCGCCAGCTACTGATGCAACTGCGCCCGACTGGCCAAGCTGTGCGACTGCCGGCAATGCCAGCGCAGTTACTCAAGTCGATTCATGCACCCCATGCCGAAGTGTTGATGCCCGCCACGGGGTTGCGCCACCCCTGGTTGTTTACGTCGGCCCGAGTTGACCCGTCACTGCTGAATGAATTGCGCGCCGAGTTGCGCGAGGTTGATCGGGTGGACATTCTGGTCAGTTTTATTACCTGGAGCGGCGTACGAAAACTGCTCGATGTCTTGGAACAAGTCACTGCGCTCGATGCGCATGGTAGTCCCAAGACAAGGTTCCGAATACTGACAACAACTTACATTGGTGCGACCGAGGTGCGTGCGGTGGATGCGTTTGCCAAGTTACCTGGCGTTGAGTTGCGGATTTCGCTGGATGGACGCCGTACACGCCTCCACGCCAAGGCGTGGATTTTTCATCGCGTCACCCAGTTTGGCACTGCCTTCGTTGGTAGCGCCAATCTTTCCGAATCCGCATTGATCG
>CANFWT010000019.1 GCA_947450895.1 Comamonadaceae bacterium | reverse complement strand
GTGGTCTATCACGCCTTGGGCACTTTGATGCCGTATCCATCAGAGGATCCAACCCGACCACTCGGGAAATCCTTCTCGATCAACGGCTGTTCAATCTCAGTGCTCAAAACCTGCTCCTTTTAAGGTGGGAGGCATCCATAGCATCTCCTCGCGCTGGAGCGCTGTGGTGTGTTGTTGTCGCAATCGAAAAGTCATTCTAGAACTGCCCCTGCGGGATGCGCGGGTTTTGGCCTAGGGGTTTGCCCCTGCGCTAGGTGCCGTCGGGCACTTGCTTTTTTAGCCGGCGCTATAAGCCTCCAGCCCCAGCGCCACCACCGTGGCCACCTCGGCGCCTATGGCGCTGCGCAGCTCGCCTTCGGCCTGCGCCACGCTGTCTCGGTAGGCAGCAAGCCAGGCCCGCCCGGTGGCGGTAAAGCACACGCGGCGGGCCCGCGCGTCCAGGACGTCGGCTTGGCGCTGCACCAGTCCCCAGGCCTCGCACTGGTTCACCAGCGTGCCCATGGCCTGCTTGCTCATGCCGGCGCGCTGCGCCAGCGCAGTCAGGCGGGCGCCTTCGGGCGGGAGGTGGCGGGTCACTTGCCAGTGCGCCGCCGTGAGTTGCCCGCGCCCGGCCAAATTGGACAAACCCAGCGACACGCCGGGGTGTTGCGCCATCAGTGCCATCACCCGCGCGTCAAAGCGCTCCAGGCCTAGGCGCAGCCAGTGGCCCAGGTGGTTGTGGCGCCAGGCGTCGGGCGGACGGTGAGGTGTTTTGGGCACGGAATTAATAGTAATGCAAACTGACTAAAAATACTTAAAAGTATTTATAAATGGCCTATAAACTACTGTTCAAGCATCCAGCCTGTTGTTAAAGCCAGAGGCTTGGACCCCAGACTTTTTACCCACCTTCACAGGAGATTTCTCATGGACGCACCCGTCAAAACCCTGGCCCCTAACAGCGAAAAAGCCAAAGCCCTGGCCGTGGCGCTGGCCCAAATCGAAAAGCAGTTTGGCAAAGGCACCATCATGCGCCTGGGTGAGGGCGAGGTGATTGAGGACATCCAGGTGGTGTCCACTGGCTCCTTGGGTTTGGATATTGCACTGGGCGTGGGCGGCTTGCCGCGCGGCCGCGTGGTTGAGATTTACGGCCCGGAATCGTCGGGCAAAACCACCCTCACCTTGCAAGTGATTGCCGAAATGCAAAAGCAAGGCGGCCAATGCGCTTTTGTCGACGCCGAACACGCGCTCGATATCCAATACGCCCAAAAACTCGGCGTCAATTTGCAGGACCTGCTGATCAGCCAGCCCGACACGGGCGAACAAGCGCTGGAAATTGTGGACAGCCTGGTGCGCTCCGGCGCGGTCGACCTGATCGTGGTCGACTCCGTGGCCGCACTCACGCCCAAGGCCGAACTCGAAGGTGAAATGGGCGACAGCCTGCCCGGTTTGCAAGCCCGTCTGATGAGCCAGGCGCTGCGCAAGCTCACCGCGCATATTAAGAAGACCAACTGCATGGTCATTTTCATCAACCAGATCCGCATGAAGATTGGCGTCATGTTTGGCAGCCCCGAGACCACCACCGGCGGCAATGCGCTCAAGTTTTACGCCTCGGTGCGCCTGGACATCCGGCGCACGGGCACCATCAAAAAGGGCGACGACTCCATTGGCAATGAAACCAAGGTCAAGGTGGTGAAAAACAAGGTGGCTTCGCCCTTCAAGACCGCCGAGTTTGACATTCTGTTTGGCGAGGGCATCAGCCGCCACGGGGAAATCATCGACATGGGGGTTAACGCCCACATCATCGAAAAATCCGGCGCCTGGTACGCCTACCAGGGCGAAAAAATCGGCCAGGGCCGTGACAACGCCCGCGAGTTTCTGCGCGAAAACCCAGGCCTCTCCACGGAAATCGAAAACAAGGTGCGCGAATCGCTGGGCATCCCGCTGATCCCCGTGGCCGAGGTGGAAAAAGCTAAAGGCAAAAAGGCCGAAAAGGCGGACAAGGCAGCGTAAGCGCGCGCGGCGCCCTGTGCGCGCTGTCGCCGCGAAGCCCCTGCCACTGGAGCGGACCGAACTTGGAAAACCATGGCCACCCTGCCACCGACCCTGTCGCTTACCGGGCGCGCGCTGCGTCTGCTCAGCGCGCGTGAGCATTCGCGCGCTGAGCTCGAGCGCAAGCTCGCCCCTTTTGACCTGCCGCCAGGGGCGCTGGCCCAGGTGCTAGACGCGCTAGCGGCCAAAGATTTCATTAACGAAGGCCGTGTGATCGAATCCGTGCTGCACCGGCGCAGTGCCAAGCTGGGCACCTCGCGCATCAAGCACGAACTGCAAGCCAAGGGCCTGGAGCCCGAGGCGGTAGCCCAGGTGGTCAGCGACCTCAAAGCAAGTGAGCCCGCGCGCGCCTTTGAGGTTTGGCGCAAAAAGTTTGGCAAGGCCGCCGCCACGCCCGCCGAGCGCGCCAAGCAAGTACGCTTTTTGGCCAGCCGGGGTTTTGGCGGCGAGGCGATTGCCCGCGTGGTGTCCGGCGCGTTTGACGTGGATGGCGACCGTAATTAGTGCCTCGCGCTCACATCCCCAGCATCAACTCCAGGTTTTGCACCGCCGCGCCGCTGGCGCCTTTGCCCAGGTTGTCCAGGCGCGCCACCAGCAGGGCGTGGGCAAAGCCGTCGGCGGCCGCGTCGTTGGCAAACACGCGCAGTTCCATTTGGTTGGTGCCCGCCAGGGCCACGGCGTCGAGTTTGCGGTCGGCGGTGGCCGGTTCTACGGTGACGTAGCGGCTGCTCGCGTAATGCGCGCGGAGCGCTTCTTCCAGGTCTTGGGCCCTGGGCTGCCCAGGAAGCATGTCCAGGTGCAAGGGCAGTTGCACCAGCATGCCTTGCGCGAAATTGGCGACCGAGGGCACAAACAGCGGGCGGCGCGTCAGGCCGGTGCAATGCATGATTTCGGGGATGTGCTTGTGCTTGAGGCCCAGCGCGTAGAGCTCAAGTGCCGGCGCGGTGCCGGCCTCGTAGGCCTCGATCATGGGCCGTCCCCCACCCGAATAGCCACTTACTGACGGTAAACACACTGCAAAGTCGGCGGGAATCAGCCCCGCGTCAATCAGCGGGCGCAAGAGCGCAATAGCGCCGGTGGCATAGCAACCGGGGTTGGCCACGCGCTGCGCGCTGGCAATGCGCGCGGCCTGACCCGCGCACAGTTCGGGAAAGCCATACACCCAGCCCGGCGCGGTGCGGTGCGCGGTAGACGCGTCAATGATGCGCGGGCCTGGCGCTCCAGTCTCCTGCGCCAATGCGTCGACCATGGCCACGGACTCGATGGCTGCGTCGTCGTGCAGGCAGAGCACCACCAGGTCCGCTTGCGCCAGCAGGGCGCGCTTGGCGCCGGCGTCCTTGCGCAGTTTAGGGTCAATGCGCAGCAGATCGATGCCCGCCATGGCGTCCAGGCGCTCGCGGATCTGTAGTCCGGTGGTGCCGGCCTCGCCGTCGATGAAGATTTTTTTCATGGAAAGTCAGGATCCGTATACGGGTTGAGTGCGTGCAAAAAATGAAAGGCGCCACGCCATGGCGCGTAAGGCCGCGGCAAGTTTGGTGCACCGCACCATGATACAGTTCTGCGGTTCCACGCCCAGGGCCAGGTTCGCCCGCACTTTGCTGGCAAACGGCCGGCCCGGTTTGTTCTGTCGCAAAGAGAGAAATCATGAAGATCCACGAATACCAAGGCAAGGAAATCTTGCGCAACGCGGGCGTGCCCGTTCCCCGCGGCATCCCCGCTTTCACCGTGCAAGAGGCGGTTGAAGCCGCCCAAAAACTCGGCGGCCCGGTGTGGGTGGTCAAGGCGCAAATCCACGCCGGTGGGCGCGGCAAGGGCGGCGGCGTGAAGCTGGCGCGCTCGATTGACGAAGTCAAAGCCCTGGCGACTGAAATCCTGGGCATGCAACTGGTCACCCACCAAACCGGCCCGGAAGGCCAAAAAGTGCGCCGCTTGCTGATTGAAGACGGCGCCGACATCCAAAAAGAATACTACGTGTCCGCCGTGACCGACCGCGCCAGCCAGCGCGTGGCCATGATCGTCTCCAGCGAAGGCGGCATGGACATTGAAGGCGTGGCCCACGACACGCCCGAGAAAATCATCACCGAGATCGTTGACCCGGCCCTGGGCCTGACCGACGCGCAAGGCAAAAAGCTCAGCGACGCCATTGGCGTGCCCGCAGCCTCTACCGCCCAAGCCGTGGACGTTCTGCAAAAACTTTACAAAATCTACATGGACACCGACGCCAGCCTGGTGGAGATCAACCCGCTGATTTTGGAAGGCAACGGCAACATCAAAGCCCTGGACGCCAAGTTCAACTTTGACGCCAACGCCCTGTTCCGCCACCCCGAAATCGTGGCTTACCGCGACCTGGATGAAGAAGACCCGGCCGAAGTGGAAGCCAGCAAGTTTGACCTGGCCTACATCAGCCTGGACGGCAACATTGGCTGCCTGGTCAACGGCGCTGGCCTGGCCATGGCCACCATGGACACCATCAAGCTGTTTGGCGCGGAGCCTGCCAACTTCTTGGACGTGGGCGGCGGCGCCACCCCTGAGAAAGTGACCGAAGCCTTCAAGATCATGCTCAAAAACCCCAAGGTCAAGGCCATTTTGGTCAACATCTTTGGCGGCATCATGAAGTGCGACACCATTGCCACCGGCATCATCGTGGCCTGCAAGGCGGTCAATTTGTCCGTGCCCCTGGTGGTGCGTATGAAGGGCACCAACGAAGAGATGGGCAAACAAATGCTGGCCGATTCTGGCCTGCCCATCATCAGCGCCGACACCATGGCTGACGCAGCCCAAAAAGTTGTTGCCGCCGTCAACGCCCACGCGTAAAGCCACGCCCCAAGCCGAAAGAACCAAGCTATGTCCATCTTTATCAACAAAGACACCCGCGTCATCACCCAAGGCATTACCGGCAAAACCGGCCAGTTCCACACCGAAAAGTGCCAGGAATACGCCAACGGGAAAAATTGCTTTGTGGCCGGCGTGAACCCCAAAAAAGCGGGCGAGTCGATTTTCAACATCCCAATCTACGCCTCGGTTAAAGAAGCCGCCCATGAGACCGGCGCCACCGTGTCCGTGATCTACGTGCCGCCCGCCGGTGCCGCTGCGGCCATCTGGGAAGCCGTGGAAGCGGATTTGGATCTGGCGATCTGCATTACCGAAGGCATTCCGGTCAAAGACATGCTCGAAGTGCGCAACCGCATGCGCGCCAAAGTGGCCGCTGGCGGCAAAGAAACCCTGCTGCTCGGCCCCAACTGCCCCGGCCTGATCACGCCCGACGAGATCAAAATCGGCATCATGCCCGGCCACATCCACCGCAAGGGCCGCATTGGCGTGGTCTCGCGTTCGGGCACGCTCACGTATGAGGCCGTGGCCCAACTCACCGAAATTGGCCTGGGCCAGTCCAGCGCCGTGGGCATTGGTGGCGATCCGATCAATGGCCTCAAGCACATTGACGTCATGCGCGCCTTCAACGACGACCCCGACACCGACGCCGTCATCATGATCGGCGAAATCGGCGGCCCCGACGAAGCCGAAGCCGCCCGCTGGTGCAAGCTCAACATGAAAAAGCCCATCGTCGGCTTTATCGCCGGCGTCACAGCCCCCGCAGGCAAGCGCATGGGCCACGCCGGGGCGCTGATCGCCGGTGGTGCTGACACGGCCGATGCCAAACTCGCCATCATGGAAGAGTGCGGCTTCACCATCACCCGCAACCCCTCGGAGATGGCCAAGCTGCTCAAGGCGCTGTTGTAAATACAATACACCTGTGTATCGGTAAGGTTTGCCGCGGGCCAGGCCCGTAGCAAAAGTTCCCCAAAGTGCCCTGACATCCTGTTTGGGCACTTTTTTTTTAAGACCCCGTCGGAGCGCGCATGGACTTTTGGCAAACCCCAGAATTTTGGCTAGGCCTGTTGAAGATTGTCTGGATCAACATCATCCTCTCGGGCGACAACGCCGTGGTCATCGCCCTGGCCGCGCGCAGCCTGCCGCCCGCACAACAGCAAAAAGCGGTGCTGTTTGGTTCGGGCGCGGCGGTGCTGCTGCGCATTGGACTGACGGTGGTGGCGGTGCGCTTGCTGGAAATGCCCTACCTGCAAATCGTGGGCGGTGCACTGCTGCTGTATATCGGCGTGCAGTTGCTCAGCGAAGGCGACGACGGGCAAGACGCCACCAAACACCACGGATCGCTTCTGGCGGCAGTGCGCACTATTTTGATTGCCGATCTGGTGATGAGCCTTGACAATGTGATCGCCGTGGCTGCTGCAGCCAAGGGCAGCATGCTGCTGCTGGTGCTGGGCCTGGCCATCAGCATCCCGCTGGTGGTATTTGGCAGCACGCTGATGATTCGCCTGATGGAGCGCTTTCCCATTATTGTTACCCTTGGCGCTGCGCTGATAGGCTGGGTGGCTGGCGAAACCATGGTGAGCGACACCGCCATGGTGGGTCTGGTGCAAAGCCAGCCCGGGCTGCACCAGGCCGGCCCGGTACTGGGTGCTCTGCTGGTGCTGGGTCTGGGGCGCTGGCTCCATAAGCGCCACGCGCAAAAATAGGCACTCTATCGGTGCGCTGCGGGTGCGTGCGGGCACGCGGACGGCAGGTGCGAAGTAAAAAAATCGCTGCAGACCGAAAAATTAGATAAAAATATTGAAATGGTTAGTTGTTTGCGTAATTCGTTTGATAATATTTGCTCCGCCAACGGCACGCAGGGCACACCTAAGCCGCGCGTCTTTTTAACTTTTTTAGTGGGGTTTTTATGAACAAAGCAATGCAACAGGGTTTCACCCTGATCGAACTGATGATCGTGGTCGCGATCGTTGGTATTTTGGCCGCAGTGGCGGTTCCGGCTTACCAGGACTACACGGTCAAGGCCAAGCTCACCGACGCGGTAGCAATTTCCGATCCAGGTCGCACCGCCTTGGCGATTGCATGTAGCGACGCATCGTTGGCAAGCGGCATGACCAACACTTCTTTTAACCTGCCAGCAACGATTACTTCCAACAATGTGAGCGGAGTAGCTGTTGCTGGTGCATCGTCAGTTTCGGGCACCGTCACGATCACGATGAATGCCATTGGTTCTGCCATCGCTTCTGGCAGTACCATCATTTACACAGGCACCTGCAGTGGTTCTGGCATGCGCTGGGCCGTTACTGGTAGTGGCGTGGCTGATAAGTACTTGCCCAAGACCTGATTGCGCGGTTAAGCATGGCCCCAGCACAGCTTGCTAGGGTCCCCCAAAGAGCACCTCAGGGTGCTCTTTTTTTGCATGGAAGGTGGGGCGGCGATGGCTGAAAAATCAGTGGTGGTGCACCCGCACTGGGTGCGGCTGTGGGCCTGCTTTATTGCCTTGGGCTGGTTGTTGCCCTTGCACTTTAAGCCCTGGACCACCTTTCACCATGACGCCTGGTTTGCCGCCGCGTCGGTGCTGGTGGCCGCGCCCTTGGTGCTGCGCATTACCGGGCCTTGGCCAGTGCCCCGCTTGGCCATGGTCCTGGCGCTGTTGGCCTGTGTGCCTTGGCTGCAATGGTGGTGCGGCCAGATCGGATTGCTGGGATCGGTCTGGATGTCGTTTGCCTACCTGCTGGGTTTTTGCCTGGTGGTGGCCTGTGGAGCGCGCTGGGAGGCGCTGGCCCCAGGGCAGCTGCTCGAAGGATTGTTTTTGTCCCTGGGCATTGCTGCCATCGCCTCGGTGTGGCTGCAGTTGCGCCAGTGGCTGGTGCTTGACACCGGCTGGGAGTGGTGGTCTATGGGGGGCGACGCCTTGCGCCCCTACGCCAATATCAGCCAGTCCAACCAGGCGGCTACCTTTTTGTGCCTTGGCCTGGGCGCTCTGGCCTGGGGTGGGGTGCGGCGGCAAATTGGCTGGCTGGTGGGCTTGCTGGCGGCGGCATTTTTGTTGTTTGGCGTGGCCCTTAGCGGCTCGCGCACCGCCTACCTGGGCCTGGCGCTGGTGGTGTTGGCGGTGTGGCATTGGCGCCACCGCTGGCCCGATGCACGTACACCCTGGCGGGTGACAGCCTTGTTTGTGCTGCTGTTGGCCTACGTGGCGGGTCTCGATGTGCTGGCAGCCGCTCAGTCGGGGCGCGACGCTCTAAGTGGCACGAGCGCACACGTGCGTCTGCAGATCTGGGCCCTGTCCCTGCAGGCGCTGGAATATGCGCCCTGGGCCGGCTACGGCTGGAACCAGACCGCACTGGCACAGTTGCGCACCCTGGACGTGCACCCAGGCGGCCTAGCACCCTTTACTTCGGCGCACAACCTGTTTCTTGACCTGCTGGTGTGGTGTGGTATCCCCCTGGGCCTGCTGATCAGCGTGGCCACGCTGGCGTGGGCCTACCGGCGCCTCAAGGCAGTACACCGGCCTGATCAGGCAGTGTTGGTGCTGGTGCTGCTGGTGGTTTTCAACCATTCAATGCTGGAGTTTCCCCTGCATTACGCCTTTTTTCTCTTGCCGGTAGGCTGGATGCTGGGCGTGCTGGAGGTGCGTATTGGCGGCGATGTAGGCCGCTGGTTCCGGGTGCCGCGCGCGGTCGTGGCAGCCCTTTACTTGTCTGCTACAGCTCTCTTGGCGCTTATCGTTGTTGACTACTTTCCTATCGAGATGGCCTACCGCAGCTTGAAGCTGGAGCGCGCGCACATCCAAATTGCGCAATGGGAGACACCTGGCGCAGTGGTAATTACCCATTTGTCAGACACACTGGACATGGTGCGCAGCGTGCCCCAGGGCCCTCTGAGCCTGGCCGAATTGCTGCACCGAGAGCAGCTCACAGCCACATCTCCTGATGGTTTTTCTATTTTTTATCTTGCCGCGGCAGAGGCCTTGAGCGGCCGCCCGGACCAAGCGGTCTTGTGGAGCCAACGGTTTTGCAAGCTGAGTCCGCCGCTCGATTGCGTCCCAGCCGGCGCCGCGTGGGCCAAGGCGGCCCAAGGTCACCCCGAGATGGCTGCCATCCCTTGGCCCCGCAGCGCCTCGGTGCCGGACGCATCGCCCTGACGCGCTCGCGAAGGCCCGAAGCGCGCGGGCGCCTGCCGGATAATGGGCGCCGGTGAAACCCCTCTCCTCCCCTACGCAAGCTGCATCGGTATGCGCGCTGGTCACTCTGGCGCTGTTGACCTTGCCCTGGCTCAATCCCTTTACCAGTGGCCCTACGCCCACGGCGATGCCCTGGCTGTTTTCTTGGGCCTGCGCGGCAGGCGTGCTTTTTTGGTGGGCCCTGGTAGCGCAGACCCCAGCGCAGCGCTTGGGCACCGTCGCGCTGGCCTGGACGCTGGCGGCGTGCGCCAGCGCGGTGCTGGGGCTGTTGCAATTTTTTGACCTGGTGCGGGACTGGGCGCCGTGGGTGAATCAGCCAGGCCTGGGGCATGCTTTTGGCAATTTGCGCCAACGCAACCAGTTTGCCACGCTGTGCAGCGTGGGCCTGGCCGCGCTGTGGTGGTGGGCGCAGCAGCCGGCCGCGGTCCGGGTGCGCGGCGCGCAGGCGGTGGCCGGTGCTTTGGCGCTGGTGCTGGCGGCCTTGCTGGGGGCGGCCAGCGCCGCCTCAGGTTCACGCACCGGTTTGTTGCAGCTGGTGGTGTTGGCGACCTTGGTGGCCGGATGGAACCGGGCGTACGCGCGGCGTTACGCACCCGCAGCGGCACCGCGCGCCGCGCGCTGGCTGCTGCCTGTTGCCCTGCTGGCCTATGCGGCGGCGGCACTGGCCTTGCCGCGCTTGGCCGGCATCGACGGCTCGGTGTTCGAGCGCTTGAATGAAAGCAGCGCCCAGTGCAACAGCCGCCTCAATTTGTGGCGCAATGTGCTGTTTTTGATCGCGCAAAAACCGTGGTGGGGCTGGGGTTGGGGTGAGCTCAACTATGCACATTTCATGGCTGCCTACGATACCCCCTGGGCAGGCCTGCGTTTTTGTGAAATGCTGGACAACGCGCACAACCTGCCTTTGCACCTGGCGGTGGAGTTGGGCGTGCCGGTGGCGGTGTTTTTTTTCGGCGTGCTGCTCGTGTGGCTGTGGCGCCAGGCGCCGCGGCGCGAGACCCGCCCCCAGCGCCAATTGGCTTGGGCGGTGCTGGCGGTCATTGGCCTGCACAGCCTGCTCGAGTACCCGCTGTGGTACGGACCGTTTCAGCTGGCGGTCTTGCTTAGCCTGTGGATCCTGCACGCATATCCCGCCCAGGACGGTGCGCGCGCATCCGCGCCTGCCGCAGCCCGCTGGCGGTGGCCCGCAGTGGTGGCGGCCTGCGCCATTGCGGCAGTTTGCACTGTGGCGGCTTGGAGCTATTGGCGTGTGAGCCAGTTGTATTTGCCGGCTGCCGAGCGTGCACCGCAGTACCGCCAGCAGACCTGGACCAAGCTGCATGGGACTTGGCTCTACCACGACCAAGTCGATTTTGCCGAGTTCGCCGTGACCCCCGTCACGCCCCAAACGGCCGCGCATTTGCTGGACTTGGGCGAATCCTTGCTGCATTTTTCGCCCGAGCCACTGGTGGTGCAAAAAATGCTGGACAGCGCCCACCTGCTGGGCCGTGACGCGCAATATGCGGTGCACGCGCGCCAGTTTGAGGCGGCGTTTCCCGAGGCTTATGCGGCGTGGCGCACGGCGCACTGAGCCGGAGCGACGCTACTTGAACGGTTACACGATGAGTGAAATGGGTGATCAATGAACATCAATAACGTGCTTTTGGTGGCGCTTTGCGCTCTTGTCATGGCGGCATGCGGCGGCGGTGCGGCAGTCAGTCCGACCCTGGTCAGCACCCAGGCGCAACTCGACAACCTGAACGCCAAATACGATGCCAACAGCAACCAGTCCACCAGTGCGGCCGTCAAGGGAAGCAGCACAGAGAGTATCCAGTCGATATTTATGGCCGAACTCAGCAGAGGTGCCGAGGAAATGATTGCGGATGTCACAACGTATTACCAACAAAGTGTTTTCCTAAAAAATGCGATTGAAACCAATACCGCGACCAACACGAACGGCAGCACTACGCTCACCGTGCACCATAGGGCGCACGGACTGCACCTTGGTGACAAGGTCAGTGTCAAAAGCACAGACCAGGATGCCAATGGCATCGCCGCCGCAAGCCTGAACAAAAGCAACCCGGTTGTCGCAGTCACCGCGGACACGTACCAGTTGGCAGTTCAAGGCAGTGCCAACCGGATCGGTTACGCAAATATCGATGTTGCGGTAGATTATCTGATTATGGATTGTGTTGGAAAATTCAATTCACTTGAATCAGCTCTGTCAGAAAAAGCAAATACCAATAAGATAGAAAATCTGGAGGTTTTTTATACTACCTCCACGGTCGCCCAAACCATGCGAGGCTGCGCGCCAGAATATTATGGAGACAACATTACCACCAAATATTACAAAAAAATCACAGGAGGTTATGAATTAGTAGCCCAAAACGTCGATGCCGGCGACTATTCCACCGTGTACGGCCAAGTCCGATGCGGCCTACCAATTGATAAAAAGACAAGTTGATTACAACAATAGCCTTCGAAACCGGGTAGAAATTTCAAAGTTTGCTGCTGTGCCAGATATTGTGACCTTCGCCACGAAAAATGGTTTTAGCGACGCCAAGGCCGCAGACATCAAGCGCAAGTGCCAGGGCATGCTGTTTTTGACTTGCGCCCGTAACTACATGCCCTTGGTCAATCTGTTTTAACGGCTGCACGCCTGCACATCACAGTGCGTTCACAAAACTTCCGCTCTTGCCCCCGTGCTTTTCACGCAGGGTAATGCCGTGCATAGCCATGCCCCGGTCCACGGCTTTGCACATGTCGTAAATGGTTAGCAGAGCGACTTGCACCGCGGTCAGTGCTTCCATTTCTACGCCGGTGGGGCCTATGGTTTCGGCGGCGGCGGTGCAGTGCACGCCGTCAAAGCCGTCGGCCTCATGGTGGGCGATGGAAAACTCCACGGCCACGCGGGTTAGCGCCAGTGGGTGGCACAAGGGGATGAGCTCGCTGGTCTTTTTGGCCGCCATGATGGCGGCAATGCGCGCTACGCCCAGTACGTCGCCCTTTTTGGCAGAGCCGCTTTCAATCAGTACGCGGGTGCTGGCCAGCATCTCGATGCGGCCGGTGGCGATGGCGATGCGCTTGGTGTGGGCTTTATCGGCCACGTCCACCATGTGGGCCAGGCCTTGTGCGTCGAAGTGGGTTAGGTGGTTCATGGGCAGGGTGGTGAGGGTCGGTGGTTTGCGGCCATTGGCAGTGCGGCTGGCGGCATCTTAAGTGCCGATGCGGGCAGTACGGCAGGTCGGCCGTGCGCCATGTCAGCGCGTGCTGCGGCTTCGGGCATACGCCAGCGCGCACGGTCGGCTTGCAGAACTACAGATGCGCCAAGGCCATGGCACCCAGCACCAGACCAACGCTGGCCATGGCGTACATCGCGCGCTCTAGCCACTTGCGCTGGGCCATGAGGGCAATGGCTGCCATGGCAATGGCCACTTGGAGCGCAGTGGTCGCCTGCGCCCAGCGGTGGTGCAAGTGCATTTGCTCGTCCGACTGGTGGTCCCATGATTTGGATTCTTCTTCGAGTTTCTCGGCGCCTGCCTTGATTTCCACTTTTTCGGTTTTGTAGCGCGCAACGTCGGCCAGGTAGCCGTCTTTTTTGCCAGCGGGCGCAAGTTCTGCCGCGATTTCGCTCAAGTTTTGCTTGGTACTCTTGGCCTGGTAAAAGTTCCACTGGTTGGACGCTTCGGTTTTTTTGATAGCCGCATTGTTTTTGTACAAACCGGCGTTGGATTGGGTGGCCCCGCCCATGTATGACATCAGCGCGCCCACGGTTGCGATGATGGCGGTGAACATGGCAATGCTGTTGACGCTGCCCCCGTCGTGGCCTTGCTGGGCGTGCTCGAGCGCATGGTCGTGGGGGCCGTGGACATGGAAACCGTGTTCAGACATGGAAGTGTTCCTTTAGGGTGCGGTAAAGAGGCGCCCGAATTATGCGGGAAGCATCCATTGTTTGATTTACAACATTGCAAACTGATAATTTCATGGTTTTGACCATTTTTGTGCCCTGCAAACTTCTTGCAAGGTGGGTGGCTTGGGCGCTGTCTGGGGGATGGGAATTGGGTTTACCCGTGCTTCACCGATACCGTGCATGATTCGGGTATGAAAACCATGGACCCTCCGCTGGCCCCGCGCCGCGCCGAAAGGCGCTTGGCGCGCCGGCCGGTGTGGCTGCTGCCATGTGCGCTGGCCTTGGCGCTGGCGTGGCCGCAGGCTGCGCTGCGGGCGCAGGACAGCCCCACCGGCACTGCGCTCCCGTCCATCGCGCTGCCCCACCTGGGCGACGGCACCGAAATGTCGCCGGCTGCCGAGCGGCGCTTGGGTGACAGCATTGCCCGCAGCCTGTACCGCGACCCCGACTATGTCGACGACCCGGTCACCATGGACTATTTGCAAAGCATTTGGCAGCCCTTGCTGGCGGCGGCCAAGGTGCGCGGCGAGATGTCGCCCGAGCTGGTCGATACCTTTGCCTGGGAGTTGCTGCTCGGGCGTGACCGCTCGGTCAATGCCTTTGCGCTGCCCGGGGGCTACTTTGGTGTGCACCTGGGACTGGTTGGCATTGTCAGCACCCGCGACGAGCTGGCCTCGGTGTTGGGCCATGAACTCAGCCACGTCACCCAGCGCCACATTGCCCGCAACATGGCGCAGCAAAGTACCCAGGCGCCGTGGATGATGGGCGCCATGATTTTGGGCATCTTGGCCGCGAGCAAGAGCAACGGCCAGGCCGCCAGCGCGCTGATCACCGGCGGTCAGGCAGCAGCGGCGCAAAGCCAACTCAACTTTTCACGCGACATGGAGCGCGAGGCCGACAGGGTGGGCTTTGGCGTCATGACGCAGGCCGGTTTTTCGCCGCAGGGATTTGTCGGCATGTTCGAGAAGCTGCAACAGGCCAACCGGCTGAACGATAGCGGCAGCTTTCCTTACCTGCGCACCCACCCGCTGACCACTGAGCGCATCTCGGACATGCAAAACCGCACAGGGGCACTGGCGTCGGTGCCTGGGGCGTCCGCAGCAAGCAAGGCAACAGCGGTGCAGGCCCCAACCGACTTTGACCCCTTGCTGGTAGCAGCCCGCGCGCGGGTGCTGTCCAACGGCGGGGTGGACGCCTTGCGTCTGTGGCAAGACGAGGTGCAGCCTGCCGCCCTGGCCGCCAAAGCGCCGGGCCCGCAGGCGGCAGCTTTGTACGGCGCTTCGCTGGCCGCTCTGAAGCTGCGAGACTATGCCAACGCGCAGGCCCTGTGCGGGCAGTTGCAGCAGCAGCTGGCGCGATCAGGGGCCGACAGGCGCCTGGCCCGCTTGCTCGAAGCCGAGTTGGCGCTGGCGCAAGAGGAGGGTTCCCGGGCGGCGGCCCTGTTGTCGGGCCCCGCCGCGGCACCCGCGCTGCACAGATGGCGGCCTGCGCTGCTGCTGCTGTCGCAGGCGCGCATCCAGAGCGGTGAACCCGGCGGGCTGTCGCAGGCCGTTGAGGATTTGCGTGACTGGGTGGCGGGCTATCCCCGCGACACCCAGGCCTGGCGTGTGCTGGGGCGTGCTTACGAGGCGCAAGGGCGCAACGTGGCGGCAGTGCGTGCCCAGGCCCAGGCCGATGGACTGGAGCAAGACTGGAGCGCAGCCTTGTCTCGCTTGCGCGCTGCGCAAGACCTGGTGCGCGCGGGCCAGTGGGGTCCTATGGGGCCAGACCACCTGGAAGCGGCCATCGTCGACACACGGGCGCGCGAGGTCACCCAGTTACTGCGGGAACAAGCGGTCCAGCGCTGAGTTGACGATCAGCCCGATCAGCGTGTAGAGCAGCGAGCCCAGCAAGGCCGCGCCAAAGCCATCTACGTTAAATCCATCGAGCACGCCCGATGCCGCCCAAAACATCAGCGCGTTAATGACAAACAGGAACAGCCCCAAGGTCAGCACTGTGACCGGAAAGGTCAGCACCAGCAGCACCGGGCGCAAGAACACGTTGAACAAGCCCACCACCAGCGCCGCCAGCATGGCGGCGCCAAAACTGGTGACTTGCACGCCGCTGTAGATGTGTGCAATGGCCAAAAGTGCGGCTGCGTTGAGAAGCCATTTGCTCAGGAGTTTCATAGGACGTCAGCATAGCGCGCCCCTGCGGGGTCTGGGCGCCCACAGCACGCGCCGCGTGGCGCCTCATTTGATGCACATCAGACCTGACCGCCGGCGGACTTGCGTTTGCGCCATCGCCCGGCCAGCAGCACGCCAGCCACGATGAAGATGTAAATGCCCCAGCGCGCAATCTGCTGATTCTGGGTAAGGCCGGTTGTGGCGTTGCCCAGATAGTCCGCCAGCAGGGGCTCTGACACGAGCATTTGCGCCGCAGTAAACGCCAGCACCGCCGCACCTGCGTCAATGATGGCTGGAAAGCGTTCCACCAGTTTGAGCACCACGCTGCTGCCCAGCACCACAATCGGTACGCTCACCAAGAGGCCTATCACCACCAGGTCAAAGGCACCGTGGGCCGCGCCCGCCACCCCCAGCACATTGTCCACACCCATGAGCGCGTCGGCAACGATGATGGTTTTCATGGCGCCCCAGAAGGTGCTTGCGCTTTCGCCGTGTTCGTCACCATCACCCTGGTCAGCCAACAATTGATAGGCAATCCACACCAGGCCCAGGCCGCCAGCCAGCATGAGCCCCGGTATTTTCAGCAGCCAGACCACACCGACCGTCATGGCCGAGCGCACCACAATCGCCCCCACGGTGCCCCAGACGATAGCGCGGGTTTTGAGTTGGTTTGGCAAATTGCGCGCCGCCAAGGCGATCACGATGGCATTGTCGCCAGCGAGCACCAAGTCAATAAGAATGATGGCAGCCAATGCCGACCACCAGGCGGTTGAAAACAGTTCCATGGGCGAAAACTTTCTGTAGCACCGATTGCAAAAGGCGCCCATGGTAGGAGTTGGCGCTTTGCCCCTGGGTTTTTTAGGGGGTTTGGCTGCAGGTTTTTTGCGCTTTGGTGGTCGCCGGTGCCCAGGGTGACGCCCGGCGCGATGGCTGAGCAGCTTGGTATGGCGTCCAAAACCCTGTCCTTCCACTTTTAAGCGCCGGCGCACGCCGACTGGGAGGTCAGCAAGCGCCGCCTGGAACGCTTCGTGAGCCTGTCCGACGCCAAGTTGCACACCGCCCTGCTGCAGTCCAGCGCGGTCGCGCTGCGCCAGCCGCTCCAGCATGGGCGCGGCATTGGCGTCACGCAGGTGCTGCCGTTTGCCTTTCAGGGCGGCGCCATCTTGCAGTCGCCGCGGGTTGGCGCTTCCAATTTCTTCGTGCTGACTGACGGTGGCCGCAGCCATCAGCCTGTTTGGTCTGGACTCTGGCGCCGTCCTGGCCACGGTGCGCGGCGCGCTGGCGGAGGTGCCAGGCATGCTGCGCGTGGTGAAGGTGGTGAACACTTCCAAGGGCGGGTACGAGGCCGGTTTGGTGCCGCGTCCCTGAGGCGTGCGAAGGCCCCACACGGTAGCCTGGGCCACCTGCCCCGCTATCATCGCGCCTCTTTGTTTAAGGCTCCATGGCAGGCATTCACATCACCGATATCGAGTCGGCTATCAATTACTGGCGCGGCCACGAGCCTTCGCCTGACGGCGTTACCCTGCCGGCGCCTACCCGCGCGCTGGCCGAGGTCTACGCGATGATGGTGTTTCACCACGAAACCGAGGCCGATGAGGCCAGCATGCCCGCCAAGGCGCACGCCGCCTGGCTGCAGTGGTACGGCACCACGCCGGACACACCCTGCATCGCCATTTGCTCCACCAGCCAGGGCGATGAAGAATGCAAAGGCTGCGGACGCAGCTTTTTCGAGGTGCAGCACTGGCCACAGATGACCCCGGGCGAAAAGCGCCACACCTGGCGGCGCATCACCCTGGAGTCCAGCGCCTGGCGCTTCAACAAATACGCCGAGCGCGCCGCCGAAGGCCCGCAGGTGCCCCGCTGATGGCTGCGCCCCGCTGGAGACCCAGCGCCACCGTGGCCGCCGTGATTGAGCACGAAGGAAAATTCTTGCTGGTGGAAGAGCACACGCCCGAGGGCCTGCGCCTGAACAACCCGGCCGGCCACCTGGACCCCGGCGAGTCGCCCGCGCAAGCGTGTGCGCGTGAAACGCTGGAAGAAACCGCTTATGCGTTTACGCCCGAGGCGCTGGTAGGTGTTTACCTGTCGCGCTTTGAGCGCGCGCCCAGTGCTGCGCGGCCCAAGGGCGAGGACATCACCTACTTGCGCTTTGCTTTTTGTGGCACTTTGGGTGCCCTGGAGCGCGGGCGCCGACTCGATTACGGCATCGTGCGCACGCTTTGGCTGACCGCCGACGAAGTACGCGCCAGCGCCGAGCGCCACCGCAGCCCGCTGGTGGTGCAGTGCATGGAAGATTACCTGGCGGGCAAGCGCTACCCGTTGGCGCTACTCCACACCGACGCCAGCATTTACCGGGGGCGCTAAGGCTGCGCCCGCCCGCTTCAAGCACCTGAGAGACCCCGCGCCTAAAATTCGGTAATGACGAGCACCCCCACCAAAAAACAACGCATCGTGGTCGGTTTGAGCGGCGGCGTGGACTCGGCGGTGACCGCCTATTTGCTCCAGCAGCAAGGCCACGAAGTGGTGGGCATCTTCATGAAAAACTGGGAAGACGACGACCGCGCGGCAGACGCCGACAACCCCGGCGCCGACCCCGGCTATTGCACCTCCAACATCGACTTTGTGGACGCCGCCGCCGTGGCCGATGTGCTGGGCATTGAAATAGAGCACGTCAACTTTGCCGCCGATTACAAAGACCGGGTGTTTGCCGAATTTGTGCGCGAATACCAGGCCGGGCGCACGCCCAACCCCGACATCTTGTGCAACGCCGAGATCAAGTTCAAGGCCTTTTTGGACCACGCGCTGCGCCTGGGCGCTGAAAAGATCGCCACCGGCCATTACGCCCGCGTGCGCCACAACCCGGCCACCGGCCTGCACGAACTGCTCAAAGGGCTGGACCCGTCCAAGGACCAAAGCTACTTTTTGCACCGCTTAAACCAAGCGCAGCTGTCCAAAACCCTGTTCCCGGTAGGCGAGTTGCACAAGACCGAGGTGCGGCGCATTGCCGACGAGATTGGCCTGCCCAACGCCAAAAAGAAAGACTCCACCGGAATCTGCTTTATCGGCGAGCGGCCGTTCCGCGAGTTTTTGAACCGCTACATCGCGATGGCGCCCGGCCCCATCAAAAACCCCAAGGGCCAGACCATTGGCGAGCATGTGGGCTTGTCCTTCTACACCCTGGGCCAGCGCCAGGGCCTGGGCATTGGCGGCCTCAAAGCCCGCGGCGCGCAAAAAGGCGGCGGCGAACACGCGCCGTGGTTTGTGGCGCGCAAAGACCTGGACACCAACACCTTGTGGGTGGTGCAAGGCCACGACCACCCGTGGCTGCTGTCGCACGCACTGAGTGCGCTCGACGCAAGCTGGGTCGCCGGAGTCTCGCCCACTCCCAGCGCCACGCTGGCGGCCAAAACCCGCTACCGCCAAAGTGACAGCCCGTGCAGCTTGGCAGCGGCACAGGGCGCCGCGTTCACCCTGCGGTTTGCGCAAGCACAGTGGGCGGTGACGCCGGGGCAGTCGGCGGTGCTGTACGACGGCGAGGTCTGCCTGGGCGGCGGGGTGATTGAACGCACGCTGGCGCTTGACGCGGCGCTGTAACTTCTGTCGCATACCGCGTGGGACAATGACCGCGCAGCCACAAGAACAGCCCAAGGAGACCCGTTATGACCCGCCGCGCCACCAAAATCGTCGCCACCCTCGGCCCCGCGTCCAGCGACCCCGCCATGCTCGAAGACCTGATCCGCGCCGGTGTCGACGTGGTGCGCCTGAACTTCAGCCACGGCACGGCGCAAGACCATATCGACCGCGCCCGCCTGGTGCGCGAAGCCGCGCAACGCGCCGGGCGCGAAGTGGCGATCATGGCCGACCTGCAAGGCCCCAAGATCCGCGTTGGTAAATTTGCCCAGGGCAAGGTATTCCTGGAGCATGGCCAAAAATTCATTTTGGACGCCGCACGGACCGAGCTGGGGGACATTGACGCCGTCGGCCTGGACTACAAGGCCCTGCCCGACGAGGTGAAGGCCGGCGACGTGCTATTGCTTAACGATGGCCTGATCGTTATCACCGTCGATGCAGTGCAAGGCCAGCAGGTGCACACCACCGTCAAGCTCGGCGGTGAGCTGTCCAACAACAAGGGCATCAACAAGCAAGGCGGCGGCCTCACCGCCCCGGCGCTCACCGCCAAGGACATGGACGACATCCGCACCGCCATGGCCTTTCAGGCCGACTATGTGGCCGTGAGCTTTCCCAAAAACGCCACCGACATGGAAATGGCGCGCCAGCTGTGCACCGTGGCGGCGGCCCAGTCCAACCACAAGCCCGGTCTGATTGCCAAAATCGAGCGTGCCGAGGCGATTCCGAAGCTGCTGGAGATTTTGCTGGCCAGCGACGGCATCATGGTCGCGCGCGGCGATCTGGCGGTTGAAGTGGGTAACGCGGCGGTACCCGCGCTGCAAAAACGCATGATCAAGCTCGCCCGCGAGTACGACAAGGTGGTGATTACCGCCACGCAAATGATGGAGTCCATGATCACCAACCCGGTGCCCACCCGCGCCGAAGTGAGCGATGTGGCCAACGCGGTGCTCGACGGCACCGACGCGGTGATGCTCTCAGCCGAAACTGCCGCTGGCAAGTACCCGCTGGAGACGGTCAAGGAAATGGCCCAAATCTGTCTGGCCGCCGAAAGTGGCGAGGGCGCCAAACTCGACACCGACTTTATTGGCAAGACCTTTGGCCGCATCGACCAGGCCATTGCCATGGGCGCGCTCTTTACCGCCCACCACATGGGTGCCAAGGCGATTGTGGCCATGACCGACAGCGGCTCGACCGCGCTGTGGATGAGCCGCCACTTAATTGCGGTGCCCATTTATGCGCTGACGCCCAGAGTGGCGAGCCAGCGCAAGATGACGCTCTACCGCAACGTGCGCCCCCTGTTGATGGTCAATGTGGCCGATCGCGACGACGCGCTGCGCGATGCCGAGCAGCAGCTCAAAGACCTGGGCATCGTCTCCAGTGGCGACGTATACGCCATCACCTGCGGCGAACCGATGGGCGCGCCGGGCGGTACCAATATGCTCAAGATCTGCAGCGTGGCTTGAGACCCCAGCACCAGCCCCAGGTGTTGTGGCCGGGGCCTGTGGCGCAGCGGTATGCGGGAATGTGCCTGAAAAAGGCGACTGCTTGGCAATTTGGCTGACGTTAAAATCTGCGCGAGTCAGAAGTTACCAAGCAGTTACCAACCCCGGAGAACATCCCATGGCACTCGTTTCCTTGCGCGAATTGTTGGACCACGCCGCTGTTGAAGGCTACGGCATTCCCGCTTTCAACGTCAACAACCTAGAACAAATCCAGGCGGTCATGGAGGCGGCCAAGGAAGTCGGCGCACCTGTCATCCTGCAGGCCAGCGCTGGCGCGCGCAAATACGCGGGCGAAGCCTTTATCAAGCACCTGGTGGCCGCCGCAGTAGAAACCTACCCCCATATTCCGCTCGTCATGCACCAAGACCACGGCCAAAGCCCGGCGGTCTGCCAGGGCGCGATTGACCTGGGCTTTAGCTCGGTAATGATGGACGGCAGCCTGGAGGCCGACGGCAAGTCGATTGCCAGCTACGAGTACAACGTGGACGTGACGCAACAAGTGGTGGCCATGGCCCACGCGCGCGGCGTGACGGTGGAAGGTGAACTCGGCTGCCTGGGCTCGCTAGAAACCATGCAAGGCGACAAAGAAGACGGCCATGGCACCGATGCCGTGATGACCATGGACCAACTGCTGACCGACCCCGAGCAGGCCGCTGACTTTGTCAAACGCACCCAGCTCGACGCCCTGGCCATTGCCATTGGCACCAGCCACGGCGCCTACAAATTCACGCGCAAGCCCACTGGCGATATTTTGGCCATTGAGCGCATCAAAGAAATCAACCGCCGCCTGCCCAACACCCACTTGGTGATGCACGGCTCGAGCAGCGTGCCGCAAGACCTGCTGGCCATCATCAACCAGTACGGCGGCAAGATGAAAGAAACCTACGGCGTGCCGGTGGAAGAGATTCAAAAAGCCATCAAGTTTGGCGTGCGCAAAATCAACATCGACACCGACATCCGCCTGGCCATGACCGCCGCCTGCCGCAAGTTTTTGTGGGAAAACCCCGACAAATTCGACGCCCGCGAATGGCTCAAGCCCGCCCGCGAAGCGGCCAAGCAGATTTGCAAACAGCGTTTCCTGGAGTTTGGTTGCGAAGGCCAGGGCGCCAAGATCAAAGGCGATAGCCTGGCCGTGGTAGCCGCCAAATACAGCCGTGGCGAATTGGCCCAAGTGGTGCACTAGCCACAACGGCACACCGTTGCTCCTCTGAAAGAAGCCGCCGCAAGGCGGCTTCTTTCTTGGCTTGTACAGGCTGCGTCGGGCTCCTTGGCAGCGCTGCCTAGGGCAAACCCTAGGTTGACCGGCTCTACAATTGGCATTTAAAGTGTCATTAGATTGGAGCCTCTCACGATGAACACCTCGCCCCAGCCAGCGGCCTGGCAGATGCAAGTCTGCGCGACCAAAGCCAGTTTTGTCCCAGGCCACACTCTGCAAAGTGGCTTTTGCCCCAAGGGGGCCGCATGATGGTCGGTGCGTGGTGGGTATGGCCGCTGGCATTGGCGCTGTATGTGCTGTTTCGCGCCTGGTACGACAACTGGCGCGGCCCCTTGACGCAGGCCGAAATTGATGCTTTTTTGGCCCACACAGCCGATTCGCCTACCGGCGGTACGACCGACCCGGCTGTGGTGCGCGCTTTTCTGGAGGCCGATGACGGGCGCGAGTTTGTCATGAGCAACCTCGTGCGCGTGCAACCTGGCGAGGTGCCGCATCCGGTTACGGGTGCGCCGGTGCAGGGTCTGGCGATGATGCAGGAGTACGGGCGGCGCTTTGTGCTGGTGTTATTGCGCCACGGCGGCCACCCCATGCTGGTGATGCGCAAGGTGGGTGGCTATGTGGACTCCTGGAATACCCCGCCCGACCCCGGATGGCACTTGGTGGGCGCCATGCGCTACCGCAGCCGCCGCGACATGATGGCCCTGGCCACGCACCCGGCGCTGCGTGACGTGCACCCCTTCAAGACCGCAGGCACCGACATGACTTTCTCCTTTCCCACCCATGTGGTGATGGGCATGGCCTTGCGGCCACGGGCTTGGGTGGCGCTGGCGCTGGCACTTATAGCGGCCTTGGTGCACCTGGTCAGCCTGATCCACCTGGTGGGAGGCTAAGCCGTGCACATTCTTCGCACCCCCGACTCCCAGTTCGAAGGCCTGACAGACTGGCCCTATGCGCCGCACTACACCACCATCACCGCCCACGACGGCACGCCCATTCGCATCGCGCACGCCGAGCTAGGCCCGGCCAATGGCGAGCCGATTTTGCTGATGCACGGCAACCCCAGCTGGTCTTACCTGCACCGCCACATGATGGCCCCACTGGCGGCCACAGGGCGGCGCGTGATTGCGGTGGACCTGGTGGGCCATGGCCGCACCGACAAACCCGCGTCCAAGGACGACTACACCCTGGCACGCCACGTGGACTGGATGGGCCAGTGGCTCGTGGCCATGGACTTGCAGCACACCACCCTGTATTGCCAAGACTGGGGCGGCACCATCGGCCTGCATTTGGTGGCTAATTTTCCCGAACGCTTTGACCGCGTGGTGGTGTCCAACAGCGGCATGCCCCTGGGCGACCGCAGCAACTGGTTTCTGAAACTCTGGACTAACTTGATGGGCCGCGCGACGCGCTTTCCGTGGTTTATGTTCAAGCCTGGCTTTGCCAAGCCCATCAGCGCAGCGACCTACCGCGCGTACCGGGCGCCCTACCCAACGCCCGCCTATGAAAAAGGTCCGGCCAAGTTCCCGGTGCTTATCGCAATCACCCCCGACAACCCGGGCGTGTCGCTCAACCGAGACGCATGGGCCAAGCTCAAAACCTTTGACAAACCTTTTCTCACTTTGTTTGGCGGCAAGGACATTGTGGCGCGGGGCGCGGACCGGCGCATGCAGCGCCACATTCCGGGCGCGGCAGGGCAGGCGCACGAGGTGATGCCCACGGCGGCCCACTTCATCCAGGAAGACGAGCCGCAATGGCTGGTGGAGCGCATCGTGCGCTTTTTGCAGGTGCGGCCGTGAACGCGCTGGCACAAGGCCTGTGGGCCGAGCACTACACCGGCCACCCCTGGTCCTTGGTGTTTTTGGGCTTTGTGGGGGTGATTACGCTGGTTCCGGGGCTGATTCACCACTTTTTTCGCGATGGCGGCGCCGAGTCCATCGGCGGGCTGAATTTGGGCGCGCAGCGCGAGCTGGTCATTGGCGTGTTCGGCTGGCTGGGCGCCACCCAGATTTCGTGGGGCCTGCTGATCTTGGCGGTGGCAGGGCATTACCAGATGCTCGCACCGCTGGTGCTGCTTTTGCTAATAGGGGAGCGCAGCCTGCTGGTGGCGCGCTGGTGGTTGGTGCGGCGCAAACCGGCGCACCGCCCGCCGGAGCACTATGTCAGCGTGGTCATGTTGCCAGTGGCCATCGGTTTTTTTGCCTTGGCGCTGCCTGCGGCGCAGACACCTGCAGTCTGAACGGAAAGGCACCATGAGCACGGCCGAAGTCCCCTTAGCCGAGCGCGCGCCGCTCACCCTGTTTGGTGCGCCCGTGGGCCTGTACACCGGCAAGGTGCGCAGCTACCTGCGCAAGCAAGGCATTCCCTACGTAGAACGCCTGCCCACCGACCCGGTGTTCGCCAGGGAGGTCATGCCCGCCGTCAAGCGCTTTATCAACCCGGTGGTCCGCTTGGCCGACGGCACCCTGGTGCAAGACACTGCCGACATCATCGACCACCTGGAGCGCCAGGGCCACGCCCGCTTTAGCGTTTATCCCCAGCAGTCTTTGCAGCGCCTGGTGGCGCTGGCGCTGGACATGTTTGGCGGCGAGGGCCAGGTGCGTGCGGCCATGCACTACCGCTGGAGCTACCGCGCCTACAACGAGACCTTTTTGCGCCATGAATTCGGTCTGGCCTACCGCGCGGCGGGCATGGCGCAGCCGGCCATCGACCAGCAGCTCGATGGCTTTATGGGCTACCTCAACGCTTACCTGCCCAAGCTGGGCATCACAGCCGCCAGCGCGCCCGTGGTCGAGGCGGCTTACGAGGAATTGCTGCTGGCGCTGGACGCGCATTTCAGGCAGCAGCCCTACCTGCTGGGCGGCCAGCCCACGGTGGCGGACTTTGGCTTTATTGCCAATTTGTTCGCCCACCTGGGGCGCGACCCCTACCCCGCAGACCTGATGAAGCGCAAGGCGCCCAGCGTGTTTCGCTGGACCGAACGGATGATGGCCAATGACCCGGATACGCCAGAGTTTCCTGCAATGGCTTTTGCGCTGCCGCCCGCAGACGCCGTGCCCGCCACCCTGGGCCCGGTGCTGCGTCTGATGGCGCAGGACTACCTGCCCGAAGTGCAGATGATTGTTAGCCACAGCAACGCCTGGCTGGCCGCGCAGGGCGATCTGGCCCCCGGCACGCCGGTGGGCGGCAAGCCCCAGGTGCGCACCATCGGACAAGGCCGCTTTGCGTTGCGCGGCGTGGAGCTAGAAGCCATGGTTTCGCCCTACAGCCTGTACATGCTGCAGCGCATTACCGACGCCTTTGGCGCCCTGGTGCCGGGCGAACAAAGCCGCGTGCACGCCTATTTTTCCGAGCATGGACTGGGGGATTTGCTCACCCTCACGGCCGCTCGGCGTGTGCTGCGGCAAGACCACCTGGAAGTCTGGGCGTGAGCTTGCCAAGGCAGGGTGCGACCGGTCGCCCGAGCGCACCTGCCGCAGAAAGTGACGTTACGACCGAAAGTGAAGCCCCCATGACTACCGCATTGCTCCAAGCCATCCCAAGCCATGTGCCCGCCATCAACCGGGTGGATGGAATCCGCCCCACCATGATGGAGCTGATGAACCCCCTGACCGGTGAAGTCTGGCTCAGCGTGGACCAGGTCACCTCGGCAGACGTGGCAGCGTTGGCAATCGATGCGCCCATGGTCAAGTACGGTCCTGGCGTCGCCTCGATGGACCTGGCGTGGTTCGACCGATCGCCCGGCGCTGCTAAGGACGGTGCCTTGGTCGAAGCGGCGTTTGGCGGGCGCCGCTTCCGGTTGGTGGCCAAAGCGGGCCGCCCCAAGCCACTGCCTGGCACCATAGGCATCGAGATGTCAGTGGAGAAATACCACAACGCCGTGTTTGCAACTGGTAGCCAAGTTGAATTCCTGGTCAGCCCCGAAGGCCAGCACTTTGTCGAACAAGTGGATGCGCTTCCCGGCATGCCGGCCTTGGGTTTGCCACCCGGCTACAGCCTGCGACGCGTGACGCTCGCGCAGACTTGGGTGGTGCAGCTGCCGCGTCCGGTGCGGGTTTTCTTCTTCATGCCGCAGTTCCGCAGTTTTCATGGCCCGGTGGCCGAGGTGCCGCAAGGATCCATAGACCCCCCCTGATTGGCATGAAGTGCGCATCACCCCCCACCATGCAAGTTCTTCCCCCTTAGCAGCCCTAGGAGAGAGTTAGTGCAAGCCCCATCCCTTTTGCTCAACGGCGTGCACGGCTCGCCCTACACCCGCAAGATGTTGGCGCTGCTGCGCTACCGGCGCATTGCGTACCGCATGGTTCCCTCCACCCAGGGCGTGCCGGGGCTGCCGCAGTCCAAGCCGCACCTCTTGCCCACCTTTTACTTGCCCGGCGATGACGGCAGCCTGCAGCCTGTGACCGACTCCACTCCGCTGATCCGCCGCTTTGACGCCGAGTTTGCCGGTCGCCAGGCCCTGCCGCCTTCACCGGCATTGGCCTTTATCGACGCCTTGCTGGAAGACTTTGCCGACGAGTGGCTGTCCAAAGCCATGTTCCATTACCGCTGGACCTACGCCCAAGACATTGCCAAGGCGAGCCCGATCTTGGCCAGCTGGTTTGGCACGCCCACGGACGACGCCACGCTGGCGCAATACGCCGCCTTTGTGGCGGGCCGGCAAATTCCCAGGCTGCGCTACGTGGGCTCTAACCCGACCACCCAGCCGGTGATTGAGGCCGGTTATGCACGGGTGTTGCAGTTGCTCGAAGCGCACTTGCGCAGCCACCGCTTCTTGATGGGGCAGCGCCCCGGCGCCTCAGACTTCGCCACTTACGGCCAATTGACCCAGTTGGTGCAATTCGACCCGACCCCCATGGCGCTGGCGGTGGCCACCGCGCCGCGCGTGTGTGGCTGGGTGGGCTTGTGCGATGACCTCTCAGGCATTGAGGTGCAGAGCAGCGATTGGCTGGACCCCGATGCGCTACCAGCTACGGTGCTGGCGCTGCTTTTTGAGGTGGGGCGCTTGTACGCCCCGCTGCTGCTGGCCAATGCGCAGGCACTGGCCGACGGCCAAACCGAGCTGCGCACCATGGTCGACGGCCAGCCGTGGGTGCAACAGGCCTTTCCATACCAGGACAAGTGCCTGGCCTGGTTGCGCCGCGACTACGCTGCCCTGGACGCGGCGGCGCGTGCCACCGTGGACCGCGCTTTGGCAGGCACCGGCTGCGCGCCGCTGTTTGCCGGCCTTTGCGCTTGAAGACCAGCGCACTTGCGATAATTGGGGGGCTGTCGCGACCACTTGCGTCCTGCGGCCTTTTTACCTTCCGTACCCCATGACTTCAGCCCTGCACACTTCCGCCCTCAAATCTCTCACCTTGCTTGCGCGCGGCAAAGTCCGTGACAACTACGCCGTGGGCACCGACCGCATCTTGATGGTCGCCAGCGACCGCCTGAGCGCTTTTGACGTCATCATGGGCGAGCCCATACCCGGCAAGGGCGCGCTGCTGACGCAAATGGCGCTGTTCTGGTTTGAAAAACTCGGCCCCCACGGCCTCAATATCTGCCCCATCCACCTCACCGGCGACGCGCCCGAGAGTGTGGTGACTGCGGATGAGGTGGCGCAAGTCACCGGGCGCTCCATGCTGGTCAAGCGGCTCAAGCCCCTGCCGGTGGAGGCCGTGGTGCGCGGCTACCTGGCGGGCAGCGGCTGGAAGGAATACCAGCACAACGGCGCTGTCTGCGGCGTGGCTTTGCCCTTGGGCCTGAAAAATGCGTCCAAGCTGCCTGCGCCGATTTACACGCCAGCGGCCAAAGCGGCGGTAGGCGACCATGACGAAAACATCACCTTCGCGCAAACGGTGGAGATGATTGGCCTGGATTTGGCCACCCGCATTCGGGACCTGAGCATTGCGCTTTACCAGGCGGCGGCCGAATTTGCGCTGACCAAGGGCATCATCATTGCCGACACGAAGTTCGAGTTTGGCCTGGACGCCGATGGCACCTTGACGCTGATGGACGAGGTGCTCACCCCCGACTCTTCGCGTTTTTGGCCGCAGGAGAGCTACCAAGAAGGCACCAATCCGCCGAGCTACGACAAGCAGTTTGTACGCGACTGGCTGGAGACCGCCTTGGTGGACGGCAAGCCCTGGGACAAAACCCCGCCCGCCCCGCGCGTGCCGGACCTGGTGATCCAAAAGACGGCGGCCAAGTACCAAGAGGCCCTGGCGCGACTGACCGCTTGAGCGCACATTTTTTGGATTTCTTGCCGCACGGGGGCCGACAGGTCTGCATCGGCGCCCCGCCCTGGGCGGGCTGCATCAGCGTAAAAACGCGTCCCACCCGGTTTTCAATATCAGGGCGCTGACCACCACCAAAAAGCCCAGGCGCACAAAGCCCGCACCATGCTTGAGCGCCAGGTGCGTACCCGCCAGGCTGCCTGCCATGTTGGCCGCTGCCATGGCCAACACGAAATGCCACCAGACGTGGCCGGTGAGCGCAAACAGCCCCAAGGCCGCCAGATTGCTGGCGGTGTTGAGCAGTTTGGCGCTGGCCGAGGCGTTCAAAAAGTCATAACCGGCCACCCGCACCAACAGGAAAACGAAAAAACTGCCGGTGCCGGGGCCAAAAAACCCGTCATAAAAACCAATAACCGTGCCGATGGCGCACAAGACCCCAGTCTCGGCGCGACCGGCAAAGCGCGGTGCGTGGCTGCGGCCCAGGTCTTTTTTCGCCAGGGTGTACGCCAGCAGCAGTAGCAGCAACACGGGCAGTGCTTTGCGCAGGTAGTGGGGGCTGACTTGTGTCACCAGCCATGCCCCGGCCAACGAGGCGCCCAGCGCCGCCACAGCGGCGGGTCCCAGTGCGGGCCAGGGCAGCGTCACCTTGCGGCTGTATTGCCAGGTGGCCATGGCAGTGCCCCAGACGGATGCACCTTTGTTGGTGCCAAACAAGGTGGCGGGCGCGGTGCCGGGGAAGGTGGCAAACAGTGCGGGCATCAAGACCAGCCCGCCGCCGCCGACGATCGCGTCGACAAAACCGGCCAGCAGCGAGGCCAGCGTGACAACAAGAAGATCCATGGACGCGCGTGCCGTTTCAAAAATAAAAAAGCACCGGGATCACCAGTGCTTTTTACCCTTTTTATAAAGGTGTGAGTCATTGCGATGCAATGCTTATTATCTCCTCGGCATCGACTTTCGCTCGGGGCGGACCCTTCACTTTTCGCAGTTGCGTGCCCTGGGGGCAGGCGTGTAAATATACTGTAAAGCAGCCCCCTGGGCATCGGTGCTTACCCTGTGTGAAGCTTCATCCAAGCTTACAGTGCCGCGTCTTCCGTGATCCACTGCGCGGCTTTTTCGGCAATCATCAGCGTGGGCGAATTGGTGTTGCCACTGGTAATGCGCGGCATGACCCCGGCGTCGACCACGCGCAGGCCTGCTACACCAAATACGCGCAAGCGCGTGTCCACTACTGCCATGGGATTGTCGGCCTTGCCCATTTGCGTGGTACCTACCGGGTGAAAAATGGTGCTGGCAATGTCGCCGGCCAGGCGGGCGAGTTCGTCGTCGCTTTGGAACTGCACGCCGGGTTTGTGTTCCTGCGGGCTGTAGGGCGCCAGCGCGCTTTGCGCCAGGATGCGCCGGGTCACGCGCAGCGAGTCGGCGGCGACCTTGCGGTCGACTTCGGTGCTGAGGTAGTTGGGCGCGATGGCCGGGGCGTCCTGAAAATTGGGCGTCTTGATGTGCACCGTGCCCCGGCTGGTGGGGTTGAGATTGCACACGCTGGCGGTGACGGCGTCAAACGTGTGCAGCGGCGAACCAAAGGCGTCCAGGCTCAGCGGCTGTACGTGGTACTGCAAGTTGGGGTAGGGCTGGGCCGGGTCGCTGCGGGTAAAGGCGCCCAACTGGCTGGGCGACATGCTCATGGGACCGCTGCGCTTGAAGGCGTATTCCAGCCCAATGCGCGCCTTGCCCCACAGGCTGTTGGCCATGGTGTTGAGGGTGGGCGTGTTTTGGACCTTGAACACCGCGCGGATTTGCAAGTGGTCTTGCAGGTTGGCGCCCACGCCGGGCAGGTCTTTCACCACGGCCACGCCCTTGGCTTGTAGCAGTTCGGCAGGCCCCAGACCCGAGAGTTGCAAGAGCTGCGGCGTGGCCACGGCGCCTGCGCTCAAAATCACTTCCCGCCGCGCGGTGGCCGTCACCATTTCGTGGCCGTTCCACACCTGCACGCCGGTGCAGCGCAGCGGGTCCGCGCCAGTGCCGCCTTCTAGAACGAGCTTGGACGCTTGCGCACTGGTCCACAGTTCAAAGTTGGGCCGCCCGTAGCAGGTGGGGCGCAAAAAGGCCTTGGCGGTGTTCCAGCGCCAGCCGTCTTTTTGGTTGACTTCAAAGTAGCCCACACCCTCGTTGTCGCCGGTGTTGAAGTCGTCGGTGGCTGGAATGCCCGCTTGCACGGCGGCTTGGGCAAAGGCTTCGAGCACGTCCCAGCGCAGGCGTTGTTTGTCGACGCGCCATTCGCCCCCGGCGTTGCGGTGGCGCAGCACTTGGCGGTAGGCGGTGCTGGCGTCTTGCATCAGCTCGGGCGCGGTGCCGCGCGCGCCGTGCAGGGCGCTGGCGCCTTTGTGGTGGTCTTCGTGGAGTTTGAAGTAGGGCAGGCTGTGCTTCCAGTTCCAGCTCTCGTCGCCCAGCAGCTGCGCCCAGCCGTCGTAGTCGCGCGCCTGTCCGCGCATGTAAATCATGCCGTTGATGCTGCTGCAGCCGCCCAGCGTCTTGCCGCGCGGATAAATCAGGCTGCGGCCATTGAGCCCGGGCTCGGGCTCGGTTTTGAACAGCCAGTCGGTGCGCGGGTTGCCTATGCAATACAGGTAGCCCACCGGAATGTGGATCCAGTGGTAGTCGTCGCGCCGCCCGGCCTCAAGCAGCAGCACGCGTTTGGAGGCGTCGGCGCTCAGGCGGTTGGCCAGCAGGCAACCGGCGGTGCCTGCGCCTACGATGATGTAGTCAAAAGTGGTGTCGCTCATGGTGCTTATTTTCCGGTCCAAACGGGCTTGCGCTTTTCCTGGAAGGCTTTTTGGCCCTCGCGGGCGTCCTCGGTCAGGGTGAAAAGGGCGATTTGGCTCTCGGTAAACGCCATGGACTCTTCAAACGCCATGGCCTCCACCTTCTTCATGGTGTACAAGCCGCGGCGCACGGCGGCCGGGGACTTATCCAGCAGGCGCGCCAGCAGCCAGGCCAGCTTGGCGTCCACATCGTCGTCCACATAGTTCACCAAGCCGTATTCCAGCGCCTGCGCGCTGCTGAGGGGCTCGCCAGTGATGCACATTTCCACCAAGGTGCGCCGGGGAATCAGGTGCTGCAAGACGCTAAGCACCTGGGCCGGAAACACGCCCACTTTCACTTCGGGCAGGCCAAATATGGCATGGCTGCTGGCCACCGCCAGGTCGCACATGGCCAGCAAGCCCATGCCGCCGGCCATGCAGGCGCCGTTGACGCGCGCAATCAGTGGCAGGTAGCTGGCCTTGGCCACGCGCAGCAGCTGCGCCAAGTGGCCGTGGGGCTCGGAATAGTCGGTGGTAAAGGCCTGGGCGCTTTGCAAATCGGCCCCGGCGCAAAAGGCCTTGCTGCCCGCGCCAGTGACCACAATGGCGCGCACGCTGCGGTCGCTTTGCGCCTGCGCAATGGCTTGCGCCATACCCGCGAGCACGCCGTGGCTCATGGCGTTGCGCCGCTCTTCGCGGGTGATGGTCAGCCACAGCACCGGGCCGCGCAGTTCCACCGTCAGATCGGGGCTAGACGCAAAGGCTTGGGGTTCAGACATGGCGGGCTTTCAGCAAAAGGTGGTTTGAAAAAAAGCGGGCTACTGTGTCAATGTCCCAGCACCGGAAACAGCTTGGTCAGACCGTCAGACATCACCTCCACCGCCAGCGCCGCCAAAATCAGGCCCATCAGCCGGGTCATCACATTGATGCCGGTTTTGCCCAGCACGCGGGCAATCGGTTGGGCCAGCGAAAAACACAAGGCGGTGGCCAGCGCCACCACCACGCCGTAGCCCACCAGCGTGCCCATTTGCAGCACCGTCTTGGCCTTGTCGGCATAAATCACCACCGTAGACATGGTGGCCGGGCCGGTGAGCAGCGGAATGGTCAGGGGAACTACCGCAATGCTGGCGCCCATGGCGGCTTTTTCCACGCCGTCTTCAAGCTCATGGGTGCTGGTCTTGGCCTCAGCGGGCTGGGCGTTGAGCATATTGAGTGCGCTGGTCAGCAGCAACATGCCGCCGCCCACCTGAAAGCTGGCCAGCGAAATGCCGAAAAACTCCAAAATTTGCAGGCCCGCCAAAGCGCTGATGGCGATCACCACAAAGGCGCTGAACGACGACACGCGAATGGTGTTGCGCCTTTGTGCAGGCGAAAAACTTTGCGTGTAGTGGATGAAAAAAGGCACGATAGCCAGCGGGTTGACGATGGCCAACAGGGTTACCAGCGGTTTGAGGTCCATGGGGCTTTCAAATCGGACCTGTGGCCCGGGTCCGGAGCATGGTAACCGAGTGATCGCTTCAGGCCTTGAGCGCGCGCGCCGCGTCCAGCGCAAAATAAGTCAGCACGCCATCGGCGCCCGCACGCTTAAAGGCCAGCAGGCTTTCCAACATCACCGCATCGTGGTCCAGCCAACCGTTTTGCGCTGCGGCTTTGAGCATGGCGTATTCGCCCGACACTTGGTAGGCGAAGGTCGGTACCTTGAATTCGTCCTTCACGCGGCGCACTACGTCCAAATAGGGCATACCGGGCTTGACCATGACCATATCGGCGCCTTCGGCAATGTCCATGGCCACTTCACGCAGCGCCTCGTCGGTGTTGGCCGGGTCCATTTGGTAGACTTTTTTGTTGCCCTTGCCCAGGTTGCCGGCCGAGCCCACCGCGTCGCGAAACGGCCCGTAAAAGGCGCTGGCGTACTTGGCGCTGTAGGCCATGATGCGGGTGTGAATCAGATGCTCGGCCTCCAGCGCTTGGCGAATGGCGCCAATGCGCCCGTCCATCATGTCGCTGGGCGCGACGATGTCCACGCCGGCACGCGCTTGGGTGAGCGCCTGCTGCACCAGGATGGCGGTGGTTTCGTCGTTGAGGATGTAGCCCTCGTTGCCGGGCCGGGTGTCTGGCAGTCCATCTTGACCGTGGGTGGTGAAGGGGTCCAGAGCAACGTCGGTCATGACGCCGAGCTGGGGGAATTCTTTTTTGAGCGCCCTCACGATGCGCGGAATCAAGCCGTCGGGGTTGAGCGCCTCGCTGCCCTCAAAAGTTTTGAGCGCCGGGTCAATCACCGGGAACAGCGCCATCACAGGGATTTCCAGCTTGGCGCAAGACTCGGCCACGGGCAGAAGCAAATCCAGGCTGAGGCGTTCCACGCCGGGCATGGACGCGATCGGCACCCGTTGGCCCTGGCCTTCAACCACAAACACCGGGTAAATCAGGTCGTGTGCTGTAAGTGCGTTTTCACGCACCAGGTTGCGGGTAAAGGTGTCGCGACGCAGGCGGCGCGGGCGGCTGGCGGGAAAGGGTGCGGGTGTGATCATGGACAAAATTGTGCCTCAGTTTGCCTGGTGCTGGTGCGCTGGGCGTTGCGGTCTGTTGAGAGGCATCTGAAAAGCCTTTTGCGCGCTCTTCATGTACTGATTTTTGCGTTGCTTCGATTAAGCATATATTTTTTGTGAAAACAAACATCAAAAAAATATTTAACGATACTGTTATTTATCTGATATCCTACCGGCTGAGCGCTTCGCGCTCCCCGCTTTTCCTCCCTGAGCGGGGCCTTGATGTGTGACAGCAAATAGGCTTTAAGCCCCGGCCCGCGTGCTGGGGTTTTTTTTGTCGCTTTGCTGGGCGATGGGTGCGCCGAAGCAGCCTGCGACTACACTTTGCCCATGCTTTGGGTCAAATCGTTTCACATTGTTTTTGTGGCCAGCTGGTTTGCTGGTTTGTTTTATCTGCCGCGCATCTATGTCAATTTGGCCATGGTGGAGCCGCAGTCGGTGGCCGAGCGGGATCGCCTGCTGCTCATGGCGCGCAAGCTCTTGCGCTTCACGACCCTGCTGGCGGTACCGGCGCTGGCGCTGGGCCTGACCCTGTTCTGGGTCTATGGCATAGGCCAAGGTCCGGGCAATGCGTGGATGCATGCCAAGCTGGGTGTGGTGGCGCTCGCGCTGACTTACCACCACTACTGCGGGCGTCTCTTGCGCCAGTTCGAGGCCGGTACCGTGCGCCGTAGCCACGTGTGGTTTCGCTGGTTCAACGAAGCCCCGGTGCTGATGCTGGTGGCCAGCGTCCTACTGGTGGTGCTCAAGCCCTTTTAACCCGAACCTGGCCATGCGCAAGTCTGCCGCCTGGCCCGTGACCGCGATGTACATCGCGTTGGTGGTTTACGCCAGCCTTTATCCGTTTACCGATTGGCGCGACCAGGGGCTGGCACCGTGGTCTTTTTTATCGGCTCCCGTGCCGCGGTACTGGTCTGGTTTTGACGTCGCCATCAACTTGATCGGCTATTTGCCGCTGGGAGCCCTTTTGGTGCTGGTGGTCTTGCGCGCGGGCACCCGTACCTTGCCCGTATTGCGGGCACTGCTGTGCGCCAGTCTGCTGTCACTTGCCATGGAAAGCTTGCAAAGCTATTTGCCACAGCGGGTGGCTTCGCGGGAGGATTGGCTGCTCAACACCGCCGGTGCTGCGCTGGGCGGCTTAATCGCGCTGTCGATGGAGCGCGCAGGGGGCCTGCGCTGGTGGGACGGGTGGCAGCAGCGCTGGTTGGCGCCGCAGTCTCGGGGCGTCTTGGTCTTGCTGCTGAGTTGGCCGGCGGCCCTGCTTTTTCCGGCAGCGGTTCCGTTTGGCCTGGGCCACATTTGGACGCGCCTGGGCGAGCTTCTTCAGGAGGGCCTGCTTTCCTTGTTGCCTTGGGGTGAGGACTGGTTTGCGGGTAGTCCGGCGCTAACGCCGCTGGGGCCAATTTCCGAATTGCTGTGCGTCGCACTGGGCTTGTTGGTTCCTTGCTTGTTGGGGTTTTGCGTGGTGCGCGCAGGCCGCAGGCGGCTGGTTCTGGTGCCGTCGGTGGTGGCACTGGGGTTTGCGGCGACCGGGCTGTCGGCGGCTCTGAGCTGGGGGCCTGCGCACACCTGGGCCTGGTTCAATGCGACGGCGGCCGCGGGTACTGCAGTGGCGCTGCTTACTGCCATGGCATTGGTCACAGTTTCCTGGCGGGTTAGCGCGTCACTCGCATTGTTGGCTTTGGGTTTGCAAATCGGTTTGTTGAACCAGGCGCCCACCGGGCCTTATTTTGCGCAAACACTGCAAGCCTGGGAGCAGGGGCGATTCATTCGATTCAATGGCATCGCCCAATGGCTGGGTTGGGTCTGGCCTTATGCGGCCATGGGCGTGGCGCTGGCGCATATCGCCAGGGGCGGCAAGGGCACCTAAAATCAAGCCATGACCGACCGTACCCTGCCCAACACGCCCGAGAAACCTTATTACGAGCGGCATATTTTTTTCTGCCTCAACGAGCGCAAAAACGGCGAAGACTGTTGCGCCCATCACCAGGCCCAAGCCGGGTTTGACCGGTGCAAGCAGTTGGTTCGCCAAGCCCAACGCTCTGGCCCCGGCCAGGTTCGCGTCAACAAAGCGGGATGTCTGGACCGCTGTGCGGCCGGCCCGGTGGCGGTGGTCTACCCGGAGGGCGTGTGGTACACCTATGTGGACGCTTCAGACATTGACGACATCGTTAACCAGCATCTGATTGGTGGCAAGGTGGTGGAGCGCCTCTTGGTGCCGCCACACCTGGGGCACTGAGCGCGATGAACCCGCGCACGACCCGGTCCATGCTCCAAGGTCCGGCCGGCACCTTGGAGATGCTGGTGGATACGCCCGATGCCGGCCCCGACCAGAAGCCTCGCGGGGTTGCGGTGATTGCCCATCCCCACCCCTTGTTTGGCGGCACGATGGACAACAAGGTGGTGCAGACGCTGGCGCGGGCCTTTGTGCAGACCGGATGGCAGGCGGTGCGCTTCAATTTTCGCGGCGTGGGCGCAAGCCAAGGCCAATACGACCAGGGCGTGGGCGAGTTGCACGACTTCCTGGCGGTGGTGGCACAGTGCGCGCCACAGGCCGATGGTGCGGGTGGACTGGCGCTGGCGGGCTTTTCCTTTGGTGCTTTTGTCGCCAGCCAGGCGGCCGAGCAACTCGCCAGCGAACGCTTTGTCGCCAAGCTGGTGCTGGTTGGTACGGCCACGAGCCGCTTTGAGGTGGCGCCCGTTGCCACCGACTTGCATCCGCGCACGCTGGTGATCCATGGCGAAGAGGACGACACCGTACCGCTGGCCGATGTCCTGGCCTGGGCCAGGCCGCAAAAGTTGCCTGTGACGGTGATTCCGGGCGTTGAGCACTTCTTTCATGGACAATTGCCCCTCTTGCGTGGCCTGGTCGCACGCCACTTGGACGCCCCATAGAGTCGTATTGCGGGGCTTCTCGGCAGCGCCCAACCCCTGTTGGTGGGGTCGCTTCCTAGGCCGCATGCGCCATTTCCTTACCCTGCCCGCGCTGTTTCCACGCTCGGACACTTACTTCACACCTCTGTACATGCGCACATTCATTGCCTACTGGCTCGCCGTTTTCTGCCTAGCCGCCGCCGCCCAATCGCCTGCGCCTCCCGAAATTGCCGCACGCTCCTACCTTTTGCTCGATGTGAGCGCCCACCAAGTGCTGGCATCCAAGGACATTGATTCGCCCATGGAGCCTGCTTCTTTGACCAAGCTGATGTCGGCCTATCTGGTGTTCGATGCGCTGAAATCAAAAAAAATCAGCCTGTCCCAAACTTTTGGCGTGAGCGAACGGGCTTGGAAAATGCCTGGCTCGCGCATGTTCATTGACCCGAAGATGCAGGTGCCGGTTGAGGACCTGATCAAAGGCATGGTGGTGCAGTCGGGCAACGACGCAACGATAGCGCTGGCTGAAGGCGTTGGCGGTGATGTCGCCCACTTCGTGCAAATGATGAACGATCAGGCCCGGCGCTTAGGTCTGAAATCAACCGCCTACAAAAACCCGGAAGGCCTGACCGAGCCCGGCCACACCACTACAGCGCGTGACCTCAGCGTCTTGGCGACGCGCCTCATGGCCGACTTTCCAGAGTACGTTGGGTACTATGCGATCAAGAAATACCGCTACCCAGGCACGCCCGCGGCCAACGACAACAACCGCAATTTACTGCTTCTGCGCGACCCCAGCGTGGACGGATTGAAGACCGGTTACACCGAGGCAGCGGGTTACTGCATGGTCGCTACGGCCAAACGTGAATACCCCGGGCTTGCAGTCGCGGGCGCCGCCAACGGAAGTCGGCGCCTCTTGTCTATTGTGCTGGGTACTGCCAACGAAAACGCGCGGGCCAACGAGTCCCAAAAGCTATTGAACTGGGGCTTCACCGCCTACGAGCCGGTCAAGCTGTTTGACGCAGGCCAGGCTGTGGTGAGCGCCAAAGTTTGGAAAGGGGACGCCAGCACACTCAAAGTAGGCTTACCCGACGCTGTGGTTGTGGCCCTGCCGGCCGGTGCTGGTGCCAAGCTTACGACTGAAGTCGTTCGCACCGATCCTTTGGTGGCGCCTGTGGCCAAAGGGCAGACCGTAGCCGCATTGCGCGTATTGGTGGGAGGTGTTTTGTTCACCGAAATCCCGCTTCAAGCACTTGACACCATTGGCCAAGCCGGTGTTTTGGGCCGCGCTTGGGATGCCCTGCGCTTGTGGATCCGCTGATCTGGTATATTAGAAGGCTTTTCGGAATTTCCGAAGGGATTCACGTTTTCGAAGTTTTTGAATCATTGTTACCAAACGTTTAGGGACGTTTTTCTTTAGGAGGCTTGAGTGCCAACCATCAACCAGCTAGTGCGTCAGGGGCGCGAGGTCGAAACGATCAAATCCAAGAGCCCTGCGATGCAGAACTCTCCCCAACGCCGTGGCGTATGCACCCGTGTGTACACCACGACGCCCAAGAAGCCCAATTCCGCTCTGCGTAAAGTCGCCAAAGTGCGCTTGACCAACGGCTTTGAGGTGATTTCTTACATCGGCGGCGAAGGCCACAACCTGCAAGAACACAGCGTCGTGCTGGTTCGTGGCGGTCGTGTCAAGGACTTGCCCGGTGTGCGTTACCACATCGTGCGCGGTTCGCTCGATTTGCAAGGCGTGAAAGACCGCAAGCAGTCGCGCTCCAAATACGGTGCAAAACGGCCAAAAGCCAAATAAGCCGGGGTTTCCCTGGTTTTTGAAGATTAAAAAGGTGCTGTTTCCCGCGTGGCGCGGTGATGCAGCGTAGTGACCCGAAGCACAAAATTGTTTGTGTGGGTCGAGTAAGTGGGAGTCACATGACTCTCGCGGTGTCTGATAAGACGCCAACTGAAGCAAAGAGGTGAAAAAATGCCACGTCGTCGCGAAGTCCCTAAACGTGAAATCCTGCCGGATCCTAAATTCGGCAATGTCGAGCTGTCGAAATTCATGAACGTGATCATGGAAGGCGGCAAAAAAGCGATCGCTGAGCGCATTATTTATGGCGCGTTGGAGCAGATCGAGAAGAAGCACCCCGGCAAAGACCCCTTGGAAGCCTTTACGGTTGCCATCAACAACGTCAAGCCGATGGTGGAGGTGAAATCCCGCCGCGTCGGTGGTGCGAACTACCAAGTGCCCGTCGAAGTGCGCCCCGTGCGTCGCTTGGCGCTGAGCATGCGCTGGATCAAGGAAGCTGCGCGCAAGCGTGGTGAAAAATCCATGGCGCTGCGTTTGGCCAACGAGTTGCTCGAAGCCACCGAAGGCCGTGGCGGCGCCATGAAAAAGCGTGACGAAGTTCACCGCATGGCCGAAGCCAACAAGGCGTTCTCGCACTTCCGCTTCTAAAAGCGGTGTTTCGCAGCCTTTGGGCGGCGCGTGGGGTCGGCAGTGTCACTGCACTGTCGCGGTACCGCGCTAAGGTCAAAGGTTGCTTGCGGCGCCGCGTTGTGCGGGCCGCATTTTCAAGACACAGATCAACGAAGGATCCACCATGGCTCGCCATACCCCTATTGAGCGCTACCGCAACATCGGTATTTCGGCGCACATCGACGCCGGTAAAACCACCACCACCGAGCGCGTACTTTTTTACACCGGCGTAAACCACAAGATTGGTGAAGTTCACGACGGCGCGGCCACCATGGACTGGATGGAGCAAGAGCAAGAGCGTGGTATCACTATCACCTCAGCGGCCACCACCTGCTTCTGGAAAGGCATGGACAAGTCCTTGCCCGAGCACCGCATCAACATTATTGACACCCCTGGACACGTGGACTTCACGATTGAAGTCGAGCGTTCCATGCGCGTGCTCGACGGCGCTTGCATGGTGTATTGTGCTGTGGGCGGCGTGCAGCCCCAGTCCGAAACGGTGTGGCGCCAGGCCAACAAGTACAAAGTGCCTCGCTTGGCCTTTGTCAACAAGATGGATCGTACCGGTGCCAACTTCTTCAAAGTCGTTGATCAGATGAAACTGCGCCTCAAGGCCAGTCCAGTCCCGATGGTGATCCCAATCGGCGCTGAAGAAAACTTCACCGGTGTGGTCGACTTGCTCAAGATGAAAGCCATCATCTGGGACGAAGCCTCTCAAGGCATGTTGTTCGACTACCGCGATATTCCGGCGGAGTTGGTCGGCTTGGCGAACGAATGGCGCGAAAAAATGGTTGAGGCTGCCGCTGAAGCCACAGAAGAGCTGATGAACAAGTACCTCGAAGAGGGTGACTTGACTGAAGAAGAGATCAAGTTTGGTATTCGCAAGCGCACCATTGCCAGCGAGATCCAGCCCATGTACTGCGGCTCTGCGTTCAAGAACAAGGGTGTGCAGCGCATGCTGGATGCGGTGATCGAGTTCATGCCTTCGCCCGTGGACATCCCTCCGGTGAGCGGTATGGATGAAGACGAGGCTCCTGTGGTGCGCCAAGCCAGCGACACGGAAAAATTCTCGGCCCTGGCGTTCAAATTGATGACCGATCCCTTTGTGGGGCAGTTGACCTTTGTGCGTGTCTATTCGGGCGTGTTGCAAAAAGGCGATAGCGTCTTTAACCCAATCCGTGGCAAAAAAGAGCGCATTGGTCGTATTGTGCAAATGCACGCTAACAACCGGGAAGAGGTCAGCGAAATCCGTGCCGGTGACATCGCGGCCTGCGTGGGCCTGAAAGATGTGACCACTGGTGAAACCTTGTGCGACCCCGCAGCTATCGTGATGCTGGAGCGTATGGTGTTCCCTGAGCCTGTGATTACCCAGGCCGTGGAGCCCAAAACCAAGGTTGACCAAGAAAAAATGGGCATCGCTTTGCAGCGACTGGCCCAAGAAGACCCTTCGTTCCGCGTTAAAACCGACGAAGAGTCCGGCCAGACACTGATCGCCGGCATGGGCGAGTTGCATTTGGAAATTATTGTCGACCGTATGAAGCGCGAGTTCGGCGTGGAGGCGAACGTTGGAAAGCCCCAGGTGGCCTACCGCGAAACCATCCGCAAGACGATCGAAGACGCCGAAGGCAAATTCGTGCGCCAGTCTGGTGGTAAGGGGCAGTATGGCCACGTGGTTCTGAAAATCGAACCCAACGAAGCCGGCAAGGGCATCGAGTTTGTTGACGCCATCAAGGGTGGTGTGGTTCCGCGCGAATACATCCCCGCAGTCGAAAAAGGCATCCACGAAGCCGTCACGCAAGGTGTGCTCGCAGGTTACCCGGTGGTAGACGTGAAGGTCACGCTGCACTTTGGTTCGTACCACGACGTTGACTCGAACGAGTTGGCTTTTAAGATGGCTGCAATCTTTGGTTTCAAAGAAGGATGCCGCAAAGCGAGCCCCGTGATTCTGGAGCCGATGATGGCTGTAGAGGTCGAAACACCGGAAGACTACGCTGGTAACGTGATGGGCGACCTGTCTTCACGCCGCGGCATGGTCCAGGGTATGGAAGACATGGTTGGCGGAGGCAAAGCCATCAAGGCCGAAGTGCCATTGTCGGAAATGTTTGGTTATTCCACGACCTTGCGTTCGATGTCCCAAGGCCGTGCGACTTACACCATGGAATTCAAGCACTACACGGAAGCTCCGCGTAATGTGTCCGAAGCCATCATGGCAGCAAGGGCTAAGTAATACTTTTGTGGGACACATCTTTAGCTCTGTCCCCAACCGATTAGAGAGTTTCGAAGTTGTCTGCGACGGTATGCCACCTCGTGCCCGTGCGAGTTGAATCAGCAATACCGTGCAGACGTTAAATCACACGCGGGATGTAGCTCTTTTGGAGAAAATCTATGGGAAAAGAAAAATTCACACGTACCAAGCCCCACGTCAATGTGGGCACGATTGGTCACGTTGACCACGGCAAAACCACGCTGACAGCGGCCATCACCACGGTGTTGGCATCCAAATTCGGCGGCCAGGCCAAAGCCTACGACCAGAT